>JBFHXF010000101.1:0-6804 GCA_041599115.1 Acidimicrobiia bacterium
CTTCAACACACCTCCATCACGATTAGCCAACCGCCGTGAGCAGCCGTGTGGGGTGGCGACGTCAAACTCCCTGTGAGCTGGGATCCGTCTCAAGGTTTCTTGCTCAAATCCGATCTATCCAACGGCAGTCCACGGTATTTGAGGAGGAGAGATTGAGACCTGCAAGCACCCGCCGCAACAGGCGCAGTCGGTGTAGCCACGAACACACGATCGCAAGCTCGGTCGCGGGCATGGAGCGTCTTGTCTGTGCCGCGTGTGGTCATGTCAGTGTCAAACTGGTGAGCGACTGGGTGACCCGGCGAGGCATCCCAACGCCTCGCTACGAGCTCGACTCGCAGTGAGGCGCGCCGACAACGGCCTGCGCACCCCTGAATCTCGAGCCTGCCGTGAATGTTCGGCCCCAGCTGTCTTCATCTCCCCGCGCGGCTTGCTCTGTGAAATCCATGGCGTCTCCTACCTCACCCAACACGACTGGATACCGGTTCGTAGGAAGTCTGAGCAACGCCGGACGGCCGGAGCCTCCACCGACTGAAAGGCTGCGCCCGGCCGAACATGGTTAACGGGTCTCTTCACCGGTGGCGCTGTCGGCTCAGCTAGCCGAATGTGACTTTGTACCCTATTGGGAGTTCCGTTGGCAGGGCGACGATTGGTGGGCCCTGGGGCGACTTATGGCACCTAAAACAGGTGTAGTCCTGGGAGGGGGATGGGGTGGGCTTACGGCCGCCCACCACCTTCGGGACTCGTTGCCGGCGGAACATCGGATAGTTGTCGTCGAGCGTCGTGACACTTTTGGATTATGTGTGTCGTATATGTGGCTCATGACGGGCGAGCGGGCCGGTCTCGAAGAGGTCGAGCGGAGGATGGGGAATCTCCGCCGTCCTGGGATCGAGTGGATTCACGCTGCAGCCACCGGATTCGATCCCGAAGGGCGCACCGTGGAGACCGACGCAGGTCAGCTTGTTGGTGATTACGTGGTGATCGCTCTCGGAGCCGAACTGGCACCCGAGTCGGTGCCGGGATTCTCGCAGGCCGCCCACAATCTCTATGCGGGTCGCGACGCAGCTGAATTGGGCGAGCTGCTTGCAGGGTTCGAAGGGGGCCGGATCGTTGTACTGGTGGCCGGGGCCCCATTCCGTTGCCCGGCGGCACCGTACGAGGCCGCGATGCTCGTCGAAGGGCTACTGCGCGAGCGGGGCATCCGCGATCGGAGCGAGGTCTCGCTCTACACGCCAGAGTCGGTCCCGATGGCGGTGGCAGGCCCGGTCGTCGGCCAGGCGCTCGAAAGTTTCATGGCCGACCGAGGTATCGCCTATCACCCACAGCACAGTGTGACCAGCATCGACTCGGTTTCCCGCACCGTTCATTTCGCTGGGCAAGTTGTGCCGTACGACCTTCTGATAGGCATACCTCCCCACCGTGCGCCGGCCCTGGTGGTCGACGCCGGACTGACCGATCAGACCGGGTACGTGCCGGTCCATCCCCAGACCCTGGAGATTCTCGCCGACGTGGACAACCTGGAGACCCGGTATCCCAACGTCTATGCCATCGGCGATGTGACTGCCATCAGGCTGCTCAACTCGATGCTTCTCCCCAAAGCCGGAGTCTTCGCCGAAGCCCACGCTCAGGTGGTGGCTGCCGCCATCTCCGCCAACATCCGCGGTGATCCCAAGCCGGCCGGGTACGACGGGAATGGCTTTTGCTACGTCGAAGTCGGAGATGGTCTGGCCGCATACGGGAGTGGAGACTTCTATGCGTTTCCCGGTCCCCGGGTCAAACTCGAGCTGCCGACTCCAGAAGCGAGGCGTGCCAAGGGCGAGTACGAACGACTACTCGATATCTGGTTCGACTAGCAGCGGGATAGTGGCTGCGGGGATCAGTCATTGGCCGGTGCGAGTCGCACCAGGAGTGCCTCACTCCTTTGGTCGACCGCGCCGGGCAGACTGGGTCAGGGTAAGACCGGCAACCACGGCCATCGCACCCCAGAGAACCCAAATCCTGTCCCCGGTCATGAAGCTCTTCGGGGCAAAGGCAACATCCAGTCCTTGAAGAATCCAGATTGTGCCGGTAATCAACAGGACTACCCCTCCAGCAAGCTTCACCTTCTGTCTCCATCTTCACGTCGGTGGTGGTGGCAAGTCGAAAGCTAGCTGTCCTTCCCACAAAGGTCGTTGACCAGGATGGTCATTTGGGGTGGCCGCGTAGTTCGCTTTGGGGTCGGGTTCGTATGTATGTGTCCGGAGAAGGAGGGGAGGCTCACGGCGAAGCCTCGTGATGGTCTGCCGGATGCGGGGACTCTTACGTCGAATGGCTTTAGGACTCGTCCCCGAATCCCGATGGCCTAGTGATGAGACGCACCACGCTTCTCGCTCTCGGGATGCTCGCTTTCGTTTTCGGGGCATCTTGTGCCAACTCCAGTGGAAGGCCGGTTCCCTCATCGGTCGACCCCAGCCCGACGACGACGGCAGCGTCAGTTCCGGGGGTTTCCTCGAGCCCGATCGAACCTGGGACCGAGTCCAAGAGCGGCGATAAAGACTGCATCGCCTCCGGGAAAACCGAACAGATCATCGCTGCTCTGGACAACCAAGGCGATCAGGCAGTGCTGTGCCCCGGATCGATCTTCGAACTCTCTGACACGATCGAGTTCACGGCTCCTGATCAAGCCCTCTACACCCTCGGAAAGCCAACTGACGGCTCTCGTGCGACACTTTCGATCGCCAGTCCGGATCTCACTGTTGCGGTGAGCGCAGCAAACCAGCCTGGCGCCTATTTGGGCCATTTGCAGATCGATGGAAACCGAGACGCGCTGGGCGTCGGTCCACCAGGAGGTCTCATCGAGTGGGGCGGTAACGGCGCCGACACCGTCGTGGAGTGGGTGAGGGCATTCGAGCCTCGCGGCTGGTCGATCCTCGTTCTCGGTCACGGGGATGATCTCATGTGCCGCCGGGCCGCGGCCCGTCATAACGAGCTCGGTCCCGCCGGTCGGGCAGAGTATGTGATCGCTGACGGCATTTCGCTCGCATGCCGGGACTCAATCGTTGAGCACAACACGATCGTCGACGCCACGGACGGCGGGATCGTAATCTTTCAGGCACCCGGTTCCTACATAGGTCAGAACACGATTCGAGCCGAGCACCGGATCATGTTCTACGGCATCTCGATGGTCGATTCCGGTCCTTACGGCGGCGATTTCGGTGGCACCCGTGTAGTCGGCAACCGGATAGAGGCGAACGGCGAACTCATCCGTTACGGCATCCCGATGGGGCCCTGGGTGGTGTGCATGCCCGACAACGAGATGACCGGGCCCCGGAGTCGCGGAGCGGTGGTTCGCGACAACTTGCTCACCGGCGACAAGATGGGTTATGGCTTTGTGATGGCTGGAGTCGAGGATTGGACGGCACTGGCCAACGTCGATGAGTCAACCCACCTGCCCGGCAGATCTGACGACTGCTTCGGCCGCCAGGTCGACGCACCTGGCGGATTCCAGGTGCTCGATCGAGTTTCCGAGGGCGAATTCCAATCAGAGTTCGAGCCAGCAGTCCTCGGCTGGGGCGGATCCCAGTGGCGGCTGCACGTGTTCGTGGACGAGTCGTGCCTGGCCGAACGGATCGGCTCCGATGTCCTCGCCGGCATTCGATCCGGTCGGATGGGGCCCATCTGGCCGTCGCTGGAGGAAACTCCAGGCGGCGAGTTCACGGCCCAATGCATGGAGACCTTCGTCCCACCGCTGATGCCCGCCGGAGCCTCAGGAATCGTTGTCGCCGTCGATCCATGCGTTCCGTTCTGTATCGGGGTTCGCCTCATGAACTGGGGTGAAACAGCAGCCGACCTATCGGCCGTGAGACTCCACATGAACCAGTTCCTCGTGTCGTGTCCTGGATTGCCACCCTCGATCGAGCCGGGAGAGGAGGCCTCATGCCGCATCGATCGATACGTCGGACCGGGATTCAACCTGATGGACTGGTACGGGATCCAGGAATCCGAGGGCTCTGGCCTGGGATTCCAGTATCCATACGAGGGCTAGCCGGGGCGAGGTGCGCAGGCAAGCTATGAAGACTGAGAGGGATCGGGGGAGGTGTGTTGGCTGCCATCCCCCGCTGGATCCAGTTTGGAAATTCGCACCGGAGGCAACATGTCGGAAGTCTTCCGCAGCGCAATTCTTCCCGATTTGACCAGTTCCAGGATCCCGTAGGGACGCATCCGATCAAGAAACGAGGCCAGTTGTGACGGCGTGCCCATGGCCTCGAGTGTCATCGAACTGTCGGCAATATCGACAACTCGGGCATCGAACAGACCGGCGGTGTCGCGTACCTCCCCTCGGGAGCCCGCACTGCAGCCGACCTTGACGAGCAGAACCTCTCTTTCCAAAGCCTCACCCGGTTCTAACTCCTGCACCTTGATGATGTTCACCAGTTTGTGGAGTTGTTTCTTGAGCTGCTCCAACTCCGGTGCGTCGACAACCAGCGTTATTGCTGATCGGCCTTCCACGTGGGTCGGTCCGACCGCGAGAGAATGGATGTTGAAGCCACGGTTGGAGAACATCGCAGATACCCGGGCGAGCACGCCGGGTTTGTTTTCGACGATCACCGAGAGCGTGTGCTGCATCAGAGGTCCCCGGGCCCCATGGCTATGTCGTCATTCGAGCCCCCCGGGCGGATCATGGGAAAGCACATCTCATCGGGATCGATCACGACTTCGGTCACAACTGGCCGGTCCTCAACTGTCAGTGCTTTCTCGATCGCCGAGTCGACGTCACACGGGTGGTCGACTCGCAGGCCCGCGCACCCCATCGCCTCGGCCAGCTTGGGGTAGTCGGGTGTGTCGACGGGCATGACGCTGGCGGAGAGACGACCTCCATAGAAGAGGTTCTGCCACTGTTTCACCATCCCGTAGCCGCCGTTGTTGAAGACAAAGACCTTCACCGGGATCTCCTCGACGGCAGCGGTGATCAGCTCGTGGAACGTCATTTGAAAACACCCGTCTCCGTCCAATGCGATCACCAGGTCTTTCGGTCGGGCTGCCTTAGCCCCGATGGCGGCGGGGACGGCAAAGCCCATGGTGCCGAGGCCGCCGGAGTTGATCCAGGATCGCGCCCGGGTGAAACCCCAGAACTGCGAAGCCCACATCTGATGCTGACCTACCCCGGAGGCGACGATGGCGTCACCCCGGGTGATGGAATGAAGTCTCTCGATGAAGTACTGGGCCTTGATCGGCCCGTGCGGGCTCATCTCGTAGGCCAGCGGCTTCTCCTTCTTCCAGGTCGCAAGCTGGGCCAACCACTCGCTTCTGGGAGGAGCGGGCCGCGACCCCCTTGATGAACGTAGACGCGCCAGCAAGTCCACCAGGACGACGCGGGCGTCACCCACAATCGGAACCTGAGCCGTTCTCACCTTGCCGATCTCGGCCGGATCGACATCGATGTGAATCACCCTGGCATGTGGGGCGAAGGAAGCTGCGTCCCCTGTCACCCGGTCATCGAACCTCGCTGCGACCGCAACGAGAACATCGCATTTCTGCATGGCGGTCGTCGCGGTGTAGTTGCCGTGCATCCCGGGCATGCCCAGGGCCAGCGGGTGATCGTCGGGAAAAGCCCCCCTCGCCATCAGCGTGGTTGTCACAGGGACGTTGGCCTCGACCGCGAAATCCAACAGATCCTGGCTCGCTCCCGCCTTGATCACTCCGCCTCCCGTATACAACACGGGTCGTTCAGCGGATTCGATCATCTCGATGGCGGCGGCGATCTGCTTGGGGTGCCCTCTCTTGGTCGGCTTGTACCCGGGCAGTCCGGCGAGGGTGGGCTCCGACCACGAAGTTGTCTGGTTGAGGATGTTCTTGGGTAGGTCGACGAGCACCGGCCCGGGGCGACCGGTGGACGCCAGATGGAAGGCCTCGTGGACGATGAAGGGGATCTGATCGACCTCGGCGACCAGATATGAATGCTTGGTGCAGTGCATTGCCAGCCCGGTGGTGTAGGCCTCCTGGAATGCGTCGCTGCCGATGGAAGCCGTCGGAACCTGCCCGGTGATGGCAACAAGCGGCGTCGAGTCCATGTGGGCGTTCTGGAGCGGTGTGATCAGGTTTGTTGCACCCGGCCCGGATGTGGCCATCACCACGCCCACCCCTCCCGTCGCTATGGCATATCCCTCGGCCATGTGACCGGCGCCTTGCTCGTGTCGGGCCAGGACATGACGGATCGGACTGTCAAGCAGAGGGTCGTATGCGGGGAGAATGGCGCCTCCGGGAACCCCGAAGATCATCTCCACCCCCTCGTATTCGAGGCTCTGGAGAAGTGCATTTGATCCGGTGAATGGTTTCTGTGTCATTTTGGTAAGAAAAAACCCTCCGGTGGGGAGGGTTGAGCGCACGCAAGAAGCCGACGTGCGCTACACGATGACTCCTACGAAGGTCGCTTGATCTGTCATGTGGGACTTCAGTATGGAGTCTGGGGCCTGTGGATGTCAAGACATCTGGTCGCAGCGACTAACTTCGGCCAAATGCGAGAACTGCGAGTGGTCGAGGACGCTTCGGAGCCAGACGATGCGGCGCCGAGCACCCGGCTCGAGACCTGGATGGACGCCTACGTCGGCGCCTGGACCGACAACGACCCTGACCACATCGGGGCTCTTTTCGCCCCGGACGCGGTCTACGACCCACAGACCGCCGAGGGCGAGCTTCACGGTGTCTCCGAGATCATCACCTGGTGGCAGGAAATCGCCGACGATCCGGACAACTGGGAATTCCAGTGGCGGCCTCTGGTCGAAACGGAGAGGTTGGGGATAATCACCGGAACGGTCCGTTATCTCGATC
>JBFHXF010000102.1:0-6791 GCA_041599115.1 Acidimicrobiia bacterium
GCACGACGGGGAAATACCATCGGGCTGGATGGCAACGACGATCGGCCGGGCGGCGGCTGCCGAGATTAGCCCCGTCCTGATCACATCGATGTCCCCGTTGGAGACCGCCAGCTCGTAGCTGACCACCGGGTATCGGGAGAGGCGGAATATCCGCTCGATGTTCCCCCCGCCATCGGCTATCGCCGAGGCAACGGCCCCGAAGTCGTCGGGCCCGATCCGGTTCCCCAGAACCGTGACCACCGACATTCGTCTGGTCGGTGTGGGTTTCTTGTCGACGACCTCGAAGTCGATCTGCAACCCGCGCTCCCATCCGAAGTAGAGGAGGTCGCCGATGGTGTTCTTCTCCCCTTCGACGTCGATCAGGACATTGAGGGTGAGCCGTCCCCGCACGACGATCTGCTCGACATCGAAGATCTCGGCACCGCTCGCCGCGAGGACTGACATGAGGCCGGCCGAAATGCCGGGGCGGTCGGGCCCGTTGACCGAAACCAGGACTGTCGACCGCTCGTTCACATCCACAAGGGTAAAGGCTCGCCGGGGTGTCCCAGCCGGTCGGGCAGTTCGTTTGAAGACCAGACCGGCAACTAACATCGGCCGGCCACACATTCTCGAGGATCCAGTTGTCTGAAAACCCTTATCGTCTGCCGCGCCAGGTCATTCCCAGTCATTATGACCTCAGACTCGAACCCGATCTGGAGACCTTTGCCTTTGAAGGTGAGGTCAGTATTGCGATAACCGTTGTCGAGCCGGTCCAGGCAATAGTCCTCAACTCAGCCGAACTCGATCTGAAGTCGGTGATGCTCGCCGGCGATTCCCGCCAGATCGAGGTCGCGGCAATCTCCTACGACACCGAGTACGAGCGAACCGTGCTCACTCTCGATAAGACGCTTCACCCGGGTAACTACACACTGAGTGTCACCTACACCGGAATCATCAACGACCAGCTGCGCGGCCTCTACCGATCGGTCTTCAAGGACGAAGCGGGAAACGAGCACATCATCGCCACCTCGCAATGTCAGGCAAGCGATGCGCGCCGTGTGTTCCCCTGCTGGGATGAGCCCGACTTCAAGGCAACTTTTCAGACGACGATGGTGGTGGCCGATGGGCTCGAGGCCTACTCCAACACCAACGAGGTGAGCCGGGAAACCCAGCCCGACGGACGGGTAGCGTTCGTCTTTGCCCCGACGATGAAGATGTCGACCTATCTGCTGGCTTTCATCGTAGGAGAGTTCGAAGCCACCGAGCCGGTTGTGACGAGGGGAATACCGACCCGGATCATCGTCCCCAAAGGCAACCTCCATCTCACCGACTACGCCCTGACCGAGACGGTGTGGTGTCTCGAATACCTCTCCGACTACTACGGCATCCCCTATCCGGGCGACAAGCTCGACCACATCGCCATCCCTGACTTCTCTGCAGGCGCCATGGAGAACGTCGGCCTCATCACCTATCGGGACTCCTATTTGATCATCGACACGGAGCGAGCCACCCAGGCCGAGTTGGAGCGAAGCCTGGAGGTCATAGCCCACGAGATCGCCCACCAGTGGTTTGGGAACCTGGTCACCTTGCGGTGGTGGGAAGGCGCCTGGCTCAACGAGGCCTTCGCCACTTTCATGGAGGAAAAAGCTGTCGACGTCCGTCGACCCGAGTGGAACCGATTCCTGTCCTTTCAGCTGGGCAACAAGGCGTGGGCACACGGTACGGACCATCTCGCCTCCACCCGGACCATCGAGTCTCCGGTTCAATCGCCAACCGAAGTGGACGAGATGTTCGACGCCATCACGTACGGAAAGGGCTCCGCCGTCCTACGTCAGATCGAGCAGTTCATCGGCGAAGAGGTTTTCCGGAAGGGCGTCGGCGACTATCTCCGAAAGCACTCGTACGGGAACACCGACACCTCGGATCTCTGGGAAGGGCTCGATGGGGCCTCCGAATGGCCCGTGGGCGAGATCATGAACACCTGGGTCTACCAGAAGGGCCTGCCCCAGATCGACGTCGAAACCACCGAGGGTGGGTATCGGATCTCACAACGACGCTTCCTGCTGATACCCGACGAGACCGACACCACGCTGTGGCAGGTGCCGCTGATGGTCAAGGGTTCGGCCAACGGGGAGGCTTTCGAGCAGAGGATCCTCCTCAAGACCGCCGATCAGGACGTCGAGGTCGATGGTGCTCTGGACTATGTGTTCGTCAATGCCGGCGCCCACGGTTTCTACCGGGTCAGGTACAGCGACCAGCTCGCCTCCCGGATTCTGAAGAACATCGGCGCTCTCGAGGCAATCGAACGGTTCACTCTGGTCAACGACGCCAAAGCCTTGATGGAGTCGGGCCAGGTGCCTTCCAACGCCTATCTGGACCTTGTCTCAGGGTTCGAAGACGAAACCGAATACGCGGTCTGGGCGGAGATAATCGGCGGGCTGGCTCACCTCGAGCATCACACCATGAGCGACGAGGCCGCTCCAGCCTTTCGGAGGTTCGCCTCGTCCCTCTTCTCCCCGGCGCTAGAGCAACTGGGATGGGAGGCGCGTGAAGGCGATTCGGATCTCATCCGCAAGCTTCGCGGAAGCCTCATTGGAGCTCTCGGCGTTTTGGCAGACGATGCCACCGCCATCGAGAGATCCCGAAGCCTGGTCCGTGATCTGATTGCCGCCAAGACCGTCGACCAGGAGATAGCAGTGTCGGCGCTGGGCGTGGTTGCCGATCATGCCGACCGCTCCGACTTCGACATCTTGTGGCAGGCCTACGAGGCAGCCACCATTTCGGCCGACGAGGTCCGCTATCTCCGGGCCATCGCACGGGCCAATTTTGCCGAGGCCGGCCAGCTCATTGTCGAACGGATCATCGAAGGCAGAATCCGCACCCAGAACATCAACCTGATGATCATCCTCATGCTCACCACCGATCACGGCGACGAGGCCTGGACCGCCTTGCGGACCCACTGGTCCGAAGTGATGGCAGTGATCCCCCCCTTCACCCGGCGATGGTCGATAAGCGGACTGCCCTCCCTCTCCCGACCGGAGACCGCGACCGATGTCAAGGCCTTCTTCGCCGAGACCGGTTTTCCCGAGGCCGAGATGCTTCTCGATCAGAAGCTCGAGTTGCTCACCGCCAATGTCAGACTTCGGGAACGGGAGACCCCGGTGGTGGCCGACTACTTCGGATAACGAAATCTGCCCCCTTGAGAAAATGGGCCCCCGGTGGGGCCCATTTTCGTTATGAGTTTATGAGTTTTGAGTTCTGGGTTGTGAGTTCTGGGTTATGAGTTCTGGGTTATGAGTTTTGAGTTGTGAGTTTTGAGTTATGAGTTCTGAGTTATGAGTTATGGGTTATGGGTTATGAGGCATGGGTTACCCCACTACCCAATACTCACTACCCAATACTCACTACCCAATACTCACTACCCAATACTCACTACCCACTACCCAATACCCTCTTATCTCAGCTCCACCGTGGCGCCGGCGGCCTCGAGGATGTCCTTGGCCTTGTTGGCGGCATCCTGATCGACGGCCTCCAGCACACTTGCCGGGGCTCCGTCGACGAGGTCCTTGGCCTCCTTCAATCCGAGACTTGTCAACGAGCGGACCTCCTTGATCACCTGGATCTTGGAAGAGCCGGCCGCGATGAGGACAACATCGAATTCGTCCTTCTCGTCCACAGCAGCGGCAGCAGCGTCACCGGCGGCCGGAGCGGCAGCCATGGCCATCGGCACGGCGGCAGTGACATCGAACTTCTCCTCGAACGTGTCGAGAAATTCCTTCAGCTCGAGGATGGTCATCTCCTCGAATGCGCTGATCAACTCATCAGTGGTCATCTTGGCCATTGATTACTCCTCCTCGGCCTTCCCGGCCTGATCGGTTTCCATGGGTTCCTCCGCAGGCATGGTGGCCTGTGATGGACCCCCAGCCGGTACGAATTCGCCCGACTCTTTCTTGGTCAAAAGCTGGTCGAACACCGTTGCGGCGTCCCGAGTGAACGAACCGAACATGCCGGCCGCCTTGAACAGCGGCGCCTTCATGGCTCCGGCGATCATCGCCAGGAGCACTTCGCGCGGCTGGATCTCAGCGAGCTTGGAGATCTCCTCGGGGGAAAGAACATTCCCCGAGAAGTATCCCGCCTTCAGCACGAACACCTCGTTCGCCTTCGAGAACTCCTTGAGCGCTTTCGCCGTCGCGACCGGATCGGTCTTGGCAAAAGCGAGCGCGGTGGGACCTAACAAGTACTCGTCAAGACCCACCAGACCGGCCTCGCCGGCGGCCAATTTGGCCAGGGTCATCTTGACGACTTTGTATTCGGCGCCACTTTCACGCAGGCTCGAGCGCAGCTTCTGGACCGCCTTGACGGACAGCCCGCGATACTCGGTCAGGAATACCGCTTCGGCGCTTTCGAGCCTCTCTCTGATGTCGGCAACAGCCTGGACCTTCTCTGGTCTTGGCATTTCGCTCCTCCGATAGACATCAATAAGCCCCTCGGCGTTGGACAAGGGGCTCACGAGGAGCGACCTGCGCAGGCGGGCAAATTCCCTTTGAGTCTTGCGACACCGACGGTCTTGGGCCGAGGATTATTGGAGTTGCAGAGCCGAAGCCTACCTCGGGTCAGTTCTTGGGCAATTCGCGTACCTGAGGTAGGTGGCGCCGGATATGGCGCTGACGGCGCAAGGAAGGAGATAGGCACCAGCGACCGGCACGGCTTATGGTTGATCGATGACTCTCGAATCTGGATACATCCGATCAGGCGCCGCCGAGATCTACTACGAGGAAACCGGGCAAGGGCGCCCCGTGCTGTTCGCCCATGCCGGTGTGGCGGACCGTCGCATGTGGGATCCGCAATTCGCCGACCCCGTCACGGGTCATCGCTTTATCCGTTCAGATATGCGTGGATTCGGAAAAAGCGAATGGGTGGCCGAGTCCTACTCACCCCACTCCGATCTTCTCGCCGTCATCGATGCTCTCCGATTGGATGAGATCATCCTGGTCGGGTGCTCCATGGGCGGCAGGGCCGTGCTGGAGATCGCGGTGTCCATCCCCGGGCGAATCGCCGGACTGATCGTGATCGGGACGGGCACGCCTGGCTGGGAGCCTCCGGACGGTTGGTACATGCCTCCTGAGTACGAGGGAAGCGAGGAAATCTTCAAGGCAGGCGAATGGCGGAAGGCCGCCGAGATCGACGCCCGAGTCTGGGGAGTCGGCGTAGGCAGGACCTGGGAACAGACCAATCAGGAATTCCTGCAGAGACTCATCGAGATGGATCTCAAACCGGTGACGACGGAGTATGAGCGAAACGACCACATGAGTTGGATGGAACCGCCTATCGCGGGACGTCTCGACGAGATCCGAGTCCCAACAGTGGTCGTCGTCGGTGAACACGACCTCCCGGACATCATGGCCGGAACTGAGCACCTGGCGGGACTGCTCAGCGATCAACCCCTGGTGGTGATGCCTGCCAGCGCCCACCTCCCCAGCATGGAACACCCTGAGGTATTCAACCCGCTGCTCGAAAGCTGGTTGGGACGCTTCTCTGCTGGATGAGGGCCATATCCGGCGCCACCAACCTCAGGTTGAAGCGAATTCTTCCAGATTCTCCCTGGACACTGCCACCGCCACGCGCGACACTAGGGCAGTTGACAACAGGGGGTCTCCGTGAGAACCGGGCGGGTCCCTGACCGCCCCCGCCCGCTCTTCGGACCCAAATATGGAGGGCCGCACGATCGGCGGACGACGACCAGCCCTACCCTGGTCCACAGACGGTTGACCGGTCGAGCGAGGACGGTGGACCTGGCAAACCGAGACCCTCTTGCCCACGGCGTACGAAGCACTGAGACCCCCGCTTCGCGAAAAGGCCCCCTCTCCGAGGGGGCCTTTTCCATGTCTTCAGCGACGTTCGCATTCAGTGAGCCGTCTTGGCGAAGTCTTCGATATGGCCCACGTCCACCTTCACGCCGGGCCCCATCGTCGAAGAAACCGAGAGGTGTTTCACATAACGGCCCTTGGCGGCCGCCGGCCTGGCGCGCAACAACTCCGCGGAGAGACTTGCCAGATTGGCGGTGAGCTGCTCGGCCTCGAACGAGACCTTGCCCATGGGTACCGCCACGTTCCCGTAACGGTCGTTGCGGTACTCGATTCGACCAGCCTTGAACTCAGCGACCGTCTTGCCCACGTCCTGGCTGACGGTGCCAGCCTTTGGATTAGGCATTAGACCCCGTGGACCCAGGATCCGGCCCAGTTTTCCCACCTCGGACATCATGTCAGGCGTGGCGATGGCGACATCGAAATTGAGATCGCCTCCAGCCTGGAGTTGTTCCACGAGCTCTTTGCCACCGACCAGGTCGGCGCCGGCCTCAACGGCCTCCTTCTCCTTGTCCGCAGAGGTGAATACGATGACCCGGACGTCCTTTCCGGTGCCGTGGGGCAGCGAGACCGTCCCGCGCACCAGCTGATCGGCCTTCTTGGGATCGATACCGAGATTGAATACCGCCTCCACCGTCTCGTCGAACCCGGCCGAGGCCAGGGTCTTGACCAGTTCCAGCGCCTCGGCAGCCGGGTAGGGGGTCAGCTTGTCGTACCGCTGTGACGCTTCCCGGTACTTCTTTCCGTGCCTTGCCATGTTGTCTCCTTGTGGTCCAGACGGCCGCTCGGCCTCCCACGTCGTGTCTGTTGTTCGAGAACTCAGCCGTCGACGGTTATCCCCATCGAGCGGGCGGTGCCCTCAACGACCTTCATAGCTCCATCGAGATCGATGGCGTTGAGGTCGGGCATCTTTATCTCGGCAATTTCCTTGATTTGAGCCTTGGTAAC
>JBFHXF010000103.1:0-6777 GCA_041599115.1 Acidimicrobiia bacterium
ACAACATAATCCAGGGCGGGTTCGAAGGACGCCGGAGTGGCCCCGGTGATGTCGTTGACCACTTCGTCCAGTGTGTATCCCACCGCCAGCAGGGCCGCAATCTTGGCGATGGGAAATCCGGTCGCTTTGGATGCCAGAGCGGAGGATCGGCTCACTCGCGGATTCATCTCGATCACCAGTCGGCGCCCCGTCGCCGGGTCCACGGCGAATTGGACGTTGGAACCTCCGGTCTCCACGCCGATGGCGCGCAGAACCGCTATGGCGTCGTCTCGCATCTCCTGGTACTCCCGATCGGACAGTGTCTGGATGGGGGCCACGGTTATCGAATCCCCGGTGTGCACGCCCATCGGGTCGACGTTCTCAATCGAACAAACGATCACTGCGTTGTCGTTGGAGTCGCGCATCACCTCCAACTCGAACTCCTTCCAGCCGGCCACCGACTCCTCAACGAGAATCTCCCCGACCGGCGACGTCTCCAGCCCGTACCGCGCCACCTGGATCAGCTGTTCTTCGTTGTCCGCCAGACCCGTGCCGCCGCCACCGAGGATGAATGACGGCCGGATCATCACGGGAAACCCGATCTCGGCGGCAATTCGCATCGCTTCGCCCACGTTGTGGGCGTAGCCGGCCTTCGGCACTTCGAGACCCACCGACTCCATGGTCTCCTTGAAGCGACCCCGATCCTCGGCGTTGTCGATGGCCTCCAGTCCAGCACCGATCATCTCCACGCCGTGTCGCGCCAGCACACCGCGTCGCGCCAGGTCCGAGGAGACGTTCAAGGCGGTCTGCCCCCCGAGAGTCGCGAGAAGGGCATCTGGCTTCTCCCGGGCGATGATTTCTTCCACTACATCGGGGGTGATCGGCTCGATGTATGTCGTGTCGGCGAACTCGGGATCGGTCATGATCGTCGCCGGATTCGAGTTCACCAGGATGATCCGATATCCCGCGGCCCGCAGTACCTTGGCCGCCTGGGTTCCTGAGTAGTCGAACTCGCAGGCTTGGCCGATGACGATCGGGCCGGATCCGATCAGCAAGATCGAGCGGATGTCACTCCTGGCCGGCATCAGACTCCCCGTTCCACGAGCGTGGCGAACTCATCGAAGAGGACGGCTGATTCACGCGGGCCGGGCGATGCTTCGGGGTGGTATTGCACCGAGAATGCAGGTAGGTCCTGGAGCCTCAACCCTTCGAGTGTCCCGTCGTTGAGGTTCTGGTGGGTGGGAACGACACCGCCATACTGTGACTCGACCCGTTCCGGGAGCAGATTGCGATCGACCAGACCGTACCTGGCCGGCGCCGCCTCGCCGGTGAGGGCCCAGAGGTCCACGGCGAAACCGTGGTTTTGGGACGTGATCTGCACACGATTGTCCTCCAGCCTCCTCACCGGGTGGTTTCCCCCGTGGTGACCAAACGGCAGCTTGAAGGTCGTGGCACCGAGGGCAAGGCCGAGAACCTGATGCCCGAGACATATCCCAAAGAGCGGCACCACCCCCAACAGCCCCCGGACGGTCTCTGTCGTGACGGTCAAAGGGCCGGGGTCTCCGGGCCCGTTGGAGAGAAACACCCCGTCGGGTGACATCTCCAGGAGCGCCGCCGAACTGATGCCGGCTGGAACCACCACCACCTCGAAACCCCGACCGCTGAGATTGGTCAGGATGTCCCGCTTGATGCCGAGATCGATCGCAACGACCCGCCCGATCCGCGCCCGGTCGGCAGCAATCGTGTAGGGCTCCGTGGTCGTGACGAGGGAGGCGAGGTCCCGGCCGTTCATGTCGGGAGCTTCCGCCGCGATCGAGAGAAGATCCCGCTCATCGACGTCGACACCAATGGCTACGGGCATCGCTCCACGATCTCGGATATGGCGTGTCAGCCTTCTGGTGTCGACATCGGCGATCCCGATCACCCCGTTCGATGACATGAAGTCGTCCAGGTTTCCCTGCGATCTCCAGTTGGAATCGCGGCGTGAGAGGGCCCGCATCACGAATCCGGCCAGGAAAGGCCGCGCCGCCTGGTCGTCCAAACCGGTCACGCCGTAATTCCCGATGTGCGGAGCCGTCATGACCACAACCTGGCCGGCATAGCTCGGATCGGTGAGGATCTCCTGATATCCGCTCATCGAGGTGTTGAACACCCCTTCGCCGGTTGCGACCCCGACCGCGCCAACCGATCGGCCTCGAAATGTCTCGCCGTCCGCCGTGCAGAGAATCGCTGGTCGAGATTCACCCATCGCGCTCTGCCTCATAGACGAGCTGACCGTCGTAGATCGTGGCCATCACCTTTCCCGTCAACATCCGGCCCGCAAAGGGGCTGTTGGAGGACTTCGATCGGAACCGAGCAACCGACCAATTGGCGAGAGGATCAACCAGAACCAGGTTGGCGGGCTGGCCGGGGGCGACGCGATGCCCCTGACGGGACAGCCCTGCAAGATGAGCCGGGGCAATGCTCATCCTCTCGAAGGTCAGCCCCAGATCGCCACCCAGGGATTCGAGCACCAACGGAAAAGCCGTCTCCAGCCCGATCACACCACGCGGGGCCTTTTCGAATCCGACGTCCTTCTCCCCGGGAGTGTGGGGAGCATGATCGGTTGCCACCGCATCGATCGTTCCGCTCTTCAGGGCGTCCACCAGGGCGGCTCGATCCGTGGCGGATCGCAGCGGCGGGTACATCTTCAAATTGGGATCGAGCGACCGAACGGCATCTTCTGTGAGGGTCAGATGGTGGGGAGTCACTTCGGCGCTCACCCTCACCCCGGCAACTTTCGCGGCATCGATGAGCGCCACACTGTCCGATGCGGAGACGTGCTGAACATGAAGGTGCGCCCCCGTCCGGGTCGCCA
Organism: Acidimicrobiia bacterium; assembly: GCA_041599115.1. Classification (GTDB taxonomy): domain Bacteria; phylum Actinomycetota; class Acidimicrobiia; order Spongiisociales; family ZC4RG35; genus JACZUI01. Next base: position 2,837 of record JBFHXF010000103.1, read on the forward strand.
ATCCGATATCACGCTGGATGACCCCGGTCTCGGCGCCGACAGGCAGACCGGCGATTCCCAGGGCGCGTGAGACCTCACCTTCGTGCATGAGCCCACCGTGGGTCGCTGCCGCATCCTCGGCGTGCTGGGCGATTATCGCCCCCGGCAGGTCGGCGGCCAGGTTCATCGCCTCGCCCAGCAGGGCGGCGTCGGCGACGGCATTGCCATCGTCGCTGAAGATCCGGACGCCCGATTGATACATCCCTGTGATGTCGGCGAGGTTCTCGCCGAGGCGACCTTCGGTGATCGCACCGGCCACTGCAACCTCGACCATCCCGGTGCGTCTCCCGATGGCTTGGATCTCGGCCGCCAGATCCGGGGTGTCGACGGCAGGAAGCGTGTTGGGCATGGTCACCACCGCGGTGAATCCCCCAGCCGCTGCCGCCTCGGAGCCGGTTCTGATGTCCTCTTTCCACGTCTCGCCCGGCTCCCGAAAATGGACATGGATGTCGACTAGCCCCGGGCCGAGGACCATCCCCTCCGCCTCGATGACCCTCGCGCCTGGCGGCGGTGTCATGGCACCGAGCGAGGACACAATGTCCCCGTCGATCAGGACGTCGGTGGGGATGAAGCCGTCGTTCGTCATGACCAGAGCACCCGTGATGAGAATCATCGAGCGTCCTCAAGACAGCCTGCCAGGACGGCCATTCTCGTCGGGACACCCATGGACACTTGTTCCTCGATCAGTGACCTGGGCCCGTCTGCCACCTGATCGGCTATCTCCACACCGCGGTTCATGGGCCCGGGATGCATCACAACGGCATGGGAGGGCAACATCGCGGCACGTCTCGCGTCGAGGCCATACGCCTCCGAGTAGGCCCCATCCGTGTCGAACCCGGTGTCCGCTCCACGTTCTTTTTGGATCCGGAGCATGTAGATCACGTCCAGACCGGGGAGCACGGCATCGAGGTCTTCGGAGACCCGGACGCCCTGGGGAACCTCGCCGGGCAAAAGCGACTTGGGCCCAACCAATATGACCTGCACCCCGAGCGTGGGAAGCGCAATGAGATGACTACCCGCCACCCTGCTGTTGACGACATCCCCCACTATTGCCATCGTCAGCCCGGCAATTCCGCCGAATCTGCGCTGCAGGGTCACCGCGTCGAGAAGTGTCTGGGTCGGATGCTCCTTTCGGCCCGCGCCGCCGCTCACCACCGGGATGCCGGTCGCCAGCGCGACGGCCGTCGGACCGTCCTCCCGGGTGTGTCGCACCACGAACAGGTCCGTGCCGATCGCGGCCAGCGTTCTCGCGGTGTCTTCGAGGCTCTCGCCTTTTTGCGCCGAAGAAGTGGCGGGGTCGAAAGTCATGACATCGGCACCGAGAAAGCGCGCCGCCTGCTCGAAGGAGAGTCGGGTCCGGGTTGAGGCCTCCAGAAAGAGTGAAGTAACGACTTTGCCCCGGAGCTCATCGGTGTGCCGCCGTCCATGGTTCAATTGATCGGCCCTGGCCGAAGCCAGCGTGATGAGGGAGGCCAACTCGGATCGCGACAAACCCGAGAGCGTGATCAGATCTCTCAATGGGAGGAACTCTCTATCCAGACGCCATCGGTCCCGTCCTCCTCGATCACGCGCACGGTCACCCTCTCGTTTTCGCTCGTTGGCATGTTCTTGCCCACGTAGTCGGCCCTGATCGGCAATTCCCGGTGTCCCCGATCGATGAGAACGGCAAGCTGGGTGTGGCGGGCCCGACCGATTTCGGTCAAGGCGTCCAGGGCAGCGCGGACTGTCCGCCCGGTGAATAGGACATCATCGACCACAACTGCGCTCATGCCCTCGAGCGAAACAGGGATGTCGGTAGGGCGGGCGTTGTCACGCCGGCGGATCGCCAGGTCGTCCCGGTACGGCCCCACTTCCAGGACCCCGACCGGGACCTCCAGTCCTTCGACCTTCGACATGAAATCGGCTATGCGACGGGCGAGATGAGCCCCGCGGGTATGGATTCCGACGAGGACGACCTCATCTGCGCCGCGTTGTCTTTCGAGGATCTCGTGAGCGATGCGGCGGAGTGCCCTCCCCATGTCCGCCTCCGTCATCACATGTGGCACCGGACTACCTCCGGGGCCGATGGGGCCTGACCCATCATGTCTCCTTGCCGGCCTCGCTGGACCGTCGCTTAAAGGTCGGGTGCGAGCATAGCCGCAACTCGTCCCCAATCCCCAGACCGAGGAATCAGGCCCGATTGACCCTGGCCAGGGAGGCGAGAACCCCGTTGACGAAGGATCCCGACCTTTCGGTTGAATAACTCTTGGCCAGACGTACCGCCTCGGAGACAACCACCGCCGTGGGGGTGTCGACGTCGTGTTTCAATTCGTACAGGCCCATCCTCAAGATGGTCCGATCGATCAATGGCATCCGGGCAACCGACCAGTGCTCCGACGCTGCCTCGATCTCATGATCGAGACCCTCGAGATTCTCCAGGACCCCCCGGACCAACGAGTAGGCCCGGGGTGGAAGGGGCGGGATGACCTCATCGCCGCGGACTTCCATCGCGTACAGCGACTCCAGGGCGAGATCTCTGGTCTCGATCGTGACAAGACCCCCCAGAGTGTCCGCCACGGCTGCCGAGACATCCGGGCCCATCAGATCGCCGGGTGCGAACGCCTCGCCTCGGGCCTCGAGAACCGCTTGAACCTCGCTGATCGATCTTCCGATGGCGGTCGCCAGGTCGGCAACGGAGACCCGGGCAGGAATCGCCGCCGGGACGGGTGCATCGGGTCTCATACCCTCGTCAGGTACTGGCCCGTCCTGGTGTCGACCTTCACTCGGTCACCTTGATCGACGAACAACGGGACCTGGATCTCGAGACCCGTCTGCAGGGTCACCAGCTTGGTCGCTCCGGTCCGGGTATCACCCTTGACCGCGGGTTCGGCGTAGGTCACCTCCAGCTCCACCGAAGCCGGCAGATCGACGCCAATAGGGGTCCCCTGATAGAGCGAGAGGGCCGCGGTCATGCCGTCGACGAGATATCCCTTTGCGTCGCCGACGTCCTCGGTAGTCAGGGCTATCTGGCCGTAATCGTCGAGGTTCATGAAGTGGTAGCCGAGGTCGTCCTTGTAGAGGTACTGATGGTCCCTCCGCTCGATGTACGCCTGTTCGACGTTCTCACCCGCCCTGAAGGTTCGATCGAGCACTTGGCCGGTTTCGAGATTCTTCAACCGCATGCGGACGAATGCCTTGCCTTTTCCCGGCTTGACGTGCTGGTACTCGACGATGTTGAACAGCCCGTCGGGCAGCTCGAGCGCCATTCCCGGTCTTACGTCATTGGTGCTTATCAATCTTGGGTTCCTCGACGGTCGGCCAGCACGGTACCCAGCTCAAAGCCCTATCGCGCCCAGGGCATCGTCGATCTCGGCCTCCTCGACATGGCTCAGCAAGGGCTGCCCGATGGCTTCGAGAAGGACCATGCGCAATCCCGTAGCGTCCCTCTTCTTGTCATGACGCAGGAGATCTTTGACTCTGGCCCGATCCAAGCCGGCCACTTCGATCGGAAGCTCCAATCTCTCGATCGCAGCCGCGACCCTATCTCTGTCGTTGAATCCGATCCGCTTCTCGGAGATATGGGCCGCGACCACCATTCCCAGACCAATGCTCTCTCCATGTGAGAACGTCGAGGCGAATTCGATGGCATGGCCGACAGTATGTCCCAGATTGAGGAACACCCTCGTGTTGTGATCCCTCTCATCCTCGGCCACCACCCGGCCCTTCACCATGAGTGATCTGCGCACCACGTCAGCAATCGGCGCAGAAGCTCCGTCCTGCTCCAGAAGGGCGAAGAGCTCCGGGTCGCCTATCAGACCTGTCTTGAGAGCCTCGGCGAGCCCTTCGCGGATCAATGAGACCGGGAGTTGTTCGAGGATGTTGGTCGCCACTACCACCCGGCTGGGATGCCAGAAGACACCAAC
>JBFHXF010000104.1:0-6766 GCA_041599115.1 Acidimicrobiia bacterium
CAAGTACTGTTTGACTGATGCGCCTTGTGACTAGTCCCAAGGCATGCGGGTCAGGCGGATGGCCGGGTTCCTAGGCGTTGGCGGGGCGAACGCTAGGCGGCGCCTGCATCCAGACTCTCGAGAAGCTTGGCGATTCGACCCGTGCAGGTTTCGACACTCGCAGGTGGAACGAGTTTCACCAACACCTCCGCCGCCTCAGTGAGGGACTTGCCTGCCGGGCTGGCCGCCTCGAGGGCAACGGGTATTCCGTTATCACCCCCCGCCACGACTTCTTGATCGAGGGGTATGGAAACCAGGAGGGGAACTCCGAGATCTTCGGCAAGAAGGGCTCCGCCCCCTTTCCCGAATACGTCCCCTGTCATGTTTTCGATCACCCCCACGATCGGCATGTGGGATCTGCGTGCCATGTCGGCGACCCGAATGGCCACCTTCTGAGCCGCCCGCTGTGGAGTGGTGACCACCACCATCTCGGCCTGGGGAAGCATTCTGGTGAGCGCCATTTGGATATCACCGGTTCCGGGGGGCATGTCGATGATGAGATAATCGAGGGGACCCCAATCCACCTGCTTGAGGAACTGTTCGAGGGCCTTCGACAGCATCAGGCCACGCCACATGAGCGCAGTCTCTTCGGACTCGATGATGAGTCCCGTCGAAACGAGCCAGATGCCGTGGGCGTTTATGGGCTTGATGAGTTTGGTTTTGGCATCGGCCTGGAGCCGTGCCTCGGCGTCGAGCATCCTCGGCGTCGAGAAACCCCATATGTCGGCGTCGAGGAGCCCGACTTCGAATCCTTGCTTGGCCAGCGCCACGGCCAGGTTCACCGAGACCGTAGATTTGCCGACGCCGCCTTTTCCAGAGCTGACCGCAATCACCCGAGTGGTGGGTGGCACTCTGGTCGGTTCGGCGTTCTCCCTGATGCGGCGTCTCGCCACGGACATCAGTTCGCCGCGCTGCTTTTTGGTCATGGCGGTGATCTGAACCGTCGCCTGCGCCACCCCCGGCATCGAGCGAACTCGCCGGAGCGTGTCGTTTTCGATCTGGTTTCGCAGCGGGCATTCGGCGATGGTCAATGCGAGGCCAACATCGACAGTGGAGCCGCTCACCAGAACGTGGGTGATCATCCCGAGTTCTACGACGTTTCCGCCGAGTTCAGGATCTTGAACTCCTTCGAGTGTCTTGAGGACCTCTTCCCTGGTGACCATCATCAGATGCTAATTTCCACTACGGCCATAGTGTCAATAGCGCTATCTGTTTGAGGGGCTATCATGGATGGTCAAGGCAAAAGGTTCTTATGACTCAAATACTCAACATCAAATCAGCCAGACCCGAGAAGACGGTCACAGTCACCGATTTCGCCGCGGGCAAGATCCGTGAGTTGATCGCCGCCGAGTCGGACCCTGGATTGGCGCTGAGAATGGCTGTCCGCCCCGGAGGGTGCAGCGGCTTCTCGTACGAGATGTACTTCGACAGTCAGATAGACGATGACGACATCGTTGAGGAGTTCCACGATGTCCGGGTCGTGGTCGACCCACAAAGTGCAGAGATGATCAAGGGGTCCACCCTGGACTACAAGGATGGGCTGATGGAGACCGGTTTTTCCATAAACAACCCGAACGTCAGCCGCACCTGCGGATGTGGGAACTCATTCTCCTGACCTGAACCGGGTCATCTCTCGACCCTGACCGGCATCACACTTCTCGGATCTCGTCACACCTCAGAGTTTTGCTCTTTGGCGGGCTTGCCCATCCCCGTTCTCTGATCGGCCCGGCGGCCGGTCGAGAAGTGCCGTCCATCGGGTACGCTCGGGGTTCATTGTCCAAGGAGTTACGTTGCCCAAATCCGTACCCGCAACCCCTTCGGCTGCAAAGTCCGTCGGTCCCTATTCCATCGCCACCGAAGCGGCTGGCCTGGTGTTCTTGAGTGGTCAGGTAGGCCTCATCCCCGAGACTGGCGGTCGGGCTCCCGACGAAGTCGTCGCCCAGACGCATCAGGTGATGAGCAACGTCGGAGGTGTGCTCGCAGACATCGGGTTGGGTTACGACGACATCGTCAAGACCACGGTGTTTCTCGCGGACATTGCTGACTATCCGGTTGTCAACGAGGTATATGGCTCGTACTTCGTCGGCCCGCCGCCGGCAAGATCGGCAGTTCAGGTCGGGGCCCTGCCTGCCGGCTTTCTCGTCGAGATCGAAGTTGTGGCCGCGCGATGAACAGAAAAGACGTTTTCGACAGACTCGGCCTCGAGGACCACAACTCCGGCGTCTTCGCCGGAGCATGGCTGGACGGTCATGGCGGCTCGGTCGAGGTCATAAACCCAACGACGGGCGGGGTCATGGCCACCGTGAGCTTGGCTTCACTGGACGATTACGAAGAAGTCATCCTCAATTCGGCGGAGACATTCCAACGGTGGCGTCTCGTTCCTGCGCCCAAACGCGGCCAATACGTCCGCGCACTTGGCGATGCCCTTCGCGAGAACATCGATGCCCTCGGTGCCCTGGTCACGCTGGAGATGGGCAAAATCCTCCCCGAAGGCGTCGGAGAGGTTCAGGAGATGGTGGATATCTGTGACTTCGCCGTGGGACTCTCCCGGCAGCTCTACGGCAACACCATGGCGTCGGAACGGCCCAGCCACCGGATGTACGAGCAGTGGCATCCCCTGGGCCTTGTTGGTGTGATCTCCGCCTTCAATTTTCCGGTGGCCGTCTGGTCCTGGAACGCAGCCATCGCCGCAGTTTGCGGCGATGCAGTTGTGTGGAAGCCTTCGCAACGGACCCCGCTCACAGCCATCGCCGTCACCAAGATCGCCCAAAAAGTGATGGAGGGAACGGGTTTCGAGGGGGTCTTCAACCTCGCCTTTGGCACCGGGAGGGTCGTGGGGGATCGGATGAACCACGACACCCGGATCCCGCTCATCTCCGCCACCGGTTCGTGCGATATGGGTCGAATCGTGGGGCCGGCGGTGGCGCAGCGAATGGGCCGGACCATCCTCGAACTCGGGGGTAACAACGCCATCATTGTCATGGATGACGCTGATCTCGATCTTGCGGTTCGGGCGGTCCTGTTCTCCGCAGTCGGAACGGCCGGGCAGCGGTGCACCAGCCTGCGTCGTCTGCTGGTCCACTCCGCGATTGCTGACAAGATGGTGGATCGCCTCGCCGATGCCTACAAGCAGATACCGATCGGTGACCCTATGGAAGAGGGCATTCTCATGGGCCCGGTTGTAGGCGAAAGTGCGATCACCGACATGATGGTGGCTCTCGACATAGCCAGAGAGCAGGGAGCCCGGATAGTCACCGGCGGAAAGCGGATCGAGCGCGACGGATTCTTCGTCGAGCCCACCATCGCCATTGTGTCCAAGGATGCGCCGATAACGCAGCAGGAGACGTTTGCTCCGATCCTTTGGGTCATCGAATTCGACACTCTCGAAGATGCCATCGAGATCCAGAACGGAGTGACCCAGGGTTTGTCTTCGGCGATATTCACCGAGTCTGTCCGGAGCGCGGAACGTTTTCTGTCCGATGTCGGATCGGATTGCGGAATCGCCAACGTCAATATCGGTACGTCGGGTGCCGAGATCGGCGGGGCCTTCGGCGGTGAGAAGGAGACCGGAGGAGGGCGCGAAGCGGGTTCGGACGCATGGAAGGCGTACATGCGCCGTCAGACGACCACAATCAACTGGGGGGACGACCTGCCGTTGGCGCAGGGCATCGAGTTTGGATAACAATGGACGCAGCGGCCTGGGATGAACGTTATCGATCGACCGACCATCTGTGGTCCGTTGAGCCGAACCTCTTCGTAGCCGATCGCCTGAGGACCGTGACACCAGGTACCGGCGTCGACCTGGCGGGGGGTGAGGGCCGCAACGCGATTTGGCTGGCCTCACTGGGCTGGAAGATGATCTCGGTCGACTTCTCGGAGGAGGCGGCGGCCAGAGGCGCCAAGCGGGGCTCCGACGTGGAATTCGTCGTTGCCGACATTTCCGTTTGGGAGCCATCGGGCGAGGTCGATCTGGTTCTCATCGCCTACCTCCACCTCGGTCCCGAGGAGTTTGCCTCCGTCCTGGAACGCAGCCGCACCTGGCTCAGACCGGGTGGCGAGATGTTTCTCATCGGGCACGACGTTTCGAATCTGGAGGAGGGGTACGGGGGCCCGCAGTACCCCGAACTCCTCTGGGACGTGGATGCGATCCTGGAACATCTGAAAGGCCTCACCATCGTCGAGGCTCAGGTTGTCCGTCGTCCCGTGGTGGCCGAAGAAGCCTCGTTATTCGCCCGTGACGCCCTGGTCAGGGTGAGACGACCATCTGGCTAGACGTTTGACAGGGCGGCCTCGAGGGCGGCGATCAGGTCCTCGACGTCCTCCAGGCCAACGCTGAGACGAACCAGTCCATCGGTGATCCCTCCGGCTATCCGCTGATCCCTGGGAACGGCGGCATGGGTCATCGTTACCGGGTGGGTTATGAGCGATTCAACCGATCCCAGATTCTCGGCAAGACTCCATAGCTGTATCGAGTCCATCAGTCTCTTGGCGGCTTCGACCCCGCCATGCACTTCGAAACAGACCATCGCTCCGAATCCGGAGGCCTGTTTGAGTGACAGGTCGTGCGCGGGATGGCTGGCGAGACCGGGATACGTGACGTAGTCGACCTTCGTGTGGCCTTGGAGCCAGTGTGCGATTTGATCGGCGTTGGCCGACTGGCGGTCCATCCGCTCGCTGAGGGTCTTCGAACCCTGGAGTGTCAGCCAGGCAACCATCGGCGACATGACAAGTCCCGCCGAAATCCTGGCGAAGGCGATCTTTTCCTGTAGCTCGTCGCTGTCCACGACCACCGCGCCGCCGAGCGTCGCATTATGACCGTCGAGAAACTTGGTCGTGGAGTGGATGACGATGTTCGCTCCCAGTTCGAAAGGGCGCTGGTAATAGGGCGTTAGGAATGTGTTGTCGCTCACGTGGAGGAGACTGCGGTCCCGGCAGATCGCAGACACGCCTGCCAGGTCGGTCACCTTCAGAGTGGGGTTCGCCGGGGTCTCGGTGAAGACCAGTCTGGTGTGCGGCGTGACGGCAGCTTCAACCGCAGCGAGGTCGGTTGCGTCGACGAAGCTCACGTCCACACCGAATCTTCTGAGGAACCGGTCGGCGAACCGGTAAGTGCCGCCATAGACCACGTCGCCGATCACGATGTGGTCGCCGGTCTTCAGCAGGCCGAGAAACACGGCCACACTCGCGGCCATCCCTGAGGCGTAGGCCGTGGTGTCATGACCGCCCTCGAGCACGGTGAGTTTCTCCTCGAGAGCGCGGACCGTCGGATTCCCGGCCCGGCTGTATGAGTACCCCTTGGCCATGTACTCATCGACTGACTCTTGGACGAAGGTGGTCGATTGGTGGATCGGAGTGAGAATGGCCCCGGTGGTGGGATCAGGGGTCACCCCGGCATGTACTTGGTTGGTGCGAAAACCCATACACCCATTGTGGTCGATACCGGCCGATGCGTGTGCACCGGGAAGTGTCAGGCCGGTCCCCCTGCACACGCTTGCGTCAGTGTGTGCACCGAAAAGTGTCAGGCCGGTCCCCCTGCACACGCATCACCTTGCGTGTGCAGGAAGGCGTGTGAGAGCGGTCTTCTTGCACACGCATCAGCGCCACTTGCCGGCTTCGATGAGGGTTCGCTTGCAGGCGCTAGGGTCGGACTTGAGCATGCGATAGGTGAACCTGATCACGACGATGCCCCTGGTGGCCGCTGCGTTGTCGCGGGCCCGGTCCCGGTCAAAGTCTGCCTTTCTGGTGTGCCAGCGCCGACCGTCCGCTTCAACGACCATCCGCCAGCTTGGGATGTATGCGTCGACGGTGGCGTGCACGGTCTCGAAGACGAATGGAAGCTGCCGCGCGGATGGCGGCAGTGTGTCATCCTCGAGAAGGCGATATAGCAATCTCTCGAGTTGGGAGGTCGGCGGTTGATAAGAGTCGTGATCACGGGCCATGACTATTCGCCTCAAGGCCGGCAGCCCTCTGACGCGTGCATTTGCCAGACGGGCAAATATCAGGTCGAAGTGGCTGGCCGAGAGTCTTCCATCGGCCATGAGTTCGTCGATCCATCGTTCGATGTGGGCTGGCGGGTTTCGGTACCCGAGGACCAGCAGGGTTTCCGCGACGTTTGTGACGCGGAGACCGTCGATCGTGTGATGGCCGACCAGTGAGAACAGACGACTTCGCGTAATGTGGGCCAGCTGGGAGCGGGCGTTGCCGGTGAAAGGCAACAGGAGTTCAGGCTGAGTCGGAGGGACGCCAGCGAATTCCAGTAGGTGGGCGGCCGAGCGGCCCGTGACCAGGGCATCGGGTCGTCCAAGATAGGCGGCCCAGAGTTGACGTCTCCAGGTCGGAGGGGCGGATGCGCTGACATAGATCCCGCGATCTGACCGGCTCCAGTGGCTCGTCTTGACCAGAGTCGCCAATTTGGCGGGGGTCAGTCCGGCCTCGATGGCCTGTGAGCGTCTGATGGCTCCGTGTTGACGCGCCAGAATCTCTCCCAGCTTTTCGTAGCTATCCACCCTTGATCAGGATCTCGGATCTTCGGGATGGTTTCAAGACCCATGATGGACGCGTTGCGTGTGCAACCAAGCGTGTCAGGGCCACTCCCCTGCACACGCATTACCTTGCGTGTGCAACTAGGCGTGTCAGGGCCACTCCCCTGCACACGCATTACCTTGCGTGTGCAACTAGGCGTGTCAGGGCCACTCCCCTGCACACGCATTAGCCGAAGCGATACCCC
>JBFHXF010000105.1:0-6482 GCA_041599115.1 Acidimicrobiia bacterium
ATGGGAGGGCAGGCTGACCTCGTCTGGCACCGTGAGACCGATCTCCGCGATTTCGATGGGGTGATCCTTCCCGGTGGCTTTGCCCACGGTGATTACCTGCGCACCGGGGCGATCGCCCGTTTCTCCCCGGTAATGACCGAGATCATCAGGCTGGCTGGAGCCGGCGCACCGGTGGTCGGCATCTGCAACGGATTCCAGATTCTCTGCGAAGCGGGATTGCTGCCCGGGGCCTTCATCGCCAATCGCGATCTGGCCTTCATCTGCAGGTTCGTGGACACCGAAGTAGTGGACACGGGCACCGTGCTCACCCGCGCCACCAGCCAGGGCCAGCGAATTCGGGTTCCGCTGAACTCCTATGAAGGCCAGTGGGTCGATCCCTCCCAAACGGGCCGTGTGGTCCTCAGGTATGTGGACGATCCAAACGGTTCTCAGCACCGGGCAGCGGGGGTCGGCAACGAGAGCGGCAACGTCGTTGGCGTGATGCCACATCCGGAACGGGCTATCAGCCACCTTTTGGGTTCGCAGGATGGCTGCCTATTACTCGAGGGCTTTCTTCAGTCCATGGCGCCGGTATGAGCCAGGTCGTCGCCCAACTTCACAGGCAGTTGGGCATGACGGACGAGGAATACGACAGTGTGGTCATGCTTCTGGGGCGACCTCCACTCCCAGCCGAGATCGCCATGTACTCCGTCATGTGGTCGGAGCATTGCTCCTACAAATCCTCGCGTCGCCATCTGGGAAGGCTCCCAACTGAAGCTCCGTGGGTCGTGGTCGGGCCCGGCGAGAACGCCGGGGTAGTCGACATCGGCGACGGATGGCTGGCGGCTTTGAGGATCGAGAGCCACAACCATCCCTCATTCGTAGAGCCCCATCAGGGAGCAGCCACCGGTGTCGGAGGCATTCTCAGAGACGTATTCACAATGGGTGCCCGGCCCATTGCCCTTTGGGACCAAATCCGATTCGGCCCACTCGAAGAGCCGCGAAACCGCTATCTGTTCGGCGGTGTCGTCGCAGGAATCGCTGGGTACGGCAACGCCGTCGGTGTGCCAACCGTTGGCGGAGAGATCGAGTTCGATGAGTGTTACAGCGGAAACCCTTTGGTCAACGTGATGTGCCTCGGGGTTTTGCAGAGGCACCAACTCGTTCTGGGTACGGCCGGGCCCCCGGGAACACTTGCGGTTCTGCTGGGCAAGGCCACCGGTCGTGACGGCATCGGGGGCGCCTCGGTCCTTGCCTCCGCATCATTCGACGACACTTCCACCGACAAGCGGCCCAGCGTCCAAGTCGGCGATCCCTTTGAGGAGAAGAAACTGATTGAGGCCTGCCTCGAGCTGTACGCGAGGAACCTCGTGGTCGGCGTCCAGGACCTGGGGGCAGCAGGTCTCTCCTGTGCGACCTCCGAGCCTGCCGGAAGGGCCGGAGTTGGCATGGAGGTCGACCTCGACAACGTCCATGTCCGCGAGCCCGGGATGACGGCTGCCGAGTTACTCATGTCGGAATCACAAGAGAGGATGATGGCCTTCGTCGATCCGACGCATGTCCGAGAAGTCCTGGCCGTTGCCGAAAAGTGGGAGATCGATTCGGCCGTGGTGGGACAAGTCCGTTCCGGCGACACCCTTACGATTCGCCACAATGGCCAGGTCGTCGCCCGGGTGCCGGCTGCATCCCTGGCCGACGATGCGCCCCTCTACGATCGAGCAGTGGCCCGACCCGCCGACCTCGACGGCCTGTGGGCGTCCCAGCCGTCCACCCCGGAGGAATTCGACATCGCCTCAGCTCTGGTCAAGCTCCTGGACGACCCGGCCATCGGCTCATCGGCTTGGGTCCATGAGCAATACGACCACATGTTGTTTCTCAATACCCGCGTGGGCCCCGGGAATGACGGTGCCCTGCTTCGAGTGCGCGGGACCGACAAAGGCCTGGCCGTTTCCACCGACGGCAACGGCCGGCTGTGTCGTTTGGACCCCCGGCGAGGAAGCGCCAGACTGGTCTACGAATCCGCTCTCAACGTTGCCGTAACCGGGGCCAGGCCGATCGCCCTCGTCGACAACCTCAACTTCGGTAACCCGGAAAACCCCGAGGTCATGTGGCAGTTCACCGAGTCAGTCGCCGGGATCTCGGAGGCGTGTGAGGCTCTGGGAATCCCCGTGGTTGGCGGCAATGTCTCCTTCTACAACGAGTCGGACGAAACCGAGATCCATCCCACACCCGTGGTGGGCATGTTGGGTCTTTCCGAGCCGATCCCGGTGCTGCCACCCCGTCTCGATCGCGCCCAGGCCGGCATGGAGATCTGGGAGATCGGACCGCCACCCAGCTCCAACCTCGCCGGCAGCGCCTTGGAACGGGTGGTGCTGGGCTCGTTGACCGGTCGTCCCACCGCGCCGGATCCCCGTGCGGGCACACGAGTGATCGATCTCTCACGTCAGTTGGCGTACGAAGTGCCGGTGCTCCATGACGTGTCAGAGGGCGGGTTGGCGGTTGCTGTGGCCGAGATATGCATCGCTTCGGGCGTAGGGGCGACTCTGAGTTCGAGCCACGCGATCTTCAACGAGGACCCCCACCGGGTCGTGGCCGTCTTCCATCCCGGCACCACTGAGCTTCCCGATGAATTCGCTCGGCTGATCGGGCGGATGGGTGGTGAAACCATCCGTTTCGGGGACAGCGAAATCGACCTCGCTGTTGCCGCCGGGATCTACCAACAGGCGATACCTCGCCGGATGACTAGGTGAGTGTCGGTGTGCTTGCTGGACGGGGATAGCATCGCAGGGTGGTGGAGACGATTGGCATTCTCACGGCTGGGGGCGACAGCCCGGGATTGAACGCCGCCATCCGAGCCGTTGGCAAGGCCGCGCAGCGGGCTTACGGGATGGATGTCATCGGTTTCAAGGATGGCTTCCTTGGTCTCATGCAAGACCGTTTCGTCCGGCTAGAGGGCGATGACCTCTCGGGAATCCTCACACGAGGCGGAACGGTCCTCGGGACGAGCAGATCCAATGTAAAGAAGATGGATTCTGGCGACGGTCGGGTCGCGGACATGCGTCAGATGATGAACGAAGTCGCGGCGCAGCACGATCTAACTGCCCTGGTCTGTCTCGGCGGTGACGGGACGGTACGAAACGCTCTGAGCCTCTCGGAAACCGGGATGAGGGTACTTACCCTCCCCAAGACAATCGATAACGACGTGAGCGGAACCGATGTCACTTTTGGGTTCGACACGGCAATGACGATTGCCACGGAGGCGATCGACCGCCTCCACTCGACCGCCCATTCCCATCACCGGATAATGGTCGTGGAGCTCATGGGACACAACGTTGGCTGGCTGGCCCTGGGAGCTGGGTTGGCCGGCGGGGCCGACGTGATCCTCATCCCCGAGCTCCCTTACGACATAGAAGCAGTCGCAACATCGATCGCCGCCAGGAGAGCGGCCGGGAGCGCATTTTCCATAGTGGCCGTGGCCGAAGGCGCCTACTCGGTGCAGGATGCGGCAGACCGAGATGCGTTGCGCGACCGATTCCGCCCGGCAAGCGGTGAGGAGAGGAAAAGCCTCAAGGCCGCCATGAGGAACCTCAAGGCACGACGTCGCACCGAGAGTCTCGCTGCGACCCTTTCAGAGATGACCGGGCTCGAATCAAGAGTCACCATCCTGGGTCACGTCCAGCGCGGCGGCACGCCTTCTCCTGCGGACCGGTTGCTGGCGACGCGACTCGGCACTGCTTGCGCGGGTTATGTCGCCCAGGGAATACACGGGGTCATGGTGGCGGCCCGCGGAGAGGGCACCGTGCCGGTCCCGCTGAAGGAGATCGCAGGCAAGACGAAGAGCGTTCCCCTGGATCATCCATGGTTGCAATCCGCCCGCCATCTCGGGATCGCCCTGGGAGACTGATGCCGCTCGTTCCGATCATGACACGTCCTGCTCCGATGCAACCTACCCTTCGCCCATGACAGTCATGGGGGCCATCCTCGTGGGCGGTCGGAGCTCTCGCATGGGCGTCGACAAGGCCGGCTACGAGATCGCCGGGAAGACGATGTTGCAGCGGGTCACGGACGCCTTGACTCCAGTGGCCACCGGCATTGCACTGCTGGGGACCGAGCACGCCGGTTATGAATGCTGGCCGGACCAGGTGGCGGCCAGCGGTCCCCTTGCAGGGATTACAACAGCACTCCGACGCAGCCCTTACCCGCGTGTCCTGCTCGTCGCCGTCGACAACGCTTTCGTTCGAACCGAGACCCTGGCCCATCTAGCCGAGACACCCGGGGACCTGCCGGTCGTCCCTGTGGACGAACATGGGGTCCGTCAGGTGACGTGTGCCGTGTATCCGACCTCAATCGCAGAACAAGCCTTCGAGGAGGCACTCTCGGGAGGCTCAATACAGAGCCTCCTGGACCGGGTCAGCTTCTATCCCGTGACTCCCCCCATCTGGAAGGAGTGGGCAGAGGACGGAAGGAGTTGGTTCTCGGCCGACACTCCCGAAGCCGTTGATCGAGGCCTTGCCCTTTACGGTTGAAACCCTCAACGACTACCCACTCTGTAGTGGCCGCCCGAACATAGAGCTTCAGAGTTCAGACTCCAGAGCCGCGAGAAGAACACGTTCCCTCTTTCTCAGGTGGCGGATCTCCACCATATTGTCCGCCAATTCGAGGGCCCGGCCAAGCGAGACCAGAGCCTCCTCGTATCGCCCCAACCTTTCCAGCAGCTCCGACCGGGCAGTGTGGAATGCATGATGTCCGGCCAGCAGCGGCTCGAGTGGTTCCAGTGAACCGAGCCCGGCACCCGGTCCGCCGGCAAACCCGATTGCCACTGCGCGATTGAGGCCCACTATTGGCGATGGCATGACATCTTGAAGCTGGTCGTAGAGGCGGGCGATCTCCTTCCAGTTGGTCTCCTCCCACGAAGGCGAACCAGCGTGAACCCCAGCAATCCGCGCCTGGAGGACATATGGGCCGTCTCCACCGAATGACATAGCGTTCTCTAGAGCCTTGTCGGCCCTCCGAATCATCTGCTGATCCCAGAGGTCTCGACGCTGGTGTTCCAGAGTGACGAGACCGCCGTCTTCATCGGTCCGGGTCCGCCTCCGGCTGTGATGAAAGCTCATCAATGCCAGCAGCCCGGCCGCCTCGGGTTCGTCAGGCATGAGGTCGCTTACCATCTGCGCCAGATCGAGGGCACTGTCGGCAAGGTCGAGACGCACCAGGTCGTCACCGGATGAGGAGAAGTAGCCCTCATTGAAAATCAGATACAAGACGGCCAGAACCGAGCCGAGTCTTTCCGAGAGTTCGTGATCCGGGGGGATTCTGAACGGGATCTCGGCGTCCCTGATCTTTGACTTCGCTCTGACCAGGCGCTGTGCCATGGTCGACTCTGTCACCAGGAAGGCGCGTGCGATCTCGGCCGTCGTGAGCCCACCGAGAGTCCTCAGCGTCAGAGCAACCTGTTTCTCGGAAGACAACGACGGGTGACAGCAGGCAAAGATCATCTGGAGTCGGTCATCGGGAATCGTTTCGGCCTCCAAACTCACCACTTCACGCCCGGCATCAGCCTTTTCCAAGGCAGCGAGAATCTCGGTCTTTTGGGCAAGCCTCTTCTGCCTTCGCAGCCGGTCGATGGCCCGGCGGCGGGCTACCACCGAAATCCAGCCCGGCGGGTTCGACGGCACACCTGATTCGGGCCAGGCACGCAGGGCTTCGATGAACGCATCCTGAATGGCGTCCTCGGCAAGGTCGATATCGCCCGTTGACCGGGCGACCGTGGACAAAACAAGCCCATAGGATTCACGAAACGCCTGCTCGACGGTCTCGCGGTGGTCTACCAACCGGCCTCCTTGATCTTGGTGCCCCATCTCATCACCAACGAACCCCTTTTCGCAACCGGGTCGAGAGAAACCAAACGACACTGAGCTGGATCCTCTCGGAAATGCGGTGCCAGCAAGATAGGTTGTGAACGTCGTGGGTAATCATCCAAATCTCATCTACGTCGGAGATCCGATGTGTTCCTGGTGCTGGGGATTCGCACCGGAGATCGAATCCCTCGCCGAGAGTCACCATGTCGAGATCGTGGTCGGCGGTCTTCGCCCTGGCCCTGCCGCACAGCCTCTGGAGGACCGCCTGGCCGCCTTTCTGGAGAGTCATTGGATCGAGATCGCAGAGCGCACCGGCCAACCGTTCGACACCGGGTTTCTCGCCAGGCGGAGCGGCTGGGTCTACGACACGGAGCCTGCGGCGATAGCAGTCACGGTCATGCGTGACATGAACGAACCCAGGACTCTGGAGTACTTCACCACCATCCAGGAGGGTTTCTATGCCAAGGGACGGGACGTCACAGATTTCGCGGAACTGAAGAGTCTGGCGATCGGGTTCGATGTGGACCTCGACGTCTTCGCAGAGCGTCTGCACACCCTCGAGGCCAAGCGTGTCGCTTGGGCTGATTTCGCCCGCGCTCGCAACTGGGGCATTGGCGGATTCCCCACGCTCATCGCCGAATTGGA
>JBFHXF010000106.1:0-6376 GCA_041599115.1 Acidimicrobiia bacterium
ACCCGTCGCGCGAAAACCTCGACCAGAAGCTCCAACCGCCTTTCCAGACTCCTGGCAACACTCACGTCCGAGAGGTTACGTGGGCAAGCGAGTTGAGGCGCCGAGTACCGGAATCCAAGGTGCGGGGTTACCATTCTCCGCCTCACGGGCGAGTGGCGGAATTGGCAGACGCGCAGGATTCAGGTTCCTGTGATCGCAAGATCGTGGGGGTTCAAGTCCCCCCTCGCCCACCGGACGTCCTTCTTTTGTGCCCTTCGTCGCGACGGCTACCTGCAGGCCTTTGGCCGTGCCGCCAGAGTGCAGTCTTGAAGCGGTCGGGGCAGCAGTGACCCGGACCTCTGCCTGATCGTTATGGGTCCGGGAGACGGCTCTGGCTCGACCGCTGACCGCTTACGTCTGGTTGCAGCCACCCAATCAACTCTCCCAATGTGAGAGGAGACCTGCGATGACGCCTACCCAGACTGCCGTTACGCTCAACCCCCTTGACCCGCGTTGAGCACCCGTTCCCGGCGTGCCGATCGGTTCGGCGGAGATCTACGCCGTAGTTGACGTCCGTAACGATTCCGTAACTGCCCGGGAGGAGTATTCGTCGGGTGGGGATCATGAAAGGAATGAAAAGTCCTTCGAAAAGCCGGGTGTGGTTCTGGCTGGTTCTGGCACTGGTGCTGGGCGCGAACCTGCTGGTTCTCTGGGGCCAATATCGAGGTCTTTGGACGGTCGGGAACCCGGCTGATTCGGTCCTCTTCCCGGCCTTGGGTTCGTCGGTTCTGGGTCTGGTACTGATTCACAAGGTACCGGCTAACCGTATCGGCTGGCTGTTCGCTCTCATGGGCGTGGCGGGACCGCTCATCGAGGTCGTCCAGGGCTATCAGAACACTGTTGTTTCGAGCAGCCCTGACTGGCTCGCGTGGTTTCTCGACTTGTCTGAAAACGTTCTCTTCTTCATCTTCATCGGCGGGTTTCTGGTCTTTCTGCCGCTCTGGTTCCCGACCGGACACATACCTCATAGGCGCTGGGCGTGGGTTGCGCCTGTCTTCACCACCACCACTGCCTTGTTGATCGTGACCATGGCCACGGGCGCCCTCACAATTGAGGGAGAGCCCGGCTCTTTCGAGTTTCTGCTCATCGCCATCTGGGTGGCCTCTGGGCCAATTGCCGCCTTCGCTTCTGCTGTCTCGAGATACAGGAACGGAGAAACGGTGGAGCGTCTCCAGCTGAAGTGGCTGATCTGGGCCTTCGGTTTGGTCGTTTCTGGTTTTGTCGCCTCGATCTTCCTGGCCTCCTTCCCGGGCTGGCTCAATGATGTGTTCTCCATCGGCTCTTTTTCATTCCTCTTCTTCTCGGTCTGGTGGTCTATCACCAGACATCGTCTCTACGAGATCGACCGGATACTCTCCCGGACCGTCGCCTACACCCTCGTCGTTGCGGTGCTCGGGTTCATCTATTTTGGGGTCGTCACACTCGTGACGATGATCCTCCCCTCTCAGGACTCGCTGGCTGTCGCAGCATCGACGCTCACGGTGGCGGCTGTGTTCAATTCTCTCCGAAGGCGAGTAAAGAGATGGGTCGATCGTCGGTTCAACCGGTCGGCCTACCAGGCCGAAATCGTTTTGCAGCAATTCGTCGCCAGACTTCAGGGATCGCTGACGGTCGAGGCCCTAGCCCGTTTCTGGGTCGAGACCGTTGTGCAACACCTCGAGCCAGAATCCGTGGGTGTCTGGCTCAACTCGGCGTTGGCAGGACTTCAAGACTCGGACCTGTACAGCCGTGCCTGATTGGTTCATGTTCACCCCGAGGTCGGATCATGTTGCAGCGCCGCCTCGAGAATGGTGCCTAGTCGGGTGGCACGTGTAGCCTGTTGTCCACAGAGCACGCCTGTTGCGTGCTGCGCCATCTCTTCGCTTCTTTCGTTCCGTCGGGTGAAGTCGCCGCAGGGCATTGAATCCCCACAGTCCCCGGACCCGGTATTCGATCGCCGAATGCGGGGTGTCATGTCATTCGACGGTTCAGCTCAAAGGAGCATGCAATGTCCACCAACCTCTACGTGGGGAATCTCACGTTCAACACCGACTCGGCCGAGCTCGAGAAGCTCTTTGCCCCGCACGGTTCAGTAACCAAGGCGCAGGTCATCACCGACCGGGACACAGGCCGCTCGCGCGGCTTTGGTTTCGTCGAGATGGGTTCGTCCGAAGGTGCTCAGAAGGCCATCGACTCCCTTGATGGGAAGTCCATTGACGGCCGTCAGCTCACCGTCAATCTGGCCAAAGAGCGCTCGTCCCGTCGATAGTCAACGTCGGCGACACGATCGCCTTCAAGGAAGAGGCCTCACGCTTGCGTGAGGCCTCTTCTCTTGAGAAATACGGAAAGTTTGCTGATCCTCTAGGCGGCCCGCTCGAAGACGATCGCCTGCCAGATTAGGTTGTTGGCCCGGTGCCGGACCAGGAGTCCCGATCTGGTCGCGACCTCCTCGACCGCAGCTTCCGGATGGACGAATGCCCGAAACCCGCATCCGCGAATCGCTAAATAGCGGTTGCCCAATCCCATCCCAAGTTTCACCCACCATCTTTGACGCGGAAAGGCCAATGCCAGGTAGCGCCCAGTTTTACCGACCGCGGCAGTCATGATCTTCTCCATCCACGGGTAACAGCAGATGACTCGGTTCATCAAGACGATGTCCGCGGTCTCATACTGGTCTTGCTGTTCGACGAAATCACCCAAACGCCGGATGATCCGATCTTCGATTCCCTCGGCTCTGGCCAGGTCGCTCGCCGCCTCCTCATATGCGGTGGAGAGCTCCACATTGACGGCGCGAGCTATGCCACCCTTCAACATTTCCACCTGTATGGCTCCGACGCCACCGCCAACCTCGAGAAGCTCCGCGCCCTGGATATCTCTCGAGAGCAGATACTCGACCATGCTGGTTGCCATGGCATCCAACCCCCTCCGCCGGTAATTGCGCACATTGCGCTGGGCTTCTTTGTGGTTGAAGAAGCGTCGATAAGGCGTGGGGTCACAACAACCAGACACCCCGAAACCCTATCACCGCGGTTTGCCCGGTTGCACGTGGCAGTCAGGATTGTTCCGCTGTGTCGGTCCGGCGAGCGCGACTCTTTTGGTAAATCTGGTTTGGTGGACACAATGGCGCACTCGGAATGTGAAAGGCCCGGTCAATGGCTCTAGACGTCACAATGGCGGTTGCTCACACGGGTGTGCCCTACCAGCGTCCATGTCGTGATTATTGATTCACCACGATCCAAACGGCGGGGTCTTCGTCGAGTCGTCCTTCCGCTGGCACTTACGGCTATTGCCATTCTTGCGGTCGTGGTGGCCGGCGCCGGACGCGATACCCGGGCTGAATTGGAGTATCTCGACACGCTGCAGGCCCAGGTGATGCAGATCGCGGTCGGTGCCCAGTCATTATCCGACGCGGCGGGAAGGCTCTACTCCATCGATCGAGTCGAATTCGTTGCAGTGACGGATTCGCTCCGGGCCGATCTAGCCACCGGTATCCAAATGACTCAGGTCGGCCCACCGTCAAAGTCACTTGTCGCCGTCAACGCTCTCTATCGCCAGGCATTGGTGGCGTGGAATCGGGGTGTGACCGGATTCGCCTCGGGGATTCTGGTCGCTGCAGATGATCCCTCCGACAGCGTGGTGGATGAGAATATCGCCGACGCCCTCGCCGAACTGCGCGCCGGGGACGAGCTGTACCGCCAACTGGTGTTGGTCTTCGACGCTGCCGATGTGCCCTCTCCACTCGCACCTATGCCAGTGGTGGTGCTTTCTCCGGTTGAAGGAGGACTTGTTTCAACCTCGCGCACCTATGTCGCGGCGGCCCGTTCTCGGAGTAACACATTGATGCTCCGTCCCGGTCTCGGCATCGCCCAACTGCTCTCCGACCCCCAGTGGGTTGTGAACCCGGATGGGCAGACAGTCATGCCTGCCACGACTCAGGCCATCTTCTCTGTCGTCGTCCGCAATGCGGGGAACGTGGTCAGCCGTCCCGAGACTTTGAGCCTCACCCTCACCGGCGGTGCCGACCCGCTCGAACTGGCTGCAAATGTGGATGCTCTCGAGCCCGGACGGCAGCGGACGATTGTGTTCCAGCCGATTGCCGTCGAGTCGAGCCTGATCTATGAGGTGTCTGCGATTCTGAGAGTCGTGAACCCCGATTCGAGCTTGGACGACAATGAGATCTCTGTGGTGTTCGTGGTCAATGAGGCTGCAACCCCGGGATAGTTACCATCGGCCCAGATGATCGATCAACGACTCCTTCGCGATGACCCGGATGCCATTCGACGCTCCTTGGATCGGCGTGGATCTGACATCGATCTGGACCGGCTGATTCGACTGGAATCGGAAGCTCGGGCTGCGTTGCAGCATGCGGAAGAACTTCGATCACGTCAGAACGAGGCCGGACGGCGGATAGCGGGTCTTGCGGACGAAGAGAAGAAGCAGGCGATCGCCGAGGTTGCCGATCTTGCGGCCCAAGTCAAGAACGCGGCGGCACGGGCCGAGGAGCTTTCGAAAGACCTCAGTACCGCCCTCCTGGAGGTCCCCAACCTGGTCGCCGATGACGCCGCCGACGGGTATAGCGAAGAGGACAATGTTGAGATTCGGAGGCATGGCGATCCGATGACGGAGGGTGCCAGCCACGCGGCTCTCGGGGAGTCGCTGGACATCATCGACACTATTCGTGGTGCCAAGGTGTCTGGCAGCAGATTTGGATATTTGAAAGGCAAGGGAGCGCTTCTCGAATTCTCCCTGATCCGCTGGGCCATGGATCATCTGGTAGAAGCCGGATTCACCCCGATGGTTCCACCGGTGATGGTACGCGAGCAGGCACTCGAGGGCACCGGCTTCTTTCCCGAAGCTCGCGAGCAGGTTTACGAGATATCCAAGGACGAGCTGTACCTGGTGGGAACCGCCGAGGTTCCGCTTGCCGCCTATCACGGCGACGAGATCCTCGACTCAGGGAGTTTGCCGGTTCGATACGCCGGTTTTTCCACATGTTTCAGGAGGGAGGCCGGCACCTATGGGAAGGACACCGCCGGGATTTTTCGGGTGCATCAGTTCGACAAGGTCGAGATGTTTGTGTTCACCTCTCCCGAGGAGTCCGACGAAGAGCATGACCGGCTTCTCGAGATTGAGGAGGGTTTGGTCCGTCAACTCGACCTCCCCTATCGGGTGGTGAACGTGGCGGCAGGTGATCTCGGTGCCTCGGCCGCCAAGAAGTTCGACATCGAAGCCTGGTTTCCGGGTGAGCAGAACTATCGGGAGATCACGTCGTGCTCCAACACCACCGATTACCAGGCAAGAAGGCTCAAGGTGAGAATGCGCGAGGAGAGAGGGAACCGGATTCTCCACACTCTCAACGGGACCGCGTGTGCGGTCGGGCGGACCATTCTCGCGATATTGGAGAATCACCAGCAGCCTGACGGGTCGGTGGTGATCCCCGAGAGGCTTCGCAAATACACCGGGTTCGACATCATCGAACCGTGAGCGAGGTATCCGACCCGATATTCGCTCGGATCGCTGCCCGGTACAACCGGGTGAACCGGATCCTCTCTCTCGGCAAGGAACGTCGCTGGCGTCAATCGGGTGTCGACATGCTCGATCACGGTCTGGTGCTTGACCTTGGGTGTGGAACCGGGGACACCGATTTCGGGTATCGGAAGGTGGTGGGGATCGATCCCGTAATCGAAATGCTTGACCTGAGCCCGGTGGCGTTCCGTGTCGTGGGTGTCGGGGAGGATCTTCCCTTCGCCGACGCCAGCTTTGCCGGTGCGTTCAGCGGTTATGTGTTTCGCAACCTGACCTCGGTGGAGGCGACGCTCGAGGAGGTGTCCCGGGTGTTGCGTCCGGGAGCAGCGGCTGTGGTAGTCGACCTGGCCAGGCCGGTAAACCGGATCCTGGCCCGGCTACACCGGGTGGGGTCGGCGATTGTCCTGCCTCTGGTGGGTCTGCTTTTTGCCGGCGCCCCGAGGGAATACTGGTATCTCCATCGCACCCTCGACCTGAGGCCTGCACCGGAGGTCATGTTCGAGGGTCATGGACTGGTACTTGAAGAGGTATGGCGCATGGGGATCTTTGGCTTTGTCTACGGGGCGAGGTTGCGCAAGCCATTGACCTGACTTGCCCTGTTTCTCCCCCCAGGGAGCAGGGCGAGGAGCCCCCTCCGTCACTTCGTGCCACCTCCCCCAGACTCGCTTCGCTCGAGGGGGAGGAAATGGGGGGAGTATTGGCGCAGCCGGGGAGGGGGACATTGGCCACCTCCCCATCTCGGCCTGCGGCCTCGCCCCCTCCGTCACTACGTGACACCTCCCCCAACGTCGCTTCGCTCCTGGGGGAGGAAACATGTCGCTCCGCTCGAGGG
>JBFHXF010000107.1:0-6295 GCA_041599115.1 Acidimicrobiia bacterium
CATCGGGATCGTGAAAGTGGGTGGCCACCAGATCCTTCCCCCCAGCTTTGGTCACCACCCGCGGTTCAACCTCGAACACCACTCCTCTGCCCGCCATTGATTCGACTTCCCGGTGGACGTCGTCGACTTCGAACACCACTTCGGTCATGGAATCGTCTGAGAAATCCTCACCGGCATCATTGAGGATCAACTGGATCGAATGTGCATCGAGAAACACGAAACCTTCGAACTGACCGACGATCTCGAGCCCGACGCTGGTCGACCAGAAGGCGCGCGCCCTCGGCAGATCATTGGTGCGAAGGATGACGCTGGATAGTCGCATAGGTGAGAGGCTACGAATCCGGGAGCACGGGAAAGGGACGGCGGTTTAGCGATACCGCCAAACGATTCGACCTCGGGTGGGGTCGTAGGTGGAAACCTCGACATCGACGGTGTCGCCGGGAAGAACACGAATACCCCGACCGCGACGCATCCGGCCCGATGGCTTGGCGAGCAACTCGAAGCCACTCTCCAGTTTCACCTCGAAGGTCGAGTCGGGGAGCATCTTCAGCACGGTGCCACGCATCCGTATGTATTCGTCTTCGTCTTTTGCCATGACTTCCTCAGGGAACGCCAACAACTCTAGGGCGTTCACCACGGCTTGCGAGAATGGGGTCAGCCCACGAGTTCTAAGGTCGATACCGACGCGATCTTCACGAAATCGGCCTCGGCAGCCAGAATCGGTGTCTGTTTGCCGATCGCAACGGCGGCAATGAGCAAATCATTGGTGTTGCGGGGCTGGAACCCGGCCGACCTGCATTGCGAATAGAGACCGGCCGCTTTTTCGTAATCAAGCAGCGGTCGAGTCGGAAACATCCGGCACCGGTTCATCAGCGCCCAGATCTTGTTGCGGTCGTCACCCGTGGCGCATCCGGCGAGGAGTTCCATGATCACGACGTCGGTCGTGGCGATCACCTGATCGGTGGTGATCATCCGATCCACGGCTTCACAAACCGCCGAACCGGTGTCCCGCAGAAACTCGACCCAGGCCGAGGTGTCGACGAGAGCCATCAGCCCCACTCCTGTACCACGACCTCTCCACGGATCTCGTCCAGGTCTCCCGCCCATCCGAATCCTCTCATTGCGAGGGCCTGCTCCTTGGTCATCACACCGCCGACCAACTCGCGCAAGGCAAGGTCCACCGCCTCCCGCTTGGTTCGGAGGTTGTAACGCTCCATCACCATCTCGACGAGCTGATCGTCGATATCGAGGTTTCCTTATCCGAGCGCTCCGGCGCGAGCCTCCACCTGGCCGGCCAGGATCGATCTCGCCTCGTCCACGAGACGATTCGCCTCATCGATCTGACGTTGATACTCGGCCAGGTCCCCGGCCTTCAGAGCAGTATCTGCCGCAGCGAACGCCTCCGCCGCCTGGTTGAGCAGATCCTGCACTGTTGACCCGTCGGGTGTGGTCGGCGGGGTCACCTCGCCACCGCTGGATCCGAACACCAGCGCCAGGGCCCCGTCCAGAGTCTCGGCCCATTCCACCTGATCCTTGAAGACGACCGCCACCCGCCGGAACTCGGGGAAGGAGCCTCCCTCTTCCTCGAGGAAGATCGGTTGGATGTATATCAGGGCGTTTTCAATCGGCACCACCAGGAGATCGCCCTTGATCACCGTGGACCCGCTCCCACGCCACAGAGTCAGCTGCTGGGCAATGTCTGCGTCCTGTTCCACCCGCTGCCCCACCTGCTCGGTGCCGTCAACCAGCTCACCCTGTGGCATGCGGAAGTCGATCAGCCGGCCGTAACGACCCGGGGTGGAGTCGGCCACGAGGAACCCGGACATGTTTCGCTTGTCTTTGGGGGTGAACGGTTGCAGGAGCAGATAGGAGAGATCCGGCTCGCCGGGCAGTTTGGTGAGCAGGTAATAGGGAAGGATCTCGTCGCGGTATCTCACCGCGCCGGTCGACGGGTTCCGGAAATCGCCCTTGAGAAACTCCTGGCCAATCGAATTGTTCCTGCTGATAGTGGATGGGTCGAGCGGCAGCGACCAAACGTCGTTGCCGGTGAACAGCTCGGTCGGATCATTGACGTGGTACTCGAGATAGAGATCGCCCTGCAACCTGAAGAGATCTTGTGGGTAGCGGAGATGAACCGTCAACTCGGAAGGCAACTGGTCGCCAGGGGTGAGCAGACCGGGATAGGTCTGCGCCCAGGCCTTCGCCACGGGGTCCGTGGGGTCGACCAGATAGAAAGTGACCGTTCCGTCGTAGGCATCGATCACGGCTTTGACCGAGTTGCGCATGTAGTTGATCCCTCTCCGTAACCCGGAGGAATCCGCCAGGCGCCCCACGGCACTGTCCGTCAGCGGCTGCGCGTAGGGGTAGTGACTAGAGGTCGTGTACAGATCGAGAATCCAGAGCACCCGGCCGCCCATGACGACCGGGTAAGGGTCGGTGTCGACCTGGAGGAACGGCGCAATGTTCTCCAACACCTGTCGAATGTTCCGCTCGACGAGAACCCGGCTGTCGGGTCTGATCTCCGGAGAGATGAGGAGGTTCAGATCCCGATATCGAAAGGCGAATGCCACCCTTTTCCAAAAGCTGTCGAGGACGACGCCCGCCTTGCCGGCATAGGTGTTCTTCTGGGTGCTGCCCTCTCCCGGCAGTGGGAAGTCGATCTCCTGAGGCGCCACCCCGGTCTTGACGATCACCGGCCGGCCCGGTGAATAGGTCTCACCGAAATAGATCCGTGGCTCGTCCAGCGCCAGAGCCGCGACCGATGCGACAGGCGGGACATCGCGAAGAAGGAATTCAGGCTGGCCCCCGGAACCGACCACGTTCGCCTCATTGACCACCGCCCCGACACCGTGTGTATAGAACAGACGCTCGTTCTGCCAGTCCTCACGGGGCAGGTTGTCTTCCTCCAGCTCTCTGACAGCCAGCATCACCTGAGTCGGGGCACCGTCATTCAAGTAACGATCGGTGTCGACGACCCCCAAGGTGTAATAAGGCCTCAGCTCCTGGAAGTTCTGATAGGTCCGGGGCAACACCGAGGTGTCCCAGAGACGGAGGTTGTCAATCGTGAGACTGTTGGCCTCGATGTCATCTGCGGTCAGCTTCTCGGTTGCGCTGAAAGCACGCACCTCCACGTTGTCGAGACCCCACGCCGACCGGGTGAACTTGAGGTTGTGCTCGATGTAGGGGGTCTCTTTGGTCAGAGCGTTGGGAGTCACGCTGAATCTCTGAATGACGGCCGGGTAGATGGCACCGGCGGCGATCGCGACCACGATCCACGACCCAACAGCCACCGCAGCAAGCGTCCAGCCCCGGCGGAAGATGTTGACGATGAAGAGGACCGCCCCGGCCACCGCAACCATGATTAGGAGTCGAAGGGCAGGCAGACGAGCGGTAACGTCGGTGAAACCAGGGCCGAAGAAACCCTGGGCCCGGTCCGAGAGCATCAACTCGAACATATCGAGCCGGTAGACGGCCGCCCTGATCAGGGCAACCAACGCGAACATGACCGAGATGTGGATCTTCGGGCCGCGGGTCGCAGTAAGCCGTCTCCCCACCAAGCGGATGCCCCCGTTGAAGTAATGGGCGACGATCACGATGAGAGTCGACAGAACCGTAAGGTTGAAAAGCCAGTCGAGCGCGGTGTTCCACAAAGGGAGTCTGAAAAGGTAGAAACCGATATCCCGATTGAAGATCGGATCGCTGACGCCCAGCGTTTG
The DNA here is from genome assembly GCA_041599115.1 of Acidimicrobiia bacterium. GTDB lineage: Bacteria > Actinomycetota > Acidimicrobiia > Spongiisociales > ZC4RG35 > JACZUI01. Next base: position 3,717 of record JBFHXF010000107.1, read on the forward strand.
GGCGTTCATGAAAAGGAACAACTGGTCTCGCCACGCGGCGACTGCCAATCCCAGGATCACCGCAAGCCCTGCGGTCAGCCAGAGTCGAACCTGGCGGATTCGCGGCTCGACCCATTCCCGGAATCTCTCGACAAGTTCCTCCTCCCCCGTCAGATCGAATGGGGCCCATCTCGGAGACAGGCGATCGACAATCCGCAACCCCAGCCAGAGCACGAGAAACGCAACGACTATCCCGGAAACACCGAGCAGTATGGAGGCGCCCCAGCGGCGTTGCCACACCGCCTCGTAGCCGATCGAGTCAAACCACAGATAGTCGGTCCAGAGAGTGCCCAAAGCCGTCAGCACCAGGTAGATCACGGCGCCGACCATCAAGATGATCGTCAACGGGCGACGCCGATCGGAGGGTCTGTAGTCGGAGGGAACCCTGGTGAACATTTGCGAGGAGAGTACCCGTTGTGGGTTATTGAATCACAAGTGGCGGCGGCGGCGAATCGGCCATCACCCCGATCTCAGGACACGACAACACTGCATTCGCATCCTGAATGTAGCGGTGGGAGGCTGTTGCGTGGATCGGTCGCGGCGTCCTCGCATGCACTGCAAAGTGTCCCATCGGACACCCAAGTCACTGCAGCCTTACGGGCTGATTCCACCATTCCTCGGTGATATCCCCGATGGGCCAGCTCCCGGATGCGACGCTCCGCCTCATCGGTCCTCCAACTCCGGAAGATCCTCGACGTCGCCGACTGACGCTCTCGCTGCCCGTCGCCGGCGTCGATAAGCGCCTCGCTGATCGCCTCGGCCAGAGCCTCACCGTACGCATCGGCGGCGTCCGAGCTTGGGGTGTTGGGTCGCTTCAGCTTCAGACCGAGCATCTCTTCAGCCGCCGTATGGCCGGCCGAGTACGCTTCGGCCCAGAGACCGATCAGATCGGCGCGCATCCCATCGGCCAGCATCGTCTGGTCAGGCAACCATTCGGAGTCGGTTCGAAGACTGTCGAGAGCCACGTTCTGGGCGTCCGTAACCGCCTTCTTCACGCCGCGCAATGCCCTATTGGCCGCTGGGAGCAATCGGGCCTCTCGTTTTTCAGCCCAGTCCTCGACCGCCACCATTTTCGAGGGCGGAGACGGCCTCGGGGCGCCGGGAGGGCGGTGCTCGGAACGCGCCGTTTTGACCCTGGGACGGGGCTCCACCGCACCATCCGCACTGCGCAGCGAAGCAAAGAGCGTCTCAACGTCGTCCGAGTCGGGAGCGGACTCGCTCGCCGAGTCCACCTTCCCGGGTTCCACCGATTTCGCTGCGGGCTCACTGGCAACCGCAGAGGCCTCGGGCTCAGGGCTCGCACTGGACGGCTGTTGCTCCGCCGCCGGTTGAGGCGGCTTGGCCTCCGGCCTTCTGACGACGACCATCGGTGGGGTTGGAGGCAGCTCGGGTATAACGACCCGCACCGTTTCGCCCAGCTCCCAGTTCTCGATATCCCGCGGAGGCGTCCCAGGCACAACTCGCACCGACGAAGTCTCGGACTTCGAAAGATCCAGATCTTCACGGCGCTCATCAAGAGACCCTTCGAGACGACTCAGGGTCGACCGGGCATTCTCCAGCTCTACGAGCAGCTCCTCGCGACGCTCCTCCAGAGCCCGCGTCCGCTCTTCGGCAGCAGCAGCCTGGCGATGGGCTTGCTCAATGAGCTCATCGCGGCGCTTGGTGGCCTCGGAGGTGACCTTCTCGGCGTCCATGGTGGCCGACCGCACGAGATCCTCCGATTCGCGTCGGGCAGCTGAAACCAGCCGATGCGCCTCTCTTTCAGCCTCGCCGGTGATGGTGAGGGTGTCTCGTTCTGCTTCCTGACGAATCCGCTTGGTCTCGGCCACGGCTTGGCCGAGCAGTTCCGAACCAGCCGCCCAGGCGTCGCCTCGCAACGCTTCTGCGTCGTTCTTGGCTTCCTTGCGAAGCTTTTCGGCGTCGACCATGGATTCCGAACGCCACCGAGCCGCGTCGAGCGATGCCCGCTCACGCATCGATTCGGCGGCCTCCCGGGCTGCTTCGAGGATCGAACTGACCTCACGCCCGATCTGGTCGAACTCAGAGGCGAGGTCCCGGGTGGCGAAATCGCCTAGCCGGGCTTCTAGGCGCTCCTTCTCCTGGATGAGTGTTTCGAGGCGGACCGCGACCTCTTCGAGGTAGCTCCTCACCTGGGAAGCGTCCGCACCACGCAAGGCCGTGCGGAACTCGGCACGTCGAATTGCGTCCGGCGTCAGGTTTTCTGCCATTCCTGGCTAGAAGATACAGGCAGATTGGGCGCGAAGCCGTCGTTTGGGCTCACAGGGGCTCAGCGAATGACGTCGGGAAGAGACTCCAGAAAGGCGATTGCCTCGGTGACGTTGCCGACGGGAACGATCTTTATCGTATTCGTGTCGGCCGTCAGAGCCTCGTTGTAGTTCCCCTGAGGGACCAACACATACTCGGCTCCTGCGGCCTCGGCTCCTACGACTTTCTGGCGCACACCGCCGATGTTGCCGACGGTGCCGTCGGGATGAATCGTCCCGGGTCCGGCTATGACATGGCCGTGCGTCATTTCACCC
>JBFHXF010000108.1:0-6246 GCA_041599115.1 Acidimicrobiia bacterium
TCCGACGCCCTACGGGTTTGTGGGAGCGTGGCTCGCCCTGTCGATCTTCCTCGCACCAATGGCGCATCTCATCATCACTCCGGCCCTGCGCCTGATCGACCCGGCAACCGAAGAGGCCGCCACCGGTCTGGGGGCATCACGTAGCCGGGTCTTTTTCACAGTCACTCTCCCCCAGATCCGTCCGGCGCTCGTCTCGGCCGGCCTGATGGTTGGCCTGTACACCGTCTCCGACTTCGGTGCGGTCTCGCTCCTCCGCTATGACACCTTCACCCGCGCCATATACACCTTGTACGTAGGTCAGATCGACCGCCGCCCGGCAGTGGCGCTGTCACTGGTTCTCGTGGTCGTCGCCCTCAGCATTCTCTTCTTGGAACGTCGAACCAGGACCAGGGCCAGCTATTACCAAAACCGGCCACGGAGGGTCCGATCACAAGTCGAGCTACGCGGCTGGCAGCGAAATCTTTCCGTCCTTTTCGTAGCGGGTAACGCCGCTGTGTCGCTGGTCCTACCGGTTGCAGTCCTGTTGTTCTGGCTATTTCGCGGTCTCGGAGTGGGACGCGACATGGGCCAGGTCTGGGCCGAAGCAGGCCGCTCGGTCAGCATTTCAGTCGTCGCAGCGGTTGTCGCTGCCCTCGCCGCCCTGCCTATCGCCATGGTGACCACCCGACGGAGAAACCGGCTCTCCGATCTGACAGAATCCACCGTCTGGGCGACCTACGCCTTGCCACACATTGCTGTCGGAGTGGCCGTCGTAGCGTTCGCCCTGACCGTCGCCAGACCCCTCTATCAGACTCTCCCCCTGCTGGTCATCACCTACGTGGTTATCTTCCTCGCCCAGGCGATGGGCCCGGCACAGGACGCCCTGCGCAGAGCCAGCCCGGACCTCGAAGATGCGTCGAGAGGGCTCGGAAAGGGGCCGATCGCCACCCTCCGCAAGATAACCCTGCCTCTCGCCGCCCCGGGTCTCCTAGCGGGCGGCGCCCTGGTGTTCCTATCGGTGATGAAGGAGCTGCCGGCGACCCTGCTGCTCCGCCCAAATGGTTTCGAAACCCTCGCCATAAGAATCTGGAGCACCACCGGCGAGGGGTTCTACACCCAGGCAGCCGTCGCCGGGCTCACTCTGCTTGCAGTTTCGATTGTCCCGCTGTTGGCTATGACCAGACGTGACCTCAGCAACTGACCGGCTGGCGATACGGGCCAGAGGCCTGACCAAGACCTACGGACAAGTGGTGGCGCTCGACCACTTCTCCATCGACGTATGGGAGGGCAGTCTGGTCACCCTGCTCGGGCCCTCCGGATGCGGCAAGACCACTGCGCTGAGGGTCATTGCCGGGTTCGAATCGGCGACCGGCTCGGTCGAGATCCGGGGTCGGAAGGTGCTCGACACGGGCATATTCATCCAGCCCGAAAAGAGGCGGGTGGGGATGGTATTCCAGGACTACGCGCTGTTTCCCCATCTGAGCGTCATCGCCAACATCGGGTACGGCCTCGGGAAAGGAGAGCACAAGAGACGGTTGGGTCAAGTGATCGAACTGGTGGGACTCAACGGGCTGGAGGGTCGCATGCCAGACGAGTTGTCGGGGGGCCAGCAGCAACGTGTGGCCCTGGCGAGAGCCCTGGCGCCGAAGCCTGACGTCATTCTCCTCGACGAGCCCTTCTCCAATCTCGATGCGGGCCTGCGAGATCGGGTGCGACGTGAGCTCAGGTCGATTCTCGCCGAAGCGAGGATCACCGCCGTGCTGGTCACCCATGATCAGGAGGAGGCTCTCGCCACCTCAGATATCGTCGCGGTGATGCGGGACGGCCGTGTTCTCCAGGCCGACACACCTGCCGAGCTCTATTCCCAACCGACAGACCCTTGGGTTGCCGAGTTTCTCGGTGATGCCGACCTCATCCCAGCCACCGCCCATCGCGGTTATGCCGACACCCCTCTCGGCCGATTCAAGACCGACTCGAAGGGCCCGGTCACCGTGGTCATGCGTCCCGAGAACATCCAGATCTCCTTGGGCGAAGCGCCCAATGCGGTGATAGCCCAGATCGAGTTCTTCGGGCACGATCAGCTGGTGACCCTGGCGATTGGCGGTGGAATCAGGGTGCGGGCCCGGCTCGGCCCCAAGCCGCACTTTCAAATCGGTCAGAACGTGCGGGCCCGGGCCATCGACGCGCGGGTCTACCGCCGAGTGTCCTAGCCTCACGCCCGATGGACACAGCACTCGCTCTGTTGGCTGCCCTCGCCGCCACCGTCTTCTCGGCTGATCTCTGGATCGACTACCGCCGTCGGCCCCGGCCCCACATCGTCGCCTACGGGATCGGGATCACCATGTTCGCATTGGCTACCTGGGCGCTGGTGATCGGGCTCACGGCTGGATGGACCGGACCCGTGTACCGGGTCTTCTTTCTGTTCGGGGCCGTCCTCAACATCTCGTTTCTCGCCCTGGGGTCGATGTTTCTCGTCGTTGGCAAGCGATCCGGCCATGTGATGACGATCTTCCTAGGGGCCCTCGCCGCCATTTCGACGACCCTCACGGCCACGGTTCCCCTGTCACGCGATCTGCCCGACTCAGGGATTCCCCACGACGTGTTCGCCACCGGGTTCGGACCGCGTCTCTTTGCGGCGATCGGCGGAGGTTCGGGAGCCCTCATCCTCATCATCCTGTCCGTGGTGAGCGTGGTCCGGTTTTGGCGTCGGAATCGCAATCTGGTCTGGGGGAACCTCCTCATCCTGGGAGGGACCCTGGCCGCTTCGACCGGCGGAACCGGTCTGGCACTCGGCGAGGCGAGCGCTTTTGCCGTCTCGCTACTGGCCGCGGTGACCTTGATCTGGGCGGGCTACCGGGTCGCTTCGGGCGGTCGCAAGAGCACGCCAGGCCAGATAGAAGAAGCCGGCGGCCAGGAGCGTGTGCACCGCCCGTAGCCCCAGCGGGTTTTCCAGAGTCCAGTTATTCCAGAGTGACCTCGTCCAGACCACAAGGGTCCACATTGCGAACCCGTAGAGCAGTGGCGCGGTCAGCGGCGCCGGCTTGATCAGAGCGACCGCGACCACCAGCCCGAAGAGAATCGAGACGGAAATCCTCACCAGATCCCAGCCACCAACCACCGGGAGGATGCCGATCCTCGGGAGCCAAGCAATGAGAGTCCAGCCGGCCACGGCTAGCGCGAGCCACGCGGGGCGATCGAGCTTGGGCCGGGTATCACCCACCGATGTAGCTCATCTCACCGGGTGGCTGGCGTCGTCTTGCGTTGCCGCTGGAAACATGCTCTGACCTGGGCAAACGCGGGTTGCACGTTTGTCATCATCACTGGTTCTCTGGCGCGCTTTTCCATCCTCCCGCGGAATATCCGCGGAACGCGGATGTCTCTACACGTCCCCCGGCGGCCCACACCGGCTGTGGCTGTAGTCCTGGCTCACCGATGGCTCGCGTGTCGACTACTTGATCAAAGCGAGGATGTCGGCCACGACGAGCTCCGCCGCGGCGTCGATGTCGTAGCCCTCCGGCCAAACCGCCACGAGCGGGCGAATGTCATCGCGGAATGCCGGTCGATTCACCTTCTCGCGCAGGTTCAGCTCGGCACGACGTCTGGTGTACCCATCGGGCCGGTAGGGACCGAAGGCCTCCACGATGGACGACGCCGGGACTCCAAGCCGGGTAAGGGCCAGCCAGAGATCGAAGAGGTCGCGCCCTTTCGATCGCTGGAACAGGGCTCGAATCTTGGTGGCAACAAGCTCATCGAGGGTGAAGGTGAGCACCTCGGCGCTGCCGGTGAACCAGGAGGAGTCGACGCGGAACGGGCTCCTGATGGGCGGGTGCGCCGGGGAGCGCTCGAAGGTGTTGACCTCGATCTTGATCCTCATCGGACCGCTCCCGGTCTCATAGGACGCGCGCAGGAACATCTTGGGATGCTCGGTGAGCCTCGTCCGCACCTCCATGCCGAGTCGGTTCCCGATCCTGGTGACCGCCTGGGTGAGATCTCGGATCCCGCCGCTCGTGCTGCGGACATAGTCGAGGTCCTCGCTGTAGCGCAACGGCTCGGGGGAATGGAGCTTGTGCATGCAGGTACCGCCACGGAACACCAGCTCGTTGCCGAGGTAGCGGTCGTTGGCTATCTCAACGATGAGCCGAGAGAGCAACAGGTCCTGCTCGATCTGCTCAAGCGTTGGCCACGGCACCGTACGGCCCCATGCGGTGATGGCCGCTCGAGGAATCACGACGACTCCTCGTCCGGGTATTCGGCAACGATCACGTTCCAACGCCGATCGAGCGTCCCGGACCGTCCATGACCCGGATCGAGGGGCGTGGGTGTCGTTCGCGGGGAAGCCAGGGGCAACAGCGGCTCCGTGTCCACGGCCACGTCGTTTTGCGCGGCCAGGTGGTCGAGGAGCCACCCCACTCGCTGAACGACCGAAGCCGGGTAACCGGCGGCCACCTCAGCCAGCCGACCGACATCAACGGCATCTTCGGTCAGCATCTCTCCGATGATGGTGGCAACGTTGAACAATGCGCCGCTGGCCCGGGGGAACGACACGAGATCGAGCACAGTCGCTTCCCGAGTGGAGACTCGCATCGTGCCGGTCGGAGTATTGACCAGATCTGCGGGACGATCCGATGTATGCACCGAGGTGATGAACTCGATGCGGACCCGCCCGAACGCCCGATCGCGCAGCCGCGCCGGCGTCATCACCTGAAACACTTGAGGACGCTGATGGGCGAACCCATGGACCTCGGCTGCCGACAGCAGACAGACGTAGTAGTCGTGGCCGACATGGCGCATCATCGGATCCACGAAGTGAGCGGCCGGCACCGCGCCCCAGGAACGGAACTCGGGCGGAATGGCAACATAGAGACCCTTCGTCGGACTGAACAGGAGCCCCCGTCGGCGCGACTGAGCCAGTGACGGCGCCACATGATGAGTCGGGATACCGAGTAGCTCAGCGGCCTCAATCGTCGTCACCCAGTGCCGGCCACGAGCGAGCAGCCAGTCAGCCAGGTCACGAGGTTCAACCGAACTCGCGTCAGTCATGTACCAATACTAACCGTAACCTTTAGCTTCGGTACACAACCGGTTCAGTCGGCGTCATCGCCTCCCGACCAGGATCGAAACTTCGACACCGCTACGAGGTGGGCTGCAAGCGTCACGGGCCGAATAGGTCGAGGTTGACGGCTTGGATCTGGCCGAGGTCGTCTAGGAGGAGGTGGATGGCGTACCACATGAGGCAGCTATCGATCCCGGTTGGCTCGATCACCAAGTGGCGTCCCTGATCCCATTCAGAGCCGAAATCGAGCGGTGGACCAGCGCAGTGCGGGCGCGGACCCACGTTGACTTGGGTGATGCCGGCCTCGGTCCGAAGCGGGCCGATGATGTCGAAGGGGCCTGTGCTTCCGGCGAACTCGGCGTGCTGGATGATCCATGCTGACGCGGATGCAAGGTCCGATCCGACGACCGTGAGCAGCTCGGCGTTGCCGAGACCCAGAACCACCTTGTCAGCGAACGACAGTTCCTCAAACGCCACATTGCCCTGGGCGAAGCCAATGAGGGCGTCGGTCACGTCCAGGTCAGACTGGCCGACCAGCTGTTGATCGGTGGGGTAGGACGTGTCCAGTTCGGACTGGTACTCGAAGGTGAGTGTGGCCGGTTCCGGCCCGGAGTCCTGGGTGATGGTCACCGTGACGTGTTGCTCGGCGTCGAGCCCGACCGCCCGGTAGCGGAACAGCCCCCATGCCTCCATCCAGTCAGTCGTCATGGCTAGGTCGTCGACCACGAGCTCACCGCCCTGGTGGATCTCGATGCCCACGGTTGCTTCGAACGGGCGGGCAAGCCCCATGAACTCGAGGGTTCCCCCGGCGGTGAACACTGGATCGCCGATGAGGTGGATGCCACTGCCGGTGCGGAGCCGCATTTCGGGGCCCGTCTTGGTGATGTCGACGATGAGCTGCCCGGTAGCGGCGTTGGTGATCGCTCCCTGTGGCCAGCCGATCACCGGGATGTACACGTCGATTGCACCGTCGGATCGGCGCACCGCGAAAGCGTCCACCGCCTCGTCGTTGAATACCTCACTGATCACATTGCTGGACTGCGTGGTCCAGGCGTGGCCGATGCCCTCCAGCCGGATCAGGGTCGTGTTCTGAACCCGTTGGATCTCACACGCCGGGATGTTGCCCACCGGTCGCATGTCCGTACCGATCATGTCGTAGCGGGGAGCGATACCGGAGTCGTCGAAGTCGGCGCCGAAAGTGATGACAATGCGCA
>JBFHXF010000109.1:0-6242 GCA_041599115.1 Acidimicrobiia bacterium
CAGAAGGGCGAAGAGCTCCGGGTCGCCTATCAGACCTGTCTTGAGAGCCTCGGCGAGCCCTTCGCGGATCAATGAGACCGGGAGTTGTTCGAGGATGTTGGTCGCCACTACCACCCGGCTGGGATGCCAGAAGACACCAACCAGGTTCTTCCCACCGAGATTCACACCCGTTTTGCCGCCAATAGCGGCGTCGACAGCTGCCAGAAGGGTCGTTGGGATGTGCACCACCTCGACCCCGCGGAGCCAGGTGCCTGCCACGAAGCCGGCGAGATCCGTGACCGAGCCTCCACCGACCCCGACGACAGTGTCATATCGTCCCAGGCCGAGACGCGAGAAGGTCTCGTACACTGCCGCCGCCACCTGCAAAGTCTTGGCCTCGTCGCGGTCAGGCAGCCCCACTGTTTCGGTCTCAAACCCCGACTCCTCAATGGAGCGAGCGACTTCCGAGGCGATCCTCGTCGCTCCGGGCTGGGTGAGAATGGCCACTCGTCTCCGGCCCGAACGGACCGGGAGGATCTCCAGCGGCAGAGCAGCCCCGATAACGAGCTCGGTGAGGCCCGCGATTCTCAACCCGACCACCAGGTTGTGATCGCCGCGGCCACCTCCTCAGCCGTCATGCCGTCGGTCTCGATCTGATGATCGGCCAGCGACGAATACCAGGCCGACCGCTCACTGAGAAGGTCTCCCAGGATCTCAGCTGTGGGCGCGCGGCCGGCAAGCAAGGGTCGACCTCCCGAATCTCCCACGCGTGCGGCGAGCACGTTCGGGTGTGCCCGCAACCAGACACATCTCCCCGATGCAGACATCTTCGATCGGTTGTCCTCGTCCAAGGGCGCTCCGCCACCCGTGCTCACGACCGCAACTGCATCGGCCAGACCGGCGATGACCGCCTTTTCCATGTCGCGGAAGGCCTTCTCCCCAAGCTCGCCCCACAACTGAGCCACAGAGCACCCAAGTCGTCGCGCTATCTCGACGTCGGTATCGAAGAACGGCACCTCCAGCGATGAGGCCGCCATCGCCCCGGCCGTCGACTTGCCGGCCCCCATCATGCCGATTATCCACAGTGTCACCAGGTCAATCGTTCCCGGATTCTGGCCAGATAGGCGTCATGAGCGGTGCTGAAGTCCGTAACTGTGTCCCCACCGAACTTGCGCAGATACTCGGCCGCCAGAACCCATGCCAACATCTGCTCGCCGACAACCGCGCCCGCCGGAACGGCGCACACATCCGATCTCTCCCGAACGGCCTGTGCGCTTTCCCCGGTGTCGAGATCCACGGTCCGCAGGGGCTTCATCAACGTCGATAGGGGCTTCATGGCCGCCGTCAAGCGAATGGTCTCTCCATTTGTCATGCCACCTTCGAGGCCTCCTGCACGATTGCTCTTCCGGGCGAGTCCCTCTGGGTTGGAGAGTATTGCGTCGTGGGCGATGGACCCCACCCCTTTCGCCACTTGGAATCCGTCACCTATCTCGACCCCTTTGACGGAGGGTATCGAGAGTAAGGCCCCGCCGATGAGCCCGTCGAGCCTTCGGTCGTAATGCACGTGTGATCCGATTCCAGGGGGGACACCGGAGGCAAGGACCTCGAACATCCCTCCCAACGTGTCGCTGTTAGCGGTCGCTTCATCGATCAATGCCACCATGGCTTCCGACACGGCTTCATCATGGCACCGCACCGGATTCTCATCGATCGCGGCGAGGTCGCGGGCTTGGGGAGAGGGGCCCTCATAGCGAACGCCGCCGATCGCGATGACATGGCTGAAGACCTCGGCGCCGACCTCCCCCAGGAGACCCTTGGCCAGATGGCCGGCGACCGTCCGGGCGGCCGTCTCCCGGGCCGAGGCCCGTTCGAGAATGTCGCGGGCATCGTCGGTGTCATACTTGATCATTCCCGCCAAATCCGCGTGTCCTGGGCGGGGCCGGGTGACCCTGGTCCCGGCTGTTCCGGGTTCGGGGTTCATGATCTCCTGCCAGTTGACCCACTCGGTGTTTCTGACGACAACTGCGATCGGCGTCCCGAGCGTGCGACCATGTCTCACTCCACCCAGGATTTCGAGTTGATCCTGCTCGACTGTCATCCTCTTGCTCCGCCCGTAGCCAAGCCGTCGGCGGGACAACTCCGAGGCCAGGCCTTCGGAGGTCACAGACAGACCGGCGGGCATCCCTTCGACAATCGTGACGAGACCGGGGCCGTGCGATTCGCCCGCCGTGAGAAAACGCAACATCGGCCAGATGCTACGACGGGATTGGAAAGGCGCCGATTCCCGCCAGGAAGATCGCCATCCAGGCACCGGCGATCATTGCCGGGCCGTAGGGCAGTTCCCTTCTCATGACGTCTCTGACTGTCTGCTCGCCGGATCCGCCTCCGGCGGCTCGCAGCCGCCGCCGGTTGACCGTGTCGAGGACGATCACGCCGATAGATACAAACCCCCCAATCAGAGCCGTAGCGAACACCGCCCATCCCAGGGTGCCCCAGGAGATGTATGCGGTAAACAGACCCAGCTGTACGGATAGTTTGACATCGCCGTAGCCAAAGCCACGCCCTCGCACCGCGAGGAACAGAAGATTGGTACCGACGAAGTAGGCGGCCGCGCCGAGCAGCCCGCGCCACAACGAGTCGATCATGCCGTCTGCAAACGCTCCGGCGGCGAGCAGCAAGACCAGCAGGAGCGATCCGCGCAGATTGAGCCGATCGACAATTCGCATCGCGTCGATGTCGGTGATTCCGAGCGCCAGGGTGAGCAGGAGAAAACCCGAATAGGCGATCAGGGCCCAGCCGATTCCCAGCGTGTTGAAGAATGCGCTTGCAGCAAGAACCGCCGCGATCGCCAAAAAGGCCTCCCGCCCGATTCGACGGCCGCACGCCGGGCAGTATCGGGTTGCCCATCCCCGCGTTGTGCCGCATTGGGGGCATGTTCCCGCCATTGGCCTGAGGGCCCGGTCGCGGAGAGCCTGCGCAGCCAGATCATGAGCGGCCAGCGAGGCCAGAAAGCCAAATGCTCCAGCGAGGATGTAGGTCACCGCCAGAGCAAGTTAGCCGTGGTGGCCTGGACCACCGATGTTCTCAGTCTTCGTTGCCGGTGTTGTCCTGGATGATCGACCCGATCCGGCGCCGTCTCAGCAGACCGTGACCTTCGGATTCGGGCTCCGGCTGCTCCAGCTCGGAAAAGACCTTCTCGAGGAATGCCTCGGTGTCCTCCTCGACCTCGTCGTAGGCACTCTCGGGTTCGAAAACGGGTCCCGCCTCAGGGCTGTCCACCTCCTCGGGACCGCTCGCCGCGCCGTTGCGGTTATGGGCGAATATCCCGAGACGGCTGGATGGGGCGACCGACCCGGCGTCCTCTTCCACCGTCTCGTCGGCGGCCGAACCAGCACCTTCCTCGTCATCGGTGGGCTCGACCCACCACGACTGGTTCGGGTCGACGTAATCGCCACCGCCGGCTTCGATGGACGGTGTCTCTTGAGCGAATTGGTGATCTTCCGCCTCCACCGTGCCTGGCGCCTCTGCGGCGTCCTGCTCATCATCACCAACGCTGAGAAGTTCTCTGGCCGACATGTCGGCGGCAACCTTTGCGGTCCAGAAGTCGGTGGTTCCCAGGCGCCCCGCCAGTTCGCTGATCGTAGATCCCGATCCCAGTTCACTGAGGAGCCTCCAGGCGTCCCGACTCAAGGTCACTTCATCCCGGTCGCCCAGGTCACGCTTCATCCGGATCACCCCGGCCATGTCGGCGAGCATGGACTGGACCTCGGCCCATTCATCACCTCGACGAAACGCATCATCGAGGATGGACTCGAGCTCAAAAGGCTTGGGGCTGGCGAAGGGGCTGGCGGCGTCCTCTTCGACCTCGAAAGTCGAGCCCTTGGAAGTCAACTGGTAAACGCTCTCCACCGTCATCTCACGGAGGAGATCAACCAGACCGGACTTCTTGTCGATCGCTGACTCGAAACTGGCGGCACCGGACTCAACCTGGCTCAGATGCCGTTCATCCACGAACTCGGAGTTGACCAAATGGGCACGCAAAGTCGAATCGTCATAGATCGTGGCGAGGGCGACTCCCTTTGATGTCACGAAGATCCGGCCGCGGACATCCTCACCGCGCACCTCAACAGCACCCGTTTGCCCAGCCCGGGCAAGAAGACGCAAGACCTCGTCCAGCGGGACGAATCCCAAGTTTCCTGAAAGAGCCACCTCAACTACTCCTTGCTTGAAGAACCTTTCCAACCATTTCGGCCGCATCACCAGCGCCCTTTAGACCTTTCTCGCAGCGCGGAGCATCGCGTCAAGGGACGGTTCGATGCCGGTCCACCACCGGAAGGAGTCCACCGCCTGGGCCAATAGAAACTCGACGCCATCGACTGTGGGAGTTCCCTGCGCCGTGGCAAGATCGACCGCAGGCGTCGGTCGAGCGCCATAGGGAAGATCTAGCAGACCCATCGCAGTCTCGACGATCCCCTGAGGCAGAACCTCACCGGTCATTCCCAGAGGCGTGGTGTTGACGACCAACGCCCCGGCGACAGCCGACCCCCAGACGATCGCTTCGGCGTGGACACCGCGTTTGGCCAACTCCGCCGCCTGGGCGAATCGACGTGCCGAGATGTAAACGGGGTGATCTCCCGACACCGCCAGAGCGATCGCGGCCGTCGCGCCGGCCCCCAACACCAGGATGGGCGTATCTCCGCTCCCGGCAAGCCTGTCGATGAACCTCGCCAAGGCCGGTCCATCGGTCGAATGACCCTCGACCAGACCCTCGGCCAGCCGCATCGCGTTTACCGACCCCGCTGTCGACGCTTCCTCTGTGAGGGCATCGGCCAACTCGAAGGCGTCGCGCTTCAGGGGCATGGTCACGTTGAAACCAGCAAGTCTCCCCGAGCGCAGAGCCCCGACGGCCAGTTCCAGCCTGGGCCTATCGGCCCGGATCGCGCGATAGGCGCCTACCAAGCCTGCCGCCCTCAGCGCCGCATTGTGGATCACCGGTGAGAGTGACCGGTCCACCCGATCTCCCAACACCGCGAACTCGAGAGTGGCGGTCATCCCCGGAGTCTGCCAGTTAATTGAGAACGCCGGCGTCGCGAGCCTTGTTGACGTTGTTGATGTGCTCCTCGAATGTCTCGGCAAAGGCATGGTGGCCCTCGTTATCTGACAGCACGTAGTAGAGGTAGGGGGTATCTGCCGGGCTGGCGGCGGCCAGGAGGGAAGCGCGTCCGGGAGCCGCAATAGGCGTCGGCGGGAGGCCGGCCACCAGGTAGGTGTTGTACGGTGAAACGAACTCACGGTCGAACTCCGCGATATTCCTGGTTCCCTGACCGTAGAGAACGGTCGCGTCGATATCGAGCTTCATTCCCAGATCGAGGCGATTCAATATCACACTCGCGACGATGGGACGTTCCTCATCAAGCAGCGTTTCCGCCTCGATCATCGACGCCATGATCAGCCCGTCGTAGGAATCAAGGCCATGATCCTCGAGGATGGACCAGTCGATGCTGGCCACTCTTTGCTCCATGGTTGTCGCCAGACGCTGGAGGATGTCGCCGGGTTCGGCCGACCTGCGGAATTCGTAGGTGTCGGGGAACAGAAGGCCCTCCCAGTCGGCAAGGGCCGATCCGGTGTCTTTGCGCAGGAGGCTGCTGGTGACGCTGCCACCGAGCAAAGCATCTTCGAAGTCTGCGTATTGGTAACCGGAAACGTCGGCCAGACGGGTGAGAATCTCCTTCACCCGCAGACCCTCGATCACCGTGAGCCGGTAGACGTCGATCACCGGCCCCACGACGAGCAACGCCACCACCTCTTCAGGGTCCATGAGGGTCTTCAGCTGATAGGAGCCGGCCTTCAGTTTGGCGGCCGAGTCTGTGGCCCGCACTGCCACTTCGAACTCGAGAGCCGACCGCACCACGCCTTGGGCGGCGAGTATCGCCGCAATGTCCTTGGCCGGGGTGCCCGGCGGGATGTCGACGATCACATCCTGACCCGCAATCACATTGACCGGGCCGGTGCCCGTGTCATCGGAGCCGACCGAATTGCCGACGAGGCGCCCCAGATATGAAGCACCCCCGACGACGGCGATGCCGCCGATGACGACCAGCCCGATGGCGGTTATCACCTTGACGGCTCGCACCCACGGTGCCGGCTCTGGCGTCGGGTCGTAGGTCATTTGTCGCTGTCCAACTAGCTCTGGAGGATGATCGCCGCCGCCACCTTGTCAACCGTCCCCCTTCTCTCGCGACGCTTCATCCCTGATTCGAGGA
>JBFHXF010000110.1:0-6220 GCA_041599115.1 Acidimicrobiia bacterium
CGCGAAATCCGCCCACCACGCAGTCCACGGTGCGGCGGTGCTTGATCTTGATCATGGCTCGCTTGCCGGACTTGTACTCCAGGTCTGCCAGCTTGGCGATGATCCCGTCGCATCCGGCCGATTCGAACTCGTCGAACCACCTCCGGGCCTTCTGTTCGCTGCTGGTCTGTGGAGTCAGATGCCATGGGTGCTCCAGACCCGCAGTGATCGCCACGAGCCGCTCCCGGCGCTCGGAAAAAGGCGATTCCCTCAGGTCCTCTCCGCCGTCCGCCAGGATGTCGAAAGCGACCAATTCGGCGGGCGTGGTCTCTGACAGCATCTTCACTCTTGAATCGGCCGGGTGGATTCGCTGCTGTAAGACGTCGAAAACCGTTACGCCATCCATCACGACCACAACCTCACCGTCGATCACCGTGCCGGGCGGGAGTTGTTCGAGGGCCGGGCGCAGCTCCGGGAAGTAGCGGAGGAGCGGCCGCTGGTTTCTCGAATCCAGCCGGATATCGGGTCGAGACCAGGAGACAGAGCGGAAACCGTCCCATTTCGGCTCGTAGAGAAACTCACCCGTCGGCCACCTTTCCGAGACCTTGGCTTCCATCGTTTCGATTGGAGGCTTGAACGGATGACTCACGCCCGGAGTGTATGCCCCGATACTGTTGTCGTTGATGAAGGGAAAACTGGGACGCGCTTACGCGGTCAGCCGGGACATCCTGGTCTCAGCCGGGACTAAGTACGGGGCAGGCCGGGTCAATCGAATGGCGGCAGCCGTCGCGTATCGGACCGTGTTTGCCCTCGCGCCGCTGTTCATCATCTCGGTCTCGGTACTGGGCGCCATCGTGGGGGGGTCCGATGAGGCCAAGGCGGAGATCATCTCCACGGTCTCCGGAGTTGCCGGCAGTCAGGTGGCCAAATTCGTCGAAAGCTTGCTGTCGTCGGCTCTCGAGGCGGGCAACACGGCCGCCGTGATCGGCATCATCCTGCTCTTCTGGTCGGCTTCGAGCCTGTTCCTCGAGCTGCAACACGATCTAAACGACATTTTCGAGGTCCCCTACGAACGTGTTTCCGGTCTGGCCAATTTTGCCAAGAAGCGAGGGATCGGATTCCTCTGGGCATTCGGGCTCGGCTTGATGACTCTGGCGGTCTGGCTGCTCAACGCCATATGGCGTTTTGTGGAGGGGCTTCTTCCGGAAAGCCTGACAGGGCTTCACGCCGTTGTCGGCCTACTCGCCCCGCTCGTTTCGTTGGCAATCCTCCCCTTCACATTCGGGTTGATCTTCCAGACGATGACTGTGGTGAGGTTGCCGTGGAGGGCCGTTTGGTGGGGGGGCCTTTTCACGGCACTGGTGTTCACCCTCGCCGCATATGGAATCGGCCTCTATTTCACGGTCTTCAGCACGCCAACTGCACTCGGCTTCGCCAGTTCCTTTGTGGTCGTCCTTTTTCTCGCCTACCTCTTGTCAACCGTGTTCCTCTTTGGGGCCGTGATGACCAAGCTCTACTCAGACCATCTCGCCAGGGTGGAAGGCGCCGTGTCGGCGAAACCGGAAATACGCCCGGGGATATTGGTGGCCGGGGCGCCTGCATCCGTCCCGAAGGCGGCGATCCTGGCGTTTCTCGGCGGTCTGGCGGTGGGCTGGAGGCGTTCCAAGCGCTGACAAGGGCAATGGGCCTTGATGAGCGTTACGGACTAGTTTGACCAGATGCCGTACGGAGGATACGAAGCTTATCCGGGCGCCAACACCGATGAGTGGCGCGAGATGCTCACCGGGACTCACCCCCAGATGCGAAGCGGGGCAGAATTGTGGAAGCACGTTCCGGCGCATGAGAGATGCAAGATGTGTTACGCCCCTTTCGACGGATTCGGGGGGGTGATCTCCAAAATGCGTGGTCGTGGTCCCGGCAACTGGCATCCCCGGATCTGTGAGGCGTGCGAGACCTTTTCGAAGGGTCATCCCGGTGGTGTCGAGTTGGACATCTCGATGGCTTTCGTCGACGTCAGAAACTCAACTGAACTCTCCGAAGGGCTCAGCCCGGGTGACTATGCCAGGACGATGAACCGTTTCTACTCGGTGGCGACTAATGGGTTGACCGACGCCGACGCCATCATCGACAAGCTGGTTGGCGATGAAGTGATGGCGCTTTTCCTGCCGGCTTTCGCCGGTGAGGATCACGCGGCCAAAGCAGTCGAAGGGTGCCAGAACATCATGAGTCGGATCGGGTACGGAACGGCCGATGGACCTTTCATCGAGGTCGGCGCCGGCGTCAATACCGGACCGGCCTATGTCGGTGTGGTGGGTGACCAGGGGAATTACCGGGACTTCACCGCCCTGGGAGAAGAAGTGAATCTGGCTTCGCGCCTCGCCCAGGCCGCGGCATCAGGCGAGATCCTGGTGAGCCAGCGAACCCTCACCGTCACCGGGATGGAGCCGGGCGGGTTCCGGACGATCACCGCCAAGGGCTTCGTCAATCCGATCGAAGTGGGAGTGTTCGCTTCTTAGCCCTGTCGTTTGTCGTTCAGTTCCAATAACCTCTCGCAGTATGTCGATCGATATTGCCGGTTTCGTCACTGACCTCAAGGAACACGCAACCGAGCACGGTTTTCACGTACATGACGAGAGGCATTTCGTCGAGACCTACTCGCTGCGCCAGGCCTGGGAGGTCGACGTGCATCCCGAGTCGGGATGTGGGGGCCCCATCGACCTCCATTTGTCCCTCGACGTCGACCCGAAGGTAATCCTCGGGCTGAGGGACCGTCTCGATGAGATCGCCGACGAGTTCGAAGAGCCTGAGGACGAGTACCACCTCGACCTTTTCTTCAACTGGGCTATTCCCCCGCTCCATTCGCCACCCGATCTCCTGGTGCTTGCCACCGACCTCGCAGGAGTGGGAGGCGTGTCGCTGGCAATCGAGGTTGCTGCCATCGACTCCTACGCCGCCGTCACCGACGCTCCCGAACGTCGCCTCACCCTCACGGGGAAATCCTCGGTGAGTCTGGTCGACGTCCTGATGGGTCGGGAGCAGTTGTGCGACGTTCTCGACCGATCGAACGAGGTGAGCGAATACCTCGTCGAGAGAGTGGGCAGCTGGATGGAGCTGCCGACCTGATCACATAAACAGGCTTATCAACGCCCAGAGCCCCAGCACCGCCGTCACGCCGGCGAGCAGATAAAACCCGACCATCGTCATTGCTTTCGGCCCGGGATCTTCGGGATCGACGATGGCAGCGGAGGCTTCATGCTTGCCGTGGCCCTCCTCACCCTCCAACCCGATGGCAAACTGGGATGGGTCGTCCGGGAGAAAGAAGAGAGTCTCTTCCTCGGCCTCGATGAGCCATTGTCCCTCGCCGTCCGGTCGGATGATGCAGTCGGTATCGGACCACTCGCCGATCTCGAGATCGCCGGCGACCAGCGTCACTTTTCCGATGCCGATCCCGAGAGTGACCGGCACGGTTTCATGATCGAGCGTGACCACGCCCGGGTAAGTCGTCATACAGAAGAGCCCCTCTACGGTGACCCCTATAACTTAGGCGATCCCGGCGCCGGGTCAACCGCTAGAACGGGAGATCTATGGCCTTGCAGAGGAAGGCGGTCAAGCCGGCCGCCTTTCGAAACATTGAGGCCAACTGCTCGTCGAAATCGGACGCGGTCACCGACGTCTGCGACAGCTTTGTCCCAGCGATGAAGCTCTTCATTCTCAGATCATCCACGTAGGGGTGATCGGGATCGAGGTCGCGGGGTAACCGCTTCAACATCTCCTTGTCATCTTGCTCGATCGACCAGGTCTCGCTGAAGGACTTTCCCCTGGTCGCCTTCTTCCATCCGCTCGGATCGTCATTGATCGACTGTCTTATCTGTCTGGCTACGGCAGTCTCGGGGTGCCACATCCCGACGCCGGCGAAGCAGGCCCGCGGCTCGATATGGAGGTAAAAGCCAGGAGCGTGGACATCCTTACCCGCCTCATGTCTGAACTGGATCCCGACATTCGTCTTGTACGGCGTTTTGTCCGCCGAGAAACGGGTGTCGCGGTAGGGACGCATCAGGGAGCCGCCGATGGTGCGCGAGTCGGCTGTGAAATGAGGGGAGATCTTCTGCAGGTGTTTGTCGAAGTCGCTGATGAACTCGAGGGACGGCTCTCTTATCACCGATATGTATCTGGTCTTGTTCTTGTCCCACCAGGCCTTTTCGTTGTTCGACTCCAGCTCGTTGAGGAATCTGAACACATCCGGGGTGAAGTATCTCTTCGACATAGCTTTCCTTTCCCTTCTCACCCCAACATATGCCGGTGCACCGCTGCTTTTGAAGAGGTCCGTCAGGCGGAGGCCACAGTCTCGTTCTCGAGTTCGTGCCAGGGGGCTCTGAAGCCCTCTTTGAGCACTCTGACGAACACCCTGAAATCCTTCCTGAGCACCCACACCGCGGCCAGGAGAAAGGTGTACCCGACACCGATGCGAATGTCGGCCGAAATCGTTTCTGCGACCCCGAAGAACTCCACGAGGGTCGACTCGGCCAATTGAACGGCGAAGAGGCTCAGCATCGCCCATGCCTCCCTCCGGCTGACCGACTTACTGGCGATGATGGCAACTGCGAAAACCGATTGGGTCGCGGTAACCCACAGCTCGTCGCGTTGCACCTGGTCGAGCGGTAGGCCGGTGAGTTGACCGGCAAAAAGCGCGAAAACGATGGGGAGTGTGCCCACCAGCAGCGTCCATTGGTTCACTTTCGAGGAGATCAATGCTCCGAGCCCGGTCTTCGAGGTGAGTCGCCAGGCGAAGAGCATCGCTACGAGCAGCTCGGGGGCCTCGGAGGCCAGTGGCGCGATCCACTTCACCAACAGGAATTCGCTCACGCCGATCGTCCTGCCGAGTTCGATGATCGATTCGGCGAACGATTCGGCCACCAGGAGGATGACACCGGCGGCAAGCGCGAATCCGGCATAGTTGATAAATCGTCGAGTGGTCTTGGGCAGGGAGGCGATGTAGGCGCTGGGTCCCACGAGGTGAGGCTCCTCCGGGGAAGCCTTGGAGAGCCGGATCATGTATGCGACGTAGATGCCGACCAGCACGGTGGCGTCGAGCAGAGTCAAAGTGTTCCTGAAGAACAGAGTCATTCCGTAGACGGAGGCAATGGCCAAATAGGCGATATCTACTGATTGAGCTCGGGCAAGCCTCACCTCGGTCAGCGTCGATCCACCAGCCTCGGAAGGCTGGGCTCTCAGTTTCTTCACCCGCCAGGTGCCAATCAGCACCACCATCGGCCATCCGAACCCGATCAGGAGCTGATTGGCTCCTGTCATGTTGGCAAGGGCCAGAGGGCCGTACTGAGCGGCCTGACCGGTGGCGGCGAACTCCTCGCCGGCCTTTGATGTGAATACGAAGTCCACTGCGTATTCGGGAAGCACTGCGATCAGTGCGAGAAGCGCCAGCGCCAGTCCGGCACCCACGTCGAGTTGGATCACCTCGGCTGCCCAGGACAGCATGAAGGCCGCCCCGACGATCGCCATTCCGAACAGCGCTGCCGCCAGAATTGGATCGACATGGACGCCGGACAGTCTGATGAAAACGCCGGGGACCGTCACCCCTAGAGCGAGGAGCATCAGGCTGTATTGCCGACCCGGGTTGAGATTCTGGCTCTTCATCGTGGCGGGAGTGTAGGAGCAGTGATTGACCGCGCCTCTAGAGGTCTACTCGAGGACGCGTCGACAACTCCACGCTTGCCAGTAGTACAGACCCAATTCGGAGTACGCGTTGGCCAGCCAGGCGGCCGAGGCGATATTCGGTTCAGGTTCGAACGGACTTGCTCCGGGGTATCCGGCCCTGGGGGCGGTCGTGGCCCAGGTAGAGGGGAGGAACTGGAAAAGACCGGACGCCCCTGAGTAGGGGTTGTAGGCATCGGGGTCACCAAGACTTTCACATTGCATGATCTGAAGAGCCTCGTCCACCCGGTTGGCCGGAAAGTATTGAGTGACGAGTTCTCTCCACTGCTCGACTGCGGGGATTCCCGTCCATCCACCGTTGCCGGAGGTCGTGGGAGGGGAGGTCGTTGGTGGTGATGTGATGGGTGGGCTGATGGTCCCTGTAGAACCTGTAGTCGTTGTAGTGGTCGTCGTGGACGCCGGCGGCCTCTTGTCTTGACGCTCTTGCTCGGCGGCGCGGTCCCGGGCTATCTGGGCCGCCGACAGGGCCGCCCGATACTCGGCGTCGGCGAGGCTCGAAGCCCTTATGGCC
>JBFHXF010000111.1:0-6132 GCA_041599115.1 Acidimicrobiia bacterium
GCGCGAATCAGGAAGAAGATCGATCCGAAGTGGATCTTCTATGAAAGCCAGAAAGTCGGCGTGAGGATCAACCGCCTGGTTGAGGCGTTCGAGCGGCTCACAGGGGCCAGGCCGGGCCCAAAGCTCCACGTCGACTTTGGGGCAGAGAGATTGGAACGAACGGTGCGTCATGCGGGACGTCGCCTTGCCCTCAGCGCCACGGCGAGCGCCGCCCTGCTGGGAGCAACTCGCATACCGGGAAACGGAAAAGCGTCTCGTTCCGCTCGGATGGCGCTGGGGACGTTGGGAGGCGCCCTAGCCCTGCGCTTGCTCACAGATACCTCCAAGAAGGGGGATTGAAGGTTTCTATCTGAGTTCTTACGGCTGTCACCCGTGCCGGCGATCAACCCTCTGTGGTCGGAGCCGTTGACCGTTCCACCCGCCGATGGGACAATTCAGCATGCGATACCCATTCGCCTTGGCTGCCGTCGCCCTGGTGGTTGCAGCTTGCGGCGGCGAGACCGGCCCGAACACAACCGCGACTCAGCCGCTCTCGTCGACCGTCGCCCCCTCGACCACGACTTCCACCACCTCACCGACATCGACATCGGAACCCAGCCCGGTCGCCGTAACCTTTCCCACCTTCGTGCAGCCACCCGACAACCAGAACTGGCTGCAGGCGTCGCTTCGAGGGGGCCAGTCACTGGCCGAAGAGCCTGAGTTGTGCCTCATCCTGGATGACGGAGCGGTGGGTCAGATACACGCGGTCAACTTTGCGCTCGACTGGTCGGAGGACCTCTGGACTCTGTACTGGAGCACTGTCGACGGCACCTACGAGGGACCGGTCGAGGGCACGGTGGACGGCTTCACTGTGATGTTCGACGGTGAAGCCAGCGGCATCGCAGTGAAAGGGACAGTGACCTGTGTGGAGCCTTAGAACCGCTGGGACAGGTTGATCGCCGGTTGTCCGGGGCAGACCGGGTCTAGCGGGACAACAAGTCCAGATCGATCTCGCTTATGTGGTAGGTCTCCTCGAGCAGGTCATACAGATACCGCACACTCACCCGCGCGCATCTTTCACACACTGATCGCTCGAGACCGGCCGTGATGGTCGTGGTCGCTTCGCCGTGGGTGCAGGTCTGGTCGACTTCGGCTGTCCGCCTCGCAATCAACACCATTTGATAGCCTTCCTGCCACTCGCGAGGAGTGACCCCCACACACTGGCCCCTCCGACCGGATCTGCCATAGGTCGGATGATTCAACTCCCTGACGTGTGGTTTTGCTGCCCCCAAGGCTGGGCGATGCACTAGGCAACCGGCTCGGAATCACCGCGAAGGCTACCCAGTCCTTGCTCCTCACGGGTCCAGCCCTGGAGTCGAAGCGACGGTCGACCGACTGCTCCACCTCGACGCGCTCAGCCGCCTATCTTCGCTTCTAAGCCCATGACGCCATTGTCCAATCCAAGCTCTGAGGCCCGACGATCGACTCCCACCCTCTCTATGGTCAGCCTCACCTGGCTGAGCGGGCTTGATGAGACTCGGCCATGTGCCAGAACCGATCAGTTCTGCATTTCTGATACGAGCAGCAGCCTCTCGGCGTTCCCTGGCCATGTCCTGACCGATCTGCGCTTGTGACATGAACATGAGTCAGCCCCCAACACCCGACAGCGGACGAGCCCGAAGGGGTCTCCGGCTTTGATGACTAAACGGTGACACATCGACCTCCTCAAGCGCTTTTCTTGCCACCTCACCACCGTATGTGAACAGAGCCCTCCAGTCTTGAGGGGTGGCCACCCAATAAAGGCAAGGAGCCCACCCAGATATGACGAGAGGACACGACGCAGTTCGGCGCGCTCTCAAGCAGAACACGTCCGCTAATTTCTGCTGGTGTCCTTATCCACCCTGGCTATCCGGCGAATCTGGCTGTTGGCAATCGGGGCCTTCGTCGACCGGGATAGACCGGATTTGGAAAGGTTGAGGACCATCAATAAGCCGGACGCCTTCGTCTGGGCGATCCTCCCCCATGCGGCCCGGTCCTTCGCTCCCAGCATCCTCCTCCTGCCCGACGAGGCCTCGAAGGAAGCCGCGGTGGGTTATCTCTACGCACGCATGCTCGACACCTATGAGGACATCTCTTCTACCCCGTCGGAGGCTCGCCGGGCGCTGGCCCTTTTTGCCCAGCGCTTCGATACAGAGCCCCCCGGTGCCGCCCCGAGCCCACCTGACCCGGACATGGCCGATCTCCGTGACGAGACCCATCTTCTCTTGATCGATCGGCATCGATCTGTGGATGAAGTCTTCCTCGGCCTCAGGCCCGCCGCCCGTGCCAGAGTCGTGAGGCTGGTGGCCGATATGGCAGCTGGAATGAGTGAGTTCTCGGAGATCTTCGAGCAACAAGGCGGGGTTCTGCAGAACGACCAGCAGGTTCTCGACTACTGCCACCACGTCATCGGCCTTCCAGCGCTGTTCGTCATGGAGCTCCTTCTCGGAGATGTCCTGGTGGAGCATCAAGACGACGCCCTGGAAGTCTCCGAGCTCATCCAGCTGGCCAACATCACCCGCGATGTCGAGAAGGATCTGCTGCGCGGTGTCGCCTACCACCCCTCATTGCAGCCCTATCTGGGAAGTGACGGGAGGAGTCACGGTGCGGTAGCCGTGGCCACAGCCCGTCGCTCCCTCATGCTCCTGGCAACCAGACGAGCCGCCTCCTTTCGCCGTCTTGTCGAGGGGGTTGACCTGCCCCGATTCAGCCCCGCACGGGCCGCGGCGGTGATGATGATGCTGTTCACCGATCGGCACTATCGGGCCTGCGCGGTCATGGCGCGAATGCCTTCATGGTCAGGTCCACATCGGATGCTGACCATGGTCCTGATATCGCTGCCGGCCGCGTTCTCGAAGTGGTGGGCAAGACGGATCCTGGCACGGATTGAACGAGACCTTCTCGCGGCCGCGGCGTGACGAAGAGCAAAGCCCTTTCCCAATCCAGAGCTTGACGAGGACAGGGCTCCGCTAGGTTTATCCGAATGCTGCTGGAAAGGGAACACGAACTCGCCCTGATGTCCCGCTTGCTCTCCGACCTGTCAAGCGCCGGCGGAAAAGTGGTCCTGATTCGCGGCGAAGCAGGGATCGGCAAGAGCTCGCTGGTGGCCGAGTTTGCCGAGACGCACGCCGAGCAACTGAACGTCCTATGGGGGGCGTGCGACGACCTTTTCATACCTCAGCCCCTGGGACCGTTCTGGGATATGGCCCGATCGGAGCCCGAATTGAAGGCGTCGGTAGCCAACGGCGACCGGGCGCGGCTCCTGGAGACCGTCATGGACCTCCTCTCTCGGTCACTGCGTGCGAACGTAGTCGTGATCGAAGACACTCATTGGGCCGACGAGGCGACCCTCGACGCCATCAAGTACCTGGGCAGACGTATCGGCCGAACCAACGGCCTGCTCGTACTCACCTATCGCACCGGCGAGGTCGATTACGACCACCCCTTGCGGGCCGTCATCGGCGATCTGCCTGTTGAAAACATGGTGAGGATCGAAGTGCATGGTCTTTCTCTGGCCTCTGTATCTTCAATGATCGGCAACACCAGCCTCGACGCGAGTGAAGTAACACAAGCGACCGGAGGAAACCCTTTCCTTGTCACAGAATTGGCGTCGGCCGAAATGGATAAGATTCCCTCCTCACTCGAGGACTCGGTCATTGCCCGGGTGCGCAAACTCTCCGTTGGAGCCCAGGAGATGTTGAAGACACTGGCGCTCTCGCCCGAACCGATTCCGCTGCCTGACGCCCTGGGACTCACCGGAGTTGACGAAGGACGCCTCGATGAATGCGAACGACGGGGTCTCCTAGATGTTACGGGAGGAAGGGTCGCCTTCCATCATGATCTGATCCGACGTGCTATTGAAGCCGCCATGAGCGACGGCGAGCGGACTGCAAAATACCGCACCCTGCTCCAGGATCTTCCCGAAGAAACCCACCCGTGTCTTCTCATTCATTGTGCCGTCGAGGTAAAGGACATCGACCGGCTGGTGGAGCTTGCTCCAAAGTCGGCTCGATACGCCGCTGCGGCAGGCGGCCATCACCAAGCGGTCGAGGACTTTCGAGAACTCGCCCCCTACCTCGATCGTTTCGAGCCCGAAGCGCTGGGACTTCTGCTCGACGAGTGGGCACGAGAGGAATTCCTCGTGGACAACGTCACCGCGGCGATAAGCCTGAATGAGTCTGCACTGTCCTACTACCGACAGGTCGGCGACAGGGCCGCCGAGTCACGAGCCCTCGCTCAAGCAGCTCATCTTCACGAAAACGCCGGACACCGCGCTGAGGCCGAGGAATTGGCCCGTCAGGCTGTGGAAGTTCTCGGACCCAACCCCGACGGCGCCGATCTGGCCAGAGCTCTCGAAGTGAACGCCTATTTGCACACGATGGCGGGCAACGTCGACGCGGTGCCCGATCTGGTGAAGCGAACTCTGAACGCCGGCGGCGACGATATCGACCAAAGGATCCTGATCCGCAGCCTCAACCACCGTGGGATCGTGGCCAACATCTCCAATTACCCCGACGGCCGGTCGGATCTTGATGAGGCCTGGAAGCGAGCCGAGGCCGCCGGGGAATGGTACGAGGAGAGTCGAGCCCTGTTCAACCACGCCTGGGCGGCTGCAGAGTTTCGCGACCTGCCAATCGCCTCCGATTACATAGTGAGGGCCGTCGCCTCGGGAGCCAGACACGAGCTTCCCATGCTGGAGGCCTATGCAAAGGCGATGCACGCCCGCATCCTGGAACTGAAAGGCGAGTGGGCCCAGGCGGAGGACATGGCGACCGACCTGCTCGAAAGCATGGCTCTCAGCCAGATGGTCGTTCTTCCCGTTCTCGGCATCATCGCCGCCAGAAGAGGCCGTCCGTCGGCAAAGGAAACCCTGGATCGAGCATGGCAGATGTCCATCGTGGCCAACGAGAATCAGCGTCTGGCACCGGCTGCGGCCGCGCTCGCCGAATATGCCTGGCTTTCGGGCGAGCCTGTCGCTGCCATGTCCGAGTTCAAGAGCGTCATGCAGATCGAACTCGACAAGGGCTTCCGCTATTCACCGGGGGCCATCGCCTTTTGGCTGTGGAAACTCGGTGAATTGACCGACATCCCCGACGGAATCGCCGAGCCGTATCGACTCATCATGGAAGACCGGGCTGCCGAGGCGGCAGACATCTTTCAGGCAAGAGGCGTCCCTTACGAACGGGCGTTGGCACTGATGCACGCCGACCGGGCATCCCAACTGGAATCCCTCGAACTCCTGGAGACCCTTGGCGCGACCGCGGTGGCCGCCAAACTGAGGAGCGCCTTGCGAAGCCAGGGCATCTCCGTCCCTCGAGGCAAGGGACGACAGACAAGGCGTCATGCGGCCGGTCTCACCGCCCGGCAGGCGGAAGTCCTCTCACTCCTAGAGGAGGGCCTCACCAACACCGAGATAGCGGACCGCCTCTTCGTCTCCCCGCGAACCGTGGAGAACCATGTCTCTGCGCTGCTCACCAAGCTGAACGCGCCGACACGGGAAAAGGCCGTCTCCCGGGCCCGTAGCGAGGGCCTACTTCTCGCCTAAAACGCGTATCCCGGGGCGCATTTCTAGGTATTCGCCCCCGATGACACGGCGACTTCGACTCCATACCTTCACAAGGGTGGCAGTACACAAAATACGAGGAGGTCGTTAGATGTCGCTGTTCATGGATGTTCACAATATCGAGGGTGGTGTTTCAGCCACTGATGTTGCCGGAGCCCACAAAGCCGACCTGGAGACCCAGAGCAAGTACGGAGTGAACTACCTCCGTTACTGGGTCGACGAGGAAGCGGGAAAGATCTTCTGTCTTGTCGAAGCCGACAACGCCGAGGATGCCAACACCGTCCACCGCGTGGCCCACGGGCTGGTGGCCGACGAGATCTACCCGGTCGGCGAATACAGCTGATCGACCGCCGGGGGCGGAACAGCCCTCGAGGAGGAGAGAAATGAGAAAACGAAGACTGATCACGATGTTGGCCGTGGTGGCCATGATGATGGGAGCGATGGCTCCGGCGTGGGCCGCGACGGGCGGCGTGACTTCCGCTGACCTGGAAGCCAAGGGGTGGAACTGCCAACTCGACAACTACCCTGACGGAGCGGGGGTGCACTGTTCC
>JBFHXF010000112.1:0-6118 GCA_041599115.1 Acidimicrobiia bacterium
AGACACATCGTTGTAGACAAGAAGATCGACCTTCTTGTCCTTTGCCTTCTCCAGGGCCCTCTCGATGCCTCCGGTCTCGGCGGCAAAGCCGACCACATAGGGTGCTTTGTCGCGGGCGACGACGGTGGCGAGAATGTCGGGTGTTGGCTCGAGGTCGATCGTCTCGAGCCCATCTGAACGCCTCAGCTTGCTCGGGTACGTGTGCCTGGGCCGAAAGTCGGCGACCGCAGCCGTCATGACTGCGACATCGGCGTCGATCGCAGCCACAGCCTCAGCCATCTCCTGGGCGGTCTCGACCGCGACCAACTTGACGGCAGGATGTACCGGCAGACTTGATGTGGTGACCAAAGTGACGTCGTAGCCCCGTAGAACTGCCTCGTCGGCCAGGGCGTGACCCATCTTGCCCGTGGATCGGTTTCCCAGATAACGCACAGGGTCGACCGGTTCCCTGGTGCCACCCGCCGTTATGAGAGCCCTCCGGCCATTGGCCTCGCCGGCGAGTATGGAATCGGCTGCTTCGAGGATCTCCTCGGGCTCTGCGACCCTGCCGATGCCCACGTCGCCACCGGCGAGGGGGCCCTCATTCGGCCCCACGATGTGATGCCCGTCCTCGATCAGCCGGGCTATGTTGCGCTGCATAGCGGCGTTTTCCCACATTTCGGTGTGCATCGCTGGTGCCACCAAAAGCGGAGCGGTGGTGGCCAGAACAGTCGCGCTGATCAGATCCGAAGAGATGCCTCTCGCCACACGGCCAATGGTTGCGGCCGTTGCGGGCGCTATGACGACCAGGTCTGCCCATCGCGCCAACTCGGTGTGTGGCGAAACAGATTGAGAACCGAAAAGGGATGTCAATGGCGGAGTGCCGGTTATTGCCGCGAAAGTCTGTGGCCCGATGAATTCGAGTGCGGACTCTGACATTTCCACCTTCACGACGGCGCCGGCCTCGACCAACCTCCGGGCCAGGTAAGCGGACTTATAGGCGGCGACGCCGCCTGTGACGCAAAGCAGGATGCGCCGGCCCTGGAGCATTACTCCTCGATCGTGTCGACGGAGACCTTGCCCTCGGCGATCTCTTCCATCGCGATCGTCAACGGTTTGCGGGAGAGAGAATGCACTTGGGGTGGCACGAACTCACCGTATCCGACGCCGAGTTGATGGAAATAGCTATTGATCTGCCGGGCGCGCCGGGCCGACACAACAACCGCGGCGAACCTGTTGCCGATCTGGTCGATGACATTTTCGAGTTTCATGGGTTCCTTCGGGGGACGAGGAGCTAACAGGTTACCTCAAGGTCGGGGGCTTGCCAGATCCGGTCTCCTCGAGAAACCTCAATATCGTGTCTACGACACTGTCGACTGTCATGTCGGAGGTATCGATCACCAGGTCGTAGTGACTGTGATCTGTGTAGTCGAGCCCGTAATACTCGAAATAGCGTTTTTGCTCCGAGCCGGCCCTCAACTCGGTTGCCTTACGGGTCTCGGCCAGATCCACGTTCTCATGCTCGGAGTCTCGCAGTGCCTCGAAGATCCGCTGCGCCGCGACTTCAGGGCGCACCTCGAGAAAGACCTTTACCGACTGTGGTGCGAAATGCCAGCCCAACCTGGCATCCATCACGAAGTCGCCACCGTCCGCGGCGAGCCGCGTGGTGCGGGAGTCGATCTCATCGTCGATGGAGCTCCGGCCTTCGGCGGTGCGGGAAAGCTGCAGTATCGATATCCCGCGCTCAGTGGCCATCTCCCGCATGAAGTCCCCAGCGGAGACGTGGTCGACCCCGAGCTCGCCGGCAACGCGAGAAGCCACCGCACTCTTGCCGGACCCCGGCCGGCCCGAGATCGTGATGATCAAGTCAGGAGAACTCGGAGAGCAGGGCGGCCCTTTGGTTCTCTCCCAGACCACGAATACGCCGGTTCTCGGCGATACCGATGGACTCCATCAGCCTCTTTGCCTTGATCTTCCCCGTTCCTGGCATCGCCGCGATGGCGCGCTCCACTTTCAGCCCGGCCAGGATCGTGTCCGTCTCTGCCTGCTCGAATAGTTCGGAGAGCCGGAGTGAGCCTGTCTTGAGAAGCTCCTTCGTCTCCGCGCGCACGCGGCGGGCCTCGGCGGCTTTAGCCAAGGCCGCTCTTCTCTGCTCGTCGGTCAACTTTGGCGGCGTTTGCATGGACTAACTCCCAGGGTCGATGGGTGGACGATAGTCAAACGAGGGACATCTAGCGGGCCAGCGCTACTTCTTTCGCGATGCCGGCCGCGGCGGCAGCGGGGTCCGGGGCTCCCGTGATAGCTCGTCCAACCACAATGAGACCGGCACCGGCCGCAATGGCCGCGCCCGGTGTGGAGACCCGTGCTTGATCATCAGGAGACGCGCCCGCAACTCGAATACCGGGCGTAACGAGGAGGAGACCCTGTACGGCGCGGGTGACCGCCGGAATCTCCGCGACCGAGCACACCACACCCTCTGCTCCGGCTCGCTTTGCCAACACCGCTAGTGACCCGACGCGCTCCGGGGCCGGGCCCGTCAGACCCACGCTCGCCATAGTGACGGCGTCCATCGAAGTCAGGACCGTGACAGCCAGCACTCCGGTGTCGTCAGAGCCGGTTGCCAGACCTTCGACCGCAGCCGCCATCATGGCATCGCCACCGGTGGCGTGAACGCTTACCCAGCGCGCACCGAGCCTCCGTAGTTGCACAGCGGCCCTCCGCACCGTGTTGGGGATGTCGTGAAGCTTCGCGTCCACGAATACCGGGAGCCCCTCTCTCGCGATACGGGTCACCGCTTCCGGCCCTTCGGCCCAGAGAAGCTCGAGGCCGACCTTGTAGGCACCGACGTAGGGTCGGACGATCCGGGCCATAGACACGGCCTGGGCGGTGGTCTCGAAATCCAGGGCAACAACAACCCGGTTCACCACGGCTCCACCGTCCCCACCAGATCCGAAATCGAGCCGGCGCCCAGCCGTCCTAGCTCCGCTCGCAATTCTCTCAAGATGCGAATCCCGGCTCTCGGCTCGGCCAGGTGAATCGTTCCCATGGCGACGGCAGACGCCCCTGCCAAGAGGTATTCGGCTACATCGCCGCCTGTCATCACTCCCCCGCAACCTACGATGGGGGTTCCGGGAAAGGCGCGGGAGACCTCATAAACGCATCGCAGGGCGAGCGGCTTCAACCCCGGGCCGCTGTATCCACCGACACCTCCGCTGAGTAAGGGCCTGCGTGTTACCAGAGAGACACCGAACCCCAAGGCCGAGTTGGTGAGCGTGAGAAAGGTGGCACCCGCGTCCAGACAGGCTCCGGCCACACCGATCAAGTCGGGCGTATTGGGTGAGAGCTTGGCCCCGACCGGGATGTCGACCGCAGCCCTCGTCTGGGCGATGACTTCGGCCGACCGCTCTGCGTCGAAAGAGAACATCTGCCCGGTGTCGAGATTCGGACACGAGAGATTCACCTCGATCACCGCTACGCCGACTCCGGCCAAACCCCGGGCAACCTCGACATACTCTCGCGCGTCGCCTCCGACCGCCGAACCCCAGATCGGCACATTGCTGCCGTCGATGCGGTTCCGCATCTCACCGACCCAGACTTCCAGCCCGGGGTTCTGGATCCCGATGCCGTTGAGCATCCCGGTTTCTGTCGGAGCCAGCCGCGGCGGGGCCTTCCCCGGCCATGGCTCGGCTGACACTGATTTGGCGACAGCGGCGCCATAGGCCGAGACATCGGCAACCTCTGCCCATTCCCACACAGACCCCACGGTCCCCGAGGCGGCGATCAGAGGGGTGCGAAGCTCAATGTCTCCCAAATGAGTGATCATGTCGAGGAGTGCCATTCCTGAAGGCTCCTTGGCCGATTGATCGCCCCTGGACCGGCGCGCAGGCTTCTTGCCACCGCAAGCGCACCTTGAATCGTCGTGATGCACGGAACCCGGTGGCTTCGGGCGAGCTTGCGTATCTTCTGGCCGTCGCTTCTGGCTCGCCCGCCCCCTGGCGTATTGATGACCAGCTGGATTTCACCCAGATCGAGACGCTCTCCGATGTCGCGGGCACCCTCTCCGATCTTGTTGACCAGTTCTGCGTCGATCGCGTGGTGGTGGAGGTAACGGACCGTGCCGCGGGTTGCGATGAGCTCGAATCCCAGCATGGTGAAGGCTTGCGCCACCGCCAACCCCATTGGCTTGTCCCGGTCCGCAAAAGAGAGAAACACGCGCCCCCGATCAGGCAGATCGTTGCCCCCGCCAAGCAAGGCCTTGGCGAAGGCGACTCCCACATCCGAACTGATCCCCATCACTTCTCCGGTCGATTTCATCTCCGGCCCCAACACCGAGTCCTGCTCGGGGAACCGATCCCAGGGGAGGACGGCGTGTTTGACGGCCACGAAGGAGTGTTCTGACTTTGGCGGTATCACACCTTCAGCCCTCAACTCGATGAGACTGGCGCCCATCATCACCCGTGCGGCAATCCGGGCGAGGGGGATCCCGGTCGCCTTGGAGATGAAGGGCACAGAGCGACTGCCCCGCGGATTCGCCTCGAGGATGAACACCTCGTCACCCTTCACCGCGAACTGGATGTTGATGAGGCCCTTGACCTCGAGGGCCAGGGCGAGGTCGCGTGTGGCACGGAGGATCTCCTTGTGCGCCTCCTCGGAGAGGGTGGGCGGAGGCGTCACACAATCCGAATCGCCCGAATGCACTCCGGCCTCCTCGACATGCTCCATGACCCCGCCGACCAGCAGCTCGGCACCGTCGTGGACCGCGTCGACATCGACTTCGACCGCCGCCTCGAGGAACCGGTCGATCAGGATGGGCCCGCCGGGGACTTCGGGGTCGATCTCTCCATAGATCTCGCGTACGTAATCCCCCAACTCCTCGAGACTGAAGATCACCTTCATCTTCCGGCCCCCAAGGACGAAGGAGGGCCTGACCACGACCGGCAGTCCCACCTGGTCGACCACTTCGGCAGCCTCGGCGGTCGAGCTGGCGACGCCGGCGGGAGGTTGCCGCAATCCAAGATTCCGGCACAATTCGGCGAACTGCTCCCGGTCCTCGGCCAGCGCGATCGAAGCCGGCGATGTGCCCGCGATCGGCACCCCGGCCGCGCTCAGACCTGCGGCCAGATTCAGCGGCGTTTGACCGCCCAGCTGGACGATGACGGCCACGGGCTCTTCGACGGCTATCACATCCAGCACGTCCTCCAGCGTGAGCGGCTCGAAGTACAGCCGGTCAGACGTGTCGTAATCGGTGGAAACGGTCTCCGGATTGCAGTTGAGCATGATCGTCTCGAATCCGGCATCACGAAGGGCGAATGAGGCGTGGACGCAGCAGTAGTCGAATTCGATCCCTTGACCGATCCGGTTAGGTCCGGACCCGAGGATCAGGACCTTTGGCCTGACCGCCGGTGGCACCTCCGACTCGTCTTCGAATGTGCCGTACATATAGGGAGTCTTGGCTTCAAACTCTGCGGCGCAAGTGTCCACCATCTTGTACGTCCGGGTGATTCCAGCGTTCTTCCTCGCCCTTCTGATCTCCGATTCGTCGACCTTTCGCAGGTACCCCAGTTGCGAATCCGAGAAGCCGGTTCGCTTGGCCGTGCGAAGCAGTCCGCTCTCCAGGATGGCCCCGCCCTCGATCTCCTGCCTCAGCTCCACGATCTCGGCCATCTGGTCGACGAACCAAGGGTCGATCGCGCTGAGTGCCGCTACCCCCTCGACGTCCCATCCCCGCCGAAGTGCTTCTGCCATCTCGAAGACGCGAGTGGGCGTCGGCGTTGCGATCGCGGCTCGGAGAGACTCGTCGTCCAGTGTCAGGAGCGGTGCTTCGGCCGGATCGGCGTTCAGTCCGGAGCGGCCGTTCTCGAGACTCCTCAGTGCCTTCTGCAACGCCTCAGGGAAGGTCCGTCCGATCGACATCGCCTCACCGACACTCCGCATACTCGTGTTGAGGCGGGTGGGCACCGCCGGGAACTTGGCAAAGTCGAACCGAGGAATCTTCACCACAACATAATCCAGGGCGGGTTCGAAGGACGCCGGAGTGGCCCCGGTGATGTCGTTGACCACTTCGTCCAGTGTGTATCCCACCGCCAGCAGGGCCGCAATCTTGGCGATGGGAAATCCGGTCGCTTTGGATGCCAGAGCG
>JBFHXF010000113.1:0-5999 GCA_041599115.1 Acidimicrobiia bacterium
GACGATTCCGTCAGGGGTGTCCGGCTACACGTCTTTGGCGATCCTGTCGGCAATGGCTTCAGCCTCAAAGCCGTGGAATCAACGGTCCTCTGTGGGCGAGGCGTGACCGACGAAGGCCTATGCATCTGACCCAACGACTGAGTCGAGTCGGCGAAGATCAACGCGGGCCGGTGGCCGCGAAGAAGGCTATGGAGCCGACCATGTCGATCTCGACCGTCTGAAACGACTCCTCCAGGATCTGCCGCAAACCTTCTGCGGTGTCACCAAGGTTGTCGAAAGCGCCCTGCCGGTTGAAGGCCCATAAGGTCGCCCGGGCGGCCCGGGTATGCCGTTCGGAACCTCCCAGGACCGTCCCACCGAACAAAACCCCATCCGGCGCCAGCACCGCGGCGATGTTTCTGATCGCAACAGCCTTATCGGCCAGGGGCCCGGGCAGACAGTGGATGACGAAGCTGAGCGCGGCCGAGTCGAACGGGCCATCGACAGGTAGTGGCTTCAAAACATCGGCCTCGACGACATCGAGTTTCCGCGGCGCCAGCCGACGGGAGACGTGAGCCAATACATGCGGATTGGGGTCGAGAATGGTCACCTCCGCCTCCGAGGACAGCCCTGCCTTCTCGAGGAAGAACCCGGTGCCAGGGCCTACGTCGAGGTGTCTCTGCCCCAGGTAGCGCCGATAGCGATCTATTGCAGGTGAGACAGGACTTCGCCACACCACGCGAGCCATGAATCCGAGTACCCAAGGGTCGTAAATGGCCAGGAGCCAGGGTTTGTATTCCGCCTGACCGGCATAGGCCGGGTCACCGGGATCCATCGTTGCTCCTCTGGTCACGGGCGAGTCCGTCGAACAGGGTCGTAACCTTCGCCGCAACCCTCGTCAATCGGGGCGTCAGGCCCTTCTGTCCTGTCTGAGCAGCGTTCGGATGGCTGAGTTCTTCCAGATGTTCTTCATCTGCGACCACTGGCGCTTCTTGTCGACCAGTTGGACCGTCATCTCCACCTTGGGATCCTGTGCACCGAAATGCGTCGCCACCTGGGTCAAAGTGTGAGTCCAGATCTTGTCCTCGAGTCTGCTGGTGTACAGCTTGAAACTCAATTCGTATAGAGGATCGTTGGCTCTGACCAGCAAATGGACTTTGGCAACCGATGTGCCGGCGATCTCCCCCTCGTGAGCGCTGAAGGTGATAATGGCGGCCCAAGGATGACCCTCGGGAGTCATGTAGGACCAGGAGCGGTCGTCCGCGTAGATCACCCGCACCCCGGTGGTCACCTTGGCCGGGCCTTTCCCGCCGCCGATCACAGCCACCTCACCGGGGCTTATCCCGCCGGCCGGAGCGTAGAACTTGTTGTAGGAGGGCCAGAACTCACCGAAGTTCGCCTTCCAGGTGGCAATTACCTCCTCCGGTGTGGCGCCGGGAACACCGACCTCATAACTCTTCTGCCACAGCTGCCCGAAGCCCTGCAATGGCCCGGTCGGCTTGCGCCCTTCGACGTTGCCCTTGGCGACGCCCGCGGCTACTTCTCCGACATGAAACTTGTCGACGGGCTTCGCCCAATTATCTGCGTTTCGTGGCTCGGTCATCAACATCCTTCCTTTCACGTCAAGGTGTAGCCGACGACCGTTCCGAAAGCGTTACGAGAATCGGAGGCGGAGTACAACCGAAACGATCACATTCTCGTAACGCGCGATCGGCAACAATCACCCCATGCCCGAATACGACGCGGTGGTAGTCGGCGCCGGTCCCAATGGATTGGCTGCTGCCGTCTATCTGACGCGTCTCGGGAAGCGAGTTCTCGTCGTGGAACAGGCCGAGACCATCGGTGGCGGCACCCGTACCGAAGAGCTCACCCTTCCCGGGTTTCTCCACGACGTCTGTTCGGCGATCCACCCACTCGGGGTGGCCTCCCCCTTCTTCAAAGAGGTCGGATTAGATGTCGAGTGGATCCAGCCTGAGGTCCCGGTGTCCCATCCCCTCGAGGGAGGCCGATCGGCCGGCGTACTGCGGGACATTGACGAGACCGCCGCTCGATTTGGCTCCGACGGCGACCGATATAGCCGAGTGATCGGGCCGCTCGTCGACCGGGCCGATGAGCTGATCGACGATTTCATAGGGCCCATGCAGCTCATCCCGCGGAATCCGGCTTCGTTTGCCAGGCTCGCCACAAGAGGCGCTTTGCCTGCCTCCACCATCATCAACGGTTTTGGAACCGACGAAGCCCGCGGCGTGCTGGCGGGCATGGCGGCACATGCCATCGCCCCGTTCACCTCGCCGCTGACAGGCGGAGTCGCCCTTCTTTTCACCGTCACCGCCCATGCCTATGGATGGCCGATGGCCCAAGGCGGATCTCAGCGAATCGCCGAGGCCCTGGCCAGCATCGTCGTCAACGGCGGCGGGGCGGTAGAAACCGGACTCAGGGTCGGGTCGCTCGGTGAACTGCCTTCGGTCCCCATCTACCTGCTGGATGTCATGCCGGAGGCAGCTGCAGCTCTGGGAGGCGAGCGAGTCAATTCGAAATACCATCACAGATCATCGAGCCGGAAAACAGGGCCCGGGGTGTTCAAGGTGGACTGGGCCCTCGACGGCCCGGTTCCCTGGGCCGACGAGCTCAGCCCCCACGCCGGCACCGTCCATCTGGGTGGTCGCTACGAAGACGTGATGGCCGCCGAGGACGCGGTCCACTCGGGACGTCACCCAGAGAGGCCGTTCGTTCTTTTCGCCCAACAGACTCCGTTCGACCCGAGTCGAGCCCCGGAGGGAAAACATACGGCTTGGGCTTACTGCCACGTGCCGGCAGGTTCGGATCGGGACATGAGCGATGCCATCGAGGCCCAGGTGGAGCGGTTCGCCCCGGGCTTTCGAGACCTGATTCTCGGCCGGCACACGATGGACACTGCGGCGTTCGAGAAGCACAACCCCAACTATGTAGGTGGAGACATCGCCGGAGGCGGTTTCGGGATGAAAAAGGTGTTCCAATTGGGATCCACCAGCCCCTACAAGATCGGCGAGGGGATATACCTGTGCTCGGCCTCAACTCCGCCTGGAGCCGGGGTGCACGGCATGTGCGGGTATTACGCAGCAAAAGCCGCGCTCGGCTGAGCCTTCACCTCGAAACCGGCGGCTGGGTCTCAGACTCCTCTCGCTTCCGCTGTGACATGACCGGGAAAAGCCCGGCGGGAACCGCTTGGCTCCGGCTAAAGCGGTCCGCGTCACTTCGACCTCCAGCGCCGGCCTGGGCTCGTGGTAGCGAAGAAAAGGCTACAGGGCGGAAGCCACCGCGGCCGCCTCGTCTTCGAAGATACCAATAGCCTCGTCGAGACGGGTCAGGGAGAAGATCTGGGTGTAGTGATCTGTCAGCCCGTAGGCCAACAGACGATGTCCCGACCTCTGGGCCCGAATCAAGGTCGTGACCAGCAGGCCTATGCCACCACTGTTCATGTAATCGAGGCCGGTGAAGTTGAGAATGACCGCCTTGGGGTTGTCAGCGGCGGCCTTCTCATGCGCCGCGGTGATCTCTGCATCGGCGAACGAAGTGATCTCTCCAACGATGTCGATGACGGACACAGACTCGGCTCCGGGGCGGACTGTCATCGTCAGGTTTGCCGTGGGCATGTTCTTCTACCTCTCCCTATTTACCGGCCGCCGTCGCGGCATTCTGGTTGTCATAGATCGTCATGAAGTCCGAGAGTCGCGTTATCTGGAACAACTCCCTGTAATGGTCGGTCAGACCGAATGCACCCACTTCACGGCCGGATGCTCGGGCCTGGGCCAGAACACCGACTATGAGGGCGATCCCGGTCGAGTTGATGTAGTCCACGTCCACGAAGTCAAAGAGGAGCCTGCCCGGTCCGCCCTTTGCCTCGATGCTCGCGGTGGCCAACCCATCCTGTGCCGACCTGTTGACGTCTCCGTGCATGTGGATGACGGTGTCCACGCCGTCTTTATCAACCGTGGCTCCGAACTCCGTTCCTGGCATCAACGGCCTCCTTCTCGATTCATCACGAGTTCGACGGTGTGAAGACCGTCCCCTGTCGAAGTGTTCAATTCGTCCACCATCTGCTCGATGAGGAACAGCCCCCATCCACGTGGCGACTGTTCGCCGGCAAGTTTCGCCTCGATGTCTGGGGCCTCGGTCTGGGCGATCGCCCTGTCGCCTCCATGGTCGGTAACACTGACAACCACGCCCTCGTCAGAAGTTGCCACCTCGACGGCTACGTCGAGATCCTCCCGGAACTGGTTGCCATGTTCGATGGCGTTCATCACCGTTTCACCGACGGCAGTCTTGAGACGTTCGAGCTGCACCAGAGAGAGGCCGAGAACAGTGACCGCCTCAACCACCTTGTCGATCGCTATCCGCTCGTTTCCCTCCTCCGAAGCGACCGAGAACGCTGTCAGAACGGTCTTCCCGGAGGACACGCCTGTTTCGAATACTCCTGCGGCTTCCTCGGCAGAGGCGGTCCTCTTGACCACCACCAGCGTGATGTCGTCCTCCTGCTCGGCATTCGGGCCGGTGTGCTTTTCGACATCGGCAACCAACGAGCCGACAACATCTCCTTCCGCCACCTGCGAGGCGACCCGACCCATCAGTCTGGAAAACCCATACATCTCCCCCGCAGGGTCATGCGCCTCGGTAATCCCGTCTGAGGTGAGAACCATGATGTCCCCGTCTTCGAACCGGTAGGTACGCTCTTCGTAGGGCATATCCGTCATCAGACCGAGAGGCATTCCGGTAGCCCTCAGCTCGACCACGCCGTCGTCGGTGCGAATGTAGGGGAGGTTATGGCCGGCATTGGCGATCGTCATCTCCCCTGACCGGGTATCGATGATTGCGTAGAGGCATGTCACGAACATCGCGGGGGGGATCTCGTCGACAAGGGTGTCGTTGACATCGGCGAGGACCGCCCCCGGCGCATCGTGTCGAGATGCCGCGGCTCTCAGCATGGATCGACAGGTAGCCATGACCAATGCGGCGGGAACACCCTTGTCGGTGACATCGCCGATGGTCACGCCGAGACGGCCATCGTGAAGATCGATGAAATCGTAGAAGTCACCTCCAACCGACCTTGCCGGGCGATAGAAGGCGTCGACGGACCACCCGGTCCTCTGGGGCAATTCCTTGGGTAGCAGGGTGTGTTGGATCAGCGCGGCGACCTGCAACTCCTGCTGAATCCGCTCTCTCTCTTTGGCCTCGATCTGCTGTTCTCTGACCAGCTGGGCCACCTGCATAGCCGGGGCCACCTGAGACGCGAGGTTTCCAAGAAGTTTTCGATCATCGGTGGAATAGGGTTGATCGGAGAGCCGGCCCCCGAGATAGAGGGCCCCAAGCAGTTCACCCTGGCCGACCAGCGGGATGACAACCTCCACACCCAGCTCGCGCAACCGTTGAAGGGTTGGCGAGGCCAATTCGAGCTCCTTGATCTCGACCGGCGCTCCCATTGTGACCAGATAGGTGTGAAATGGGTCTTCGGCAGGGATCTCGACCTGTTCCACCGCCGCGGTCACTGGCACAACCGTAGTCTGCACCACTTCGAGATCGGCGGGGGTCTTCTTGCGGCGGCGCATCAGAGAAACCATGGTGACGTTCTACCCCCTCACCGTTCCGAAATCGTTACGAAATGGGTAAAGGTTCATCGTCGCCTCACCCAGACTCCGATGGCGGATGGCTGCATGGTCTCGGTGACCACCTCCACCCAGTCGCTGGTCAAACGATCCATGTCTGTCAGGCGCCGGAGACGACCGGAAAACTCCTCCACCACCCGCTCGGCGTCATAACGGGACCGGTAGAAACGACGGTCCACCCAACGCAACACCCGACGCCGCAGAGGATTGAACAAAGCGGCCACCGCCAAAGTGGCCCCAGCCACGAACACCGGCGAGTCACCGTTCAGCCGGGATGGCAGCCACACTGCGCCCACCGCATACACCACACCAAGCAAACCCACCACCAGCACATACCCCACCGTCCGCGAAATGATCCGATCGATCTCGAACAGGCGGTAC
>JBFHXF010000114.1:0-5999 GCA_041599115.1 Acidimicrobiia bacterium
GGGACGCATCAGTCGCCGATTTGGTCAATATGACGGCCATCGCCGTCGCCGAGGCGCAACGCCGGGAGCGCGCCGCCGGATAGGCCCTCGGTTCACTCCAGGTCGGGACGGGTCTTCCAATACTCCTCGTAGTGGACGTTTCCCCGTTCCCGCCGTCGCGAGATGGTGAAGCCTCGCTCGTGGAGGATCTGGCATACCCCAAGCACCTCGGGGAACAGCAGGGTTCCATCCCCGTCCCAGCTGGGTAGACCGATCATCGACGGATTCCCGCACAAGTAGACATGGGTTGTCCCGGGGTCGAGCGGTGCTCCCAGCTCCTCTTCGAGTCGACCGGACACTACGAGGTCCTGGATGTAGACCTTGTGGTCGATTGTGTCGGGCTCCCGGGTGGCAAGGGTCAGATAGTGATAGTTGGGATAGCGGTTGGTGAGGATCTTCTGCTGATCGGTGTATGCCAGGTCCTTGCGGTATCTGACACAGACCACCGAGATGATCTTCCCCCGGTGCTCCCGTCGGAGAAGCTCGGCGATCATGGCGTTCTGCGGGGCTTCGCCGGTTCCGGTTGCCAGGAAGACGACGTTGTCGGTGGGGGCAACCCCTTCCAATGTGTAGTGACCGGTGAATTTGCGTCCCATGAAGATACGGTCGCCCTCGCCTTTCATGAAGATCCGTGGAGTGAGCGCCGGTGTCTCCTCCTCGCCGGGACGGACTTTGACGATGTAGAACTCGACATCTCCCGGGTCGGCCGGCATCAGATCCCCGTTCTCGTCGACGACTGAGCTGGACACCGAATAGCTGCGACGTGCCAGTTTCTCTCTTTGGTCACCTTCGAATTCCTCGATCGCCGCATCAGCCCGGGGCTCCCAGTAGCCAAGGGCGAGCGTGGTGTACTGGCCAGGCAGGAAGGAATCGAGAGGCTCGTCCGGCACCACACGTATCACCCAGAGGTCTTCGTTGTGCTCTCTGATGTGGCTGATGGCGGCGTTGTAGTTCTGATCGCGAAGTTGATCGTCCATCTCATCCTGGCTGAGGGCCATCTCGGGTGGGTAGAAGACGAAGAGGTCCTCGATTATGGCCTTAGCCGCCTCAAGCGAGTGGTCGTCCCAATCATGGCCGCGCTGAACAGAAACGGTGTTCGACATGGCGTGGACGTGGACCACGTCGGCGACACCTTCGAAGAGCCTCGCCGCCAGCTTGGTGGGTGGATCGTTCGACCCGGTGGGAGCCTGGTCGTAGCTACGGCCCTCCTGACCCGTTATCGAACGGTCGGTCGAGAACACGGCGATGTTCCCAATGAGGTTGACGTTCTCCTGGATCCGCTGGCCCATGCCTCTCCAAGTTACCGCTCGGAACATCTTCAAGTCGCCGATTGTTGATGCTGATCGTGAATTCAGCCGTCCATCAGGCTCTGTTGCGCGGGGGCATAGCCGATATCACCACCATCGGTCGCAAGACCGGCCTGCCGCGCCGCATCGAGATCTATTTCCACCATTTCGATGGCGAGTTTTTCCTCACGGGGCGTCCGGGGAGAAAGCGTGACTGGGTGGCCAACATCGAGGCCAGCCCGGCCTTCACGCTTCATCTCAAGCGCGGGGTCGAGGCAGACATCCCGGTCTTGGGCAGCCCCGAACCCGACCCAGACGTGCGGGGAAAGATCCTCTTCCGGGTCCTGGTGGAGAACTGGGACTCGGATCCCGAGAGGGCAAAGGCCAGTCTGGGAAAATGGGTCGAAGGGGCTCCCTTCATCAGGTTCCACCCCGTGGAAGAGCCAGGCTCCTAGTTCACCTGCTTCGGGCCTGAACAGGACTATCTGCCCCCGGAATCAAGTCGTATGGCTCTACTGCGGTTTCTCGCTCCAGAAATGATGGAACCATCTCTATAGGAGGAGAAGGTATGGAGCTTACATCCAGGGAGACCTGGACGGTCATACATGGTCTGGTCCTGGGCACGCTTTTCCTGCTGGCATTTGGTGGCGGTCTTGCGGGTTTGTGGAGTCTGCGGCCGGGATTCCTGACCGCGGCAGGCATTCGGGAGCGGATGGGGAGGCTCTATTTCGGAGTCTGGGCCATGGCCCTGGTGGCATGGGCCACGGTTATCACCGGATCCTGGATCGTGTACCCGTGGTACCGGGTCAAGCTGTCCCCGGTTGGAGACGACGCCTACGCCGGTTGTGCCGGAGCCACACTCCCGAACGCGACCTGCTCGCCTCGTGACTTCCTGAAGTCGAACGTGGCCGGAAACACCGAGACCTGGCATGGGTTCGGAATGGAATGGAAGGAGCATGTCAGTTGGGCTGCCCCGATCCTGGCCACGGCAGCGGCGTTCCTCGTTGTCTATTACGGGCCCCGGCTGATTGGCCGTCCCTGGCTGCGAGCTGCCGTCATCGTGATGTTCGTTGGCGCATTTGCCGCTGCGGCCGTTGGGGGAGCCTTCGGTGCCTTCCTCAACAAGATCGCTCCGATCGTCTGAGGTGATGAACATGACAACAAGACACGACATAGACGCAGCCCCCGAGCTCAGGGAGCTCAACCTGGCTGACAAGCATGACGGTCCCGGCGCGGCGGCAATAGTCGCCGCCGGCATCGGAGTGTTCACACTTGGCCTCTTCACCGTGCTCGCGGAAGTGTCCGCAGGCATACACGACTTTCTGGAGAGCATGGCCTTTGGTCAGCCCGTGGGCCCCCTGGCCGGCAAGACGATTCTCGCCAGCCTCGCCTTCTTCGTCTCCTGGTTGATCCTGGGGATGATGTGGAAGGACAAGGACCCTGATATCAAGAAGAAGTTCTGGCTCGGGTTCTGGCTCGGGATTCTGGGTGCGATCATGACCTTCCCGCCAGTGTTCACGGCCTTCGGATAATGACTCCGGAACGTGTGTCCATCTGGGCGACGGCGACAGGCATAGGGTTTGCCGCATTCATGGTGACCTGGTTGATTCTCAACCGTCTCACCAGTCTCTGGCTTCCCGTGCCACAAGCGCCGATCGTGGCCCTCATCTCGGCCATTCTGATGGGTTCAGCGGTGACCTGGCAACGAGGCAGCAGCTTCACCCGTCGATTCGGAAGCCAGGGCGACTAGCCCAACCGCTTCCTCCCCACACGAAGCTCCCCAGTGGACGGGGGGCTTCGTGTTGGGCTGGGGAGACGCCAATCAGCGGCCAGGGCGCCCTGGGCCGCCGATGGCTGCTCCGTGTGCCGGATTCTGTTTGCAATTAGGGTCAAAGTCGATGTCGAGCTCACTACCGGATACGAGGAAGCGAAAGAGCGATTATCTGGTCGCCGTAGCCCTTCTCGTGGCTCTAGTGGGTTTCGTGCTCACACACGATTCTGCTGTGGCGGACACGGAGTCACCTCACGCTCATGAAACCGCGGCGACTGTCCATTTCTCTATGGGTCTTTGCGCCCTAGCTGCCGTTGTCGGGTTCGGTTTGGCAGCCCTTCTCAGCTCGGAGCCTCGATTGGCGTTTCGACGGATCTGGAAAGCGGCCTCGGCGACACTCGAGACTCTCCCGATAGCCATCAATAGGAGTCTTCTCTACGAATTCTGTGTGTTGCGGGCCTGATTCCGGCCCGACCCCAGAATCGTTATCGAATCAGAGGAGGCCCCTATGTTTATTGTGAGAATTTGTCGAACTGTATTGATCATCATGACTTTGGCGCTGGCCCTGGCGGCCTGTGGAGGCACGGCGGCTACGACCACCATGGGCGGGATGGAGTCTGACCACGACAGCTTTGCCTTCGGGGAACCTGCAGTGGCGGCCAACGCCGATAGGGCAGTAGAGATGACCGCCGACAACGACCTGAGATTCACTCCGGCAGAGATCACGGTGGCGGCAGGCGAGACGATCACCTTCCGGGTGACCAATACCGGAAGCCTCACCCACGATTTCATTCTTGGCGACGCCAAAGCTCAGGAGGAGCACGAGGCCGAGATGACGGCCATGAGGGAGAGCGGCGAGATGATGATGCACGATGAGGCAAACTCCATGACCCTTCCCCCGGGAGAGACCAAAGAGTTGACGTGGCACTTCACCGAGTCGGGCTCGTTCTTGATCGGATGTCACCAGAAAGGGCATTACGACCAAGGAATGCACGCCTCCGTCACTGTCGGGTAGCGGCACCCGCCGTCACCAGGAGTAGCTGTCCCGGTGTTCTGATATCTGATGAAACCGCCATAGAGGCCTGGCTCGGGTGGGCCCGGGTCAGTGGCGAAGCGAAATGAGGTTTGGTCCGCATGGGCTTGACATTGCAGTGGACTGGAAGGTGTATAACCCGGGATGAATAGCCGAAACACTTACAAGGAAGGATCGCAATGAGAGTGATCTCGATTCTGGCCGACCACGTCGGGTGGGGCCACATGTCCGGATGGGGTTGGGGCATGGGCTTCGTTGGCCTGTTCTTCATGTTGCTATTCGTGGGCGTGATTGTTTGGGCTGTTTGGGTCGCAGCGCGTCGGCCGTCGCAGTCCGACGGCGTACGCCGCCGCGCCCTCGATCTTCTGGATGAGCGGTACGCCTCAGGGAACATCGAGAGGGAGGATTACCTCCAGCGAAAGGCCGATCTTGAACGGTGACGCGGTGTCGCAGCACACCGGGCACGGCATGGCCGAACCTCACCAGGCTTCCTCACACCACGAGCACCCCCAGCATGCCGGCAGTGATGGAGACCACGACAAGCATCAGGGGCATTCGCCGGAGATGTTCCGTGACCGACTCTGGAT
Organism: Acidimicrobiia bacterium; assembly: GCA_041599115.1. GTDB lineage: Bacteria > Actinomycetota > Acidimicrobiia > Spongiisociales > ZC4RG35 > JACZUI01. The sequence continues at coordinate 4,717 of JBFHXF010000114.1, forward strand.
CAGCCTGATCCTGTCGGTGCCGATCCTCTATTTCTCGGATCCGATCCAGGGCTGGTTCGGGTACCAGGCGGTCTCCTTCTCCGGAAGCGAATGGATCAACCCGATCCTCGCGACCTTTCTCTACTTCTATGCCGGGATCGTCTTCCTGCGCGGTGGACTGAGGGAGATCCGCGCCCGTCAACCAGGAATGATGACGTTGATCTCGATCGCCATCTCGGTTGCTTTCTTCTATTCCCTGGCTGTGTCCCTCGGTCTTGCCGGAGACCCCTTCTATTGGGAGTTGGCGACTTTGCTGGTGGTGATGCTCCTCGGCCACTGGATGGAGATGCGTTCGGTGCAGGCCGCCTCGGGCGCTTTACACGACCTTGCAGCCATGATCCCGCCGGTTGCGTCTCTGATGACCGCTTCAGGTATCAGCGAGGTGATGGTCTCATCGCTTGTCAATGGCGATCGGGTTTTGATCAAGCCGGGCTCTCAAGTGCCGGCCGATGGGGTCATCCGTGAAGGCGCCTCCAGCATGAACGAGGCCTTTCTCACCGGTGAATCCCGTCCAGTAGTCAAAATGGTCGGCGACGAGGTCATCGCCGGCTCGGTCAACGGTGAGGGTGCTCTCACAGTCGAGATCACTCGAATCGGAGATGCCACGACCCTCAGCCAGATCATGAGGCTGGTCGACGAGGCGCAGAGGTCTCGAAGCCGCTACCAGGCTCTGGCTGATCGGGCGGCTTTCTGGCTGACCATCGTTGCTGTGGGTGTTGCCGCTCCGACCTTTCTCGTCTGGTCGATCTGGGGCACCTCTGGGACGACTTTTGCCATCGCACGTTCGGTCACCGTGCTTGTCATCGCCTGCCCGCATGCGCTTGGGCTGGCAATCCCGTTGGTCAACATGAACGCAACGGCCATCTCGGCGAGCAATGGCATCCTGGTGCGGAACCGGGAAGCGTTCGAACGGGGGCGTGATGTCAGGATCGTGGCTTTCGACAAGACCGGAACCCTCACCGAAGGCCGATTTGTCGTATCGAGCGTTACCGACGCCGACAATGACGCCGATTGGGCTTTGACGATGGCCGCATCGTTGGAGCAATCATCGGAGCACCCACTCGCAGGTGCGTTGGTCGAAGCTGCGGCAGAACGCCGCTTGCGCATCAGCCAGGCGTCCTCGGTTGTAGCCGTGCCCGGTCGCGGTATTGAGGGTGTGGTGGACGGACGCTCCATTCGCGTGGGAAGGCCAGAGTGGGCCCAGGAGCTCGAGAATCCTGTACCTGAGAGCTTGGTGACAGCCC
>JBFHXF010000115.1:0-5988 GCA_041599115.1 Acidimicrobiia bacterium
CACAGCCGCCGGGTCGACGCCACCCGAGGAGGCTGACAGGCTCGATGAGCCTATCTTGACCACCACAGGAGCTCCTGGTCGAACTGGACGTCTCACAGTGAGGATTCAAGCGCCCGAAAACGCCCAAAGTCCAAATCGGAGCACAGAAGCCGACAAGCCTTTCTCCACTCCCAGGGCTGGTGCCTCTACTCTCCCAAGTGATGGTCAAGAGAGGTTCTGTTCATTCCGACGGCGAACAGATCTACTTCGAGTGTTGGGGAGATGCCGGCGAAGCGGTGATCCTGGGACACGGAATGGGCGGTAGTCACGCGGTCTGGTACCAACAAGTGGCATTCCTGGCGCCCAACTATCGGGTGATCATCTGGGATCAGCGGGGCTTCGGTCGCTCGAGGCACAGCGGGGGAGACTTGGGCCCGGTGCCCGCGGTGAAGGACATGGGCCGCCTTTTGGATCATCTGGAGATCGAAAGGGTTCACGTCGTCGGACAGTCGATGGGTGGCTGGTCCGCCCTCGGTTTCGCTGTCGAGCACCCGGATCGCACCATCTCGCTCGTGCTGTCGGATTCCACTGCCGGGATCTTCACCCCAGAGATCCGACAGAGGCTCGGCGAGTATGGCCAGGAGATCGCTACAGGGCCGGCACCCGACACGCTGCCTCTCGGACGGCATCCTGCGGTGGGAACCCAACTTCTCGACGAAGACCTCGCTCATTCGTTTCTCTACAGCCAGTTGGGCAGTCTCACCGAACCTCCCTCGCCCATGACCATCGTCCCTTTGCTCATGACGACCGACCACACCGAGCGGGCCGGGGAGGTGACAGCTCCAACGCTTTTCGTGGTCGGGGAGCACGACCCGATATTCCCTCCACCATTGATCGAGTCTGCTGCCGGTTTCATCGACGGGAGCAGCGTGGCGGTCGTGGAGAATACGGGCCATTCCCCGTATTTTGAACGGCCCGCCCGCTGGAACGACATCGTCGCCGGGTTCCTGCGACAATCCTCCTCCTAGGGAGAAGAGAGCAACGTGGCAGCCAAGGAAGTCGTCTCAGGCCTCTACCAACTCAGCAACGGCGGGATCAACGCCTTTCTCATCGACGAAGGTGACAAAGGCCTCACCCTCATCGATGCCGGCTTCCCAAAGCACGCCAATGCACTCAAAAGGGACATCCGTTCCATGGGACGGGATCCCTCCGATCTCACCGCCATACTCCTCACTCACGCTCATCCCGATCACCTTGGCAGCGCCAAACATCTCTCTGATGGGATCACTCCTATCAGCCTCCACGCCGCCGACGGCGACATCGCCCGGGCGGGGATCATTCACAACACGATGACGGCCGGACCAGGGTTGCGCAACGGGATTCTGTTCAGGCTGTTCATCCCCAGGAAACCGGCTGAATTCCAGGCCTTCGACCCTGACCTCGCGCTCCACGACGGTGACGTGGTCGACGTGGCCGGGGGTCTCGAAGTCATCCACACTCCGGGTCACACCGCAGGCCATGTTTCGCTGCTCTGGAACAGGGACCGGGGGCTTCTGATCACAGGAGACGCCGCGGCCAACATGATGGGACTCAACTTCATGCTTGGCTATGACGATGTGCCGACCGCCAGGGCGAGTCTCGCCAAACTGGCCAAACTCGAATTCGAAGCCGCCGTCTTCGGGCATGGCCGGCCGATGCTGTCCGGAGCCTCGAGGAAGTTCGCCGTTAAGTTCGGATAGCCCCGACGGCCGGGCCGGGCTCTCGCAAAGGATGGTTATGCAATGGGACGGATCGAAGATCGCCTGACTGAGCTCGGGCTCGAACTCCCCCCTCAGGTTCAGGCACCTCGCGGTGTGGTGCTTCCCTTCGATTTCGTGAACCTCCGCGGCCACCGGGCCCTGATCTCAGGGCACGGCCCCCAATCCCCCGACGGGCAGCTGGCGCCGCCATTCGGGCAGGTGGGACAGTCCGTCTCTGTAACCGAAGCCGTTGAAGCCGCTCGGCTCACCGCGCTGTCGGTGCTTGGCTCGCTGCAGCGAGCTCTCGGCACTCTCGACCGCATCACCGGCTGGCTGCGGGTCTTTGGCATGGTCAATTCGGCTCCGGGCTTCGACCAGCATCCGACGGTCATCAATGGCTTCTCCACACTGATCCTGGATGTGTTCGGACCCGAGGTAGGGCGTCATGCCCGATCTGCGGTGGGAATGGCCGCCCTGCCATTCGGAATCCCGGTGGAGATCGAGGCGGAAGTCATAATCGATTGACGCCAAAGGACGCACAGGCCGAGATCATGGCCCTTGGCTCTGACCGCGCCAGAAATGGCATCCGGCGAGGGGCTGCGATCGGCCGCTGGTTTGAGACGGGTTAACCTCACCGCTCCCCTTCAGTACGGATTCGGAATTGGCCAGTGGATGGGTCACGCACAAGTTCGGTGGCAGCAGCCTCGCCGACTCTTCCGCGTATCAAATCGTGTCCTCGATCATCGAAGGAACGGACGGGGCGAGGCGGGCTGTCGTGGTATCGGCCTCCGCCGGGACAACCGATGCCCTAATCGATCTGGCCACCAGAGCCGGACTGCGAGATGATTCCCATGAGGCGAGAGTCGAAGCCCTCAAGGCAAGGCAGATCACCCTTGCTGAAGAGCTCTTGGGACGCGACGTTTCTCGGGATCTGATCGCCGCCCTCGAAGAGGACTTCACCGACATCGGAGACGTCCTTCGAACCTCATCGGTCATGGGACCGGCCCCGGATACCGCGGTGGCAGCCATCGCCGGCCTGGGCGAGGTGTGGTCGGCGCGTCTGCTGGCCGCCTATCTCCGCGCCCGGGGAAACGACGCCACGTGGATGGATGCCCGGGAGATTCTGATCGTCCGTCCCTCGGCCGCCATGCCAGTCGTGATGTGGGATGAGACGGAAGAGAATCTGACCGCCTGGCTTCTCGAAAACGACCATGAGATCCTTGTGATCACGGGCTTCATCGCCTCGGACGAGTCCGGGGCACCCGCAACCCTGGGCCGGGACGGCAGCGACTACTCGGCTTCCATCTTCGCTGCTCTATTGGAAGCCCGCGAGATCGTCATCTGGACCGATGTCGACGGGGTCATGAGCGCTGACCCTCGGCTGGTGCCCCAAGCCCATGTGCTGGCCGAGTTGTCCTATGTCGAGGCCATGGAGCTGGCCTACTTCGGGGCCGAAGTCATCCATCCGGCTGCTATGACGCCCGCGATCAGGCACAGCATCCCGATGTCGATCAGAAACACCTTCAACCCTTCGGCGCCGGGGACCAAGATCCAGTCGGTCTCCGGCCGGCAGCTTCCGGTCAAGGGGTTCGCCTCAATAGGCGGCATGGCTCTCCTCAACCTGGAGGGCACCTCGATGGTCGGCGTGCCCGGTATCTCGGAGCGTCTCTTCGGTGCGCTGCGGGCTGCAGGCGTCTCAGTCGTGATGATCTCTCAAGGAAGCTCGGAGCATTCGATCTGCCTTGCAGTACCCGAGATCCACGCCGAGCGGGCCAAGGCCGCCGTGGAGAAAGCCTTCTCTACGACCGAGGGTTTCCATGAGCTCATGGTGACTCCCCATTGCACGATTCTGGCCGCAGTCGGAGAAGGCATGTCGGGCACGCCCGGTATCGCCTCACGGTTCTTCGGAGCCCTGGCCCGGGCCGGAGTCAACGTGAAGGCCATCGCCCAGGGTTCCTCCGAACGCAACCTCTCCGTTGTTGTCGACAGTGCGGACGCCACTCGGGCGATGCGTGCTGCCCATTCAGGGTTCTATCTCTCACGTCAAACCCTGTCGATCGGTCTCATCGGCCCGGGCCATGTCGGCGCCACGCTTCTCGACCAGATGGGTCGACGAATTCACTGGTTACGTGAGGAGCTGGGCGTCGATCTGCGGGTGCGTGCCATCGCCGACAGCTCGTCGATGATCCTCGACGAACAGCAGATCGACCTCGGGTCCTGGAGGGACAACCTGAGAAACGATGCCATGCCGGCCGACCTCGATGTCCTCACCGAGTATGCCCATACCGAATCGGTGCCTCATGCTGCGATCATCGATTGCACGGCAAGCGCCGACATCGCTATGCGTTACCGCGACTGGCTGGCCTCGGGCCTGCATGTGATCACTCCGAACAAGAAGGCGAACAGCGGGCCCTTGGATTACTACCGGTCCCTCCAGGAGGCATCCCGCCGGGCCGACGCCCACTACTTCTATGAGACCACCGTGGGAGCGGCCCTGCCCATCATCCAGACGCTGCGTGACCTGGTCCAGACGGGGGACAGAATCCGGAGGATCGAAGGCGTCTTCAGCGGCACGCTTTCCTACCTCTTCAACAGCTTCGACGGATCCAAGCCGTTTTCAGAGATCGTCGCTGCGGCCCGGAACAAGGGCTACACAGAGCCCGACCCCCGTGAAGACCTCTCCGGGATGGACGTGGCCCGAAAGGTGGTGATTCTGGCTCGGGAGATGGGACTGGAGCTCGGCCTCTCCGACACGAGAATCGAAGGGATCATCCCCGAAGGGCTCGAAGATGGATCGGTTGAGGATTTCCTCCAACTCCTGCAGGGCCATGACGATCAGATGCTCCAGCTGGTCACCACCGCCAGGTCACGCGGGGAGGTCCTGCGATTCGTCGGAGTCATCGAACCGGAAACAGGCTGCCGAGTCTCCCTCCGCTCATATGGTCTGGCGCACCCATTCGCGAGAATTCAGCTGACCGACAACATCGTGGCGTTCGAAACGGATCGCTACGCAGAAAACCCGCTGCTTGTCCAGGGGCCGGGAGCCGGACCCGATGTCACGGCCGGCGGAGTCTTCGCCGACTTATTGAGGCTGGCCAATTATCTCGGTGGCGCCTGATGACAGAGCCCTACCCCGGACGCGAAAAGACCCCGAGGGAGCGCTGACCGAAGTCCTCACCCTCTCGGGGTTTTTCGACCCGTCTGGTGCTCCGGCCCGAAAGCTGGTCCACCTGGCGGGTACCGAAGTCACCTCTCGGTAACTTCCGTCCCGGTCCAAGAAACGTACACAGGTGCGCGACTCGTTTCCAAATCGAACCGCTCGGAACTTTTCGCGATTTCGAGATCGCTTGCTCCCGCGCCGACGTCGAAAGGCAGCCCGCCTTCTACAGCCATAGCTTTGCGGCTTGGTGTCAAACAGCGCTGGCGGCCTGTTTCTTGACACCGATTCGATCCCCGGTGCTCGGATCAAAGAAATGTAACTTGTCGGTGTTGACCACCAGGTCGAGCCTGTCGCCTTGTTGGACTCTCACGTCGGGGCTCACTCTTGCGATGAAGTTCGTCTTATCGCCCAAGTCGGACGCGTTACGACCGGTGTCGGCGAGGAGTTCCTCGATGTCTGGGGTGACGACAGGTGCGCGATCCACAGTGAAGTGGATGTAGGTGTCGGCACCCAGCATCTCGGTGACCTCCACTGTGGCGGTGAGGGACCGCTCGGGATTGGGACCGGCAATTGAGGCGGCCTCGAGATCGTTTGGGCGTAGCCCAATCACCAACTCATCATTCATGCGGTTCTCGAGCCCTGGGTGGTTGTCGAGCGATCGCCTACCCACCTTGAGACGCCCATTCGGAAGCACGACATAGACGGAATCACCGGCCCCCTCGAGCCGGTCATGGAGATGAAGCACGCGTTCGACCGGCGCCGGCGCACCATGCACGCCATGCTCAACGACATCCCGGGGGTCGACTGCGTCGAACCCCTCGGTGCCTTCTACTGCTTCCCCGACCTGTCTGCCTTGATCGGCGACCGATTCGCAGATGACATGGCCCTGGCCGCCCACGCGCTCGAACATGCCGAGGTGGCGATCGTCCCCGGCGAGGCGTTCGGTGCTCCCGGCCATGCCCGGCTCTCGTATGCGCTCTCCGATCGCGACCTCGAGCGGGGACTGTCCCGCCTCGCAACGGCACTGACCTGATGGACGCCGGCCAGGTCAAGGCCATGGTTCTCGTCGAACCTCAGCGCCTCTCGATGTCGGTGCTTCCTCTCAGGTCC
>JBFHXF010000116.1:0-5976 GCA_041599115.1 Acidimicrobiia bacterium
ATCCATCATCGCGTCGGGGGCATCCTCCCAAAGGCGTGTGCTTCCCTCGATATCGGTGAACAGGAAGGTCACGATCCCGTCGGGAAGGCTCACTCGTCGAACCCTACATCCAGCTACGTTCGTAGGAGAGTTGTCCGACACGATTCGCCGGCAAGACAGCATCTTGCGCTGGAGCTCGCTCCGCGGTTAGGAATCGATCCGCCCTAACATGAGGTTCACGTCGTGGCGCTTCCGGCGACGCTAAACACGGAAGCAACAACCCGGATAGGAATCTTTGGGCCTCGCCACCTTCTCGTCATCAGAAGGAAGGCAGGTCCATTTCCTATCTCCGGGGGACAAATCCGAAAGTGGCCTGGCACCACAAACCCCCTGCATGTAGTGTGATTCTGCTCATTCCGTTACCGATCGAGGTGTGCCATGACCATCCAGGACGATCGAGTTGCCACCTTCCACCGCCTCCACGCCGCCGGCTGTTTTGTCATGCCAAACCCGTGGGACGCCGGCAGTGCCGTGGCGCTGGAGCAGATGGGCTTTCCGGCGCTGGCGACGACCAGTGCGGGTTATGCATGGACACAGGCAAGAGCCGACAACGATCTCGTCCTCGATCAAGTGCTGGAGCACTTACGAGCCATCGTGGGTGTGGTGCAGCTGCCGGTCAATGCCGACTTCCAAGGCGGTTTCGCCGACAATCCCGAGCGGGTGGCGGTGAATGTGAAACTGGCCGCCACCACCGGAATCGCCGGGATCTCCGTCGAAGACTCGACAGGAGATCGGGATCAGCCACTGTATGAGTTCGACCTCGCGGTCGAGCGTGTCCGAGCCGCCCGTGACGCGATTGACGAAAGCGGAACCGGCCTCGTCCTCACCGGGCGGTCCGAGGGCTTCGTGGTTGGGCGCCCCGACCTCGACGAGACCATACGAAGACTCCGTGCCTACAGCGAAGCCGGCGCCGACTGTCTCTACGCACCCAGAATCGACACCACCGAGCAGACGGCGGCGATCGTCGCCGCGGTGGCCCCCAAACCGGTGAACCTCCTCATCAACGCCCCGTTCATCACCGTCTCGGGGGCTGCGGCCCTGGGTGTCCGCCGGATCAGCGTGGGAGGGACGCTGGCCCGTGCGGCATGGGCTGGATTCCTCGAGGCTGCCAGGGAGATCGCCGAGGAAGGGACCTTCTCCCGATTCGATGGGCTCCCGAACGTCGATGCGCTCTTCGGGGCCGGATAGCCCAAGCCGACCGGTGGGAACGCTGACTCGGCGAGGGTTCTGCGATAGGCTCCTCTTTCAGATTCGGAAAGGTGGTTATGGCGACAATCGTTGTGGGGTTCATCGACAATCCGGAGGGGAAGAGAGCCCTCGAGCTGGCCATCGATGAGGCGGTCCGCCGCCAGGCCAGGCTGATCGTCGTTCACTCGTTGATGGGCGGATCCAAGACCAAAGACGAGGTCTATTACCGCTATCAGGCGGCCCTCGAGGATGTCGTCTCGGAACTCACCGAGCGCGGGGTGGTTCACGAGATACACGAATACGTCCGCGGTCAGACGCCCGCCGAGGATCTAGTGGAGGCGGTGAAGGATTTCGACGCCGAATTGCTCGTCATCGGCTACCGGCGCCGGACGGCCACGGGAAAGGCGTTGCTCGGCAGCCACGCACAGGATGTCTTGATGAACGCAACCGTCCCGGTGCTGGCGGTGATGGCTCCCGAGTAGGCACCTCCTCGTGCACAAGTGCCGAAGAGACGTTGAGGTCCCAGGGGGCGTCAGAAGGTCCGTGCTAGCTTCGGCAGCCTCCTCCGATTGGAGAATCGATGCCCGCTGGATCTGACTATCGAGGTCCTTCCCACGCCCTGGATCGCTACGCCGCCGTCGTGGAGGCGGCCGGTGAGGTGGTGAAAGGGGCCAAGAACCCTTACACCTCACACCGCGGTCACATGTTCAGCTTCCTCGACCCCGAAGGGGTGATGGCGTTGCGGTTGTCGGACGAGCTGGCAAACGAGTTCCTCTCCACCTACGACAGCGGTCCGGTCATCCAATACGGGAGCGTGATGAGGGGCTACGTCTCGGTTCCCGATGATCTTCTGAGCGATACCGATGAACTCAGGTCCTGGTTCGAGAAGGCGCATGAATGGATCGGGACACTCGAACCTAAGCCGACCAAGAAGTAGCTCGGCCTAGTGACGTCAGACGCTGCCCGGCGAATCCATCGCGGTCTGCCGGTGGTCGACGGGCACAACGACCTGCCGTGGAAACTCCATGTTCGTGCCGGAGGTGACCTCGATCGCATCGACCCGAGGGGGCCCCTCCCCGAGTTCCACACCGACATCCCCCGAATGTTGGAGGGCGGGGTAGGTGCCCAGCTGTGGTCGGTCTACGTCCCGGCCGGCGTCGAACGGCCCTTCGCCCGCACGATGGCCCAGATCGACCTGGTGGAGCGCATGGTCGAACGGGATCCCAGGCTGGCAATGGCCAGCACCGGGTCTGATGCGAGGTCGATCCGTGACAGCGGGCGGATCGCCTCTCTGCTGGGCGCCGAGGGCGGCCATGCGATCGAGAACTCGCTCGACAATCTTCACGCTCTCGCCGAACGCGGCGTTCGCTACATGACCCTCACCCACTCCGACACCATCGACTGGGCCGACTCGGCCACCGACGAGCGACGCCATGGAGGTCTCTCCCCCTTCGGTCGTGATGTCGTCCGGGAGATGAACCAGCTGGGCATGCTGGTAGATCTGTCTCATGTCTCGGTGGAGACGATGCGAGATGCCCTCGATGTCAGCGAATCCCCGGTGATTGCCTCTCATTCCAACTCGTTCGCCCTCGCCCCCAATCCGAGAAACATTCCCGACGACGTGCTGCGAGCTATCGGGCAGGGTGGAGGGGTGGTCATGGTGGTGTTCTTCTCCGGGTTCGTCGTCGCCGGGACTGCCCTTTTGGTCCCGGAGATGTTCGAGGATCTGCGTCGTATTCGCCAGGAGCTTGCCGGAGACGAAGCCGCCATCGACGCCGAATTCGAACGACGCCAGGACGAACGGGAACTCAACCGGGGCACAGTCTCCCATGTCGTCGACCACATCGAGCACATCGCCGAGATCGCGGGAATCGACGCCGTGGGCCTCGGCTCCGACTTCGACGGGACCTCAATCACCCCGGCCGGTCTGGAGGATGTGACCTGCTATCCGGCGATCACCGACGAACTCCTCCGGAGAGGCTGGGCCGAGCCCGACATCCTCAAAGTCCTCGGCGAGAATTCCCTGCGGATACTCGACGCCTCAGCAGGCTGACCCGGCGGCCAGCCGTGGACGGCCGGGGCCGACCGGGAAGGACCGAGGTGCCACAATGCCCGGCATGGCAGGACACGAGGAATTCGCTTCAGTCGAACACGACTTCGAGGCTCGCTTTCGAGTCATCTGCGAGGCACCCCTGCTCCGAGCCGAGAAGCAGGTCCTGGGGACCGACTACGGAGCCAGCAGCTACACGACCAGGAGCCAAGCCGACCTGCTTGCACGGGTTCTCGGGCTGGAACCGGGCAAGGTGCTCCTCGACGTTGGGAGCGGCGCCGGCTGGCCCGGTGTCTATCTGGCCCATTCGACAGGTTGCCGGGCGATCCTCACCGACCTCTCGGTGGAAGGGCCCAGGGTCTCTGCGGACCGGCTGGAAAAGGACGGCATCGACGGGTTCTCCCTGTCGGCCTCGGGAACACATCTCCCGTTCCCTGATGACATCTTCGATGCGGTGACCTGTTCCGACGTCTTCTGCTGACTGAGCGAGAAGCTCTCCGTGCTGAGGGAAATGGCAAGGGTGCTCAAACCGGGAGGGATCGTGTCGTTCCTCACCATCACCTACCCGCACGAGCTGAGCCGTGACGAGTTGAAACGGGCGATCGAGCTGGGCTCTGAGGAAGGGCAATCCGGGCCCGGGTTTCGTGCCCTCATGGCCGAGGCTGGTTTCAAGGACATTGCCGTCGAAGATGTGACCTCGTCCTACCGGGCCACCCTCGGGAGCTTGATCGAGGCTTGGGAGTCAGACGCCGACGAGATCAGGCCGCTGGTCGGCGACGCCGATTTCGTGGAGCGGATGCAGAGGAGGCGGAACTCGCGTCTGGCGATCGGCGAGGGCCTTCATGTGCGACAGTGGGTCTCGGGACGGCTCCCCTGAGAGCTTTTACTGCGTTTGTGACCGACAAGCGCTGGACTCAGCTCTCCCGTTGAACCGCCTCGGAGAAGCGTCGGATCTCGGACAAGAGGTGCGGTGTCGGCCTTTCCGATCGTGGATCCAGCGCCCCCATCCTCGAGCTCCAGCGAGACGACCTGGAGGTGTTTGGCACCTGACTCTCCCGGACGTCACCTCTGACAGACCGTCGAATCTGTCGTTGCAATGAGATAGCCTCTTGGTATGACTGAAGCGAGGAAGGTTGAAGCCGAAACGCAGCTTGATGCTGCCGAACTCGACTGGCTCGAAGCGCGTTTAGAGGAGTATCGGGACCTCCTCGTCTATCTCGGCGAGCATTGAAGCGACCAACCCTTCACCTCGCAGTCGAATTCAATCGTCGCGTTCGAAGTGCTGACGAGTGGTTCGACGAGCCCGACGACCTCGATCGTGTCGAGAAGGCGCTCGCCTCAATCGGAGAGATCGAAAGCCCACTCGAGGCCGCTGCATCGCTGGCCTACCGGGTGACGCGAGCACAAGGTTTCACTGAAGGAAATAAACGGACCGCTCTGCTTCTTGCCAGGTGGATCCTTGATAATAACGGTCTCGATGGGTCTCGAGTGATTCGGCCAAACGACCGCGTTCTGGCGGATTTCCTTATCAGCGCCGCATCGGAAAAGGACGTGGAGTCGGACCTGGTGAACCTTTTCGTCAATCGGTCGAGCTGACTTCGATGCGGGACAAGCCGACAATTTCAGCCCGACGTTGCCTTCTTGATCCGCTCCAGCATCGGTACGGCCCCGATTCCGCTGAAATACTCAGTCGCCGATTCGATCTCCTCGGGAGATACCCCGTCGGCCCCCAGCACCACGAGGGCATCTCCGACTGTGGCGGCATGATCGAATGGGAGGTTCATAGCCTTCCACGTCTTGAGCACCTGGGAGAACCCGGCGATGGCCACGTCGCGATGGCCGTCCAGACCCGCCAATGAGGCCTCCAGACTCGCCCTGGCGTTGAGCGCCCAGGAACCCCGCAATGTTGCCGTCTCATCGAGCAGGGTCTTCAAGCAGGATGCCGCCTGGGGCAACTGCCGATCGGACCACAAAGCTGCACGCGTCGCCGTCCACAAGGCAAACGGCACGTTGGGCCCGCCCTTCTCGACTCTGATGGCTCCCAACGCGAGCTCGTACCCGGGCTCGGGGTCGCCGGACTGCGTGGAGACAACCGCTCTCACCCGCGGCACCCAGGTGATGGAACGGGCCAACTCCTCCTGGGGGAGGGCTGCCATCGCCTGGCGCGCACGCTCGGCATCCCCCCGGTAGGCGGCGAGGTTCGCCTGGTTCAGGTTGTAGGCGAGCATGTCGCCGGTCGGCAGGGAGGGGAATTCTTCCAACCTGGCGAGCATTTCCTCCGCCTTGGCGAACTCGCCCAACTCGATGGCGCTCTCGGCGCCATTGACCAGAATGCCCAGTTCCAGGCTCCCAAAACCGCCCTTTCGCGCCACCTCGAGGCCCTCCATCTCCAAGGCAAAGGATGCCCTGGGATCCTCGTTGGTCAGGGTGGTGCCCGCCGTGGAGAGGGCACTGGACAGTTGTCGGAGGTCGCCGTGCTTGCGAATCCAGTCGACATATCCGCGGGCCAGCATCGTGGATTCGACTCCCCTGCCGAGGAACATGAGAAGGAAGATCTTGGGGCCCAGTTGTTTGAGGAAGAATTCCACGTCGCCAAGCGCTTCGTACCCGGCAAGCGACAGATCGGTTGCCTCCAGGGCACCCCGGAAGTCACCTTCCAGGAAACGGAGGTAGCCGAGGGCACGATTGACGTGAGGCGC
>JBFHXF010000117.1:0-5958 GCA_041599115.1 Acidimicrobiia bacterium
CGGGGCTATGAAGCCGAGGGCAACATCAGACCCGTTGGCATCCAAGACCGGAAGCGGGTTTCCCACGACGGAGACACTGCGAAACCCGATGCTCGCGTCCACGGTGTCTTCGGTGCTTATGGAGGAGGCCATCCAGACCACCAGGCCAAGAGCGACGACTCCCCCGATGATCCACAGGACTCTCTTATTCACGTGATTCCTTTGCGTAAAAGGCGAGCAGGGCAGCGATAGCCATAAACCCGGCTCCCGCCATGAAGGGTATGGAGATGAAGCCGAACACCTCCACATAGCGGGCGGAACAGGGATTGGTGGTATCGCATGAGCCCCCCTCCAGACCCGGAAACACCTGAATCAGATAGTGATAGCTCGAGATGAGGAGACCGCCCAGCGCCAGAGGGAGGGCGTAGTACTTGACCGTCCAATCCCTACGTATCGCAGCCACCAGCAGGATCACCGACATCGGATACATGGCGATTCGCTGGAACCAGCAAAGACGGCACGGGATGAAATGGACTACCTCGGAGTAGATCAAAGAGCCTGCCGTAGCCACCGCGGCGACCAGCCAGGCGAGCCAGATGGCTCCCGGATCCAGCAGCCTGGCCGCCTCTGGGCCTTTCACCATGCGATAGACCACGAGCGAGACTGCCCCACCTATCGAGACCAGGGAGAGAATGGAGACAAGCGTGTTGTATAGCTGCAGAGTTTGGGCTGTCATGTTGTGGTTCTGCTCGCAGTCCCGACCGGATTCGAACCGGCGTTTCCGGCTTGAAAGGCCGGCGTCCTGGGCCTCTGGACGACGGGACCTCGGAGGTGAAAGGTTACGCCGGCGAGAGGCTCAACCCAACATCTTCCGGGCACGCCCGATTCTCTGGAGCGACCGCTCCCTTCCGAGAGCAGAAAGCGATTCGAAGAGTGGTGGGCTGACCGAAGACCCGGTCACTGCCACACGAATCGGCTGAAGGGCCTTGCCGACTCCGATTCCCATTGCTTCGATCATGGCCCTCAAGGCCGATTCGATTGCATCGGCGGTCCAGTCGCCCACAGATCCCAGACGCGCCGCCGCATTGTCGAGAATCTCACCGACTCCTTCCTTCGCCATTACCTTCGACCACGAGGATTTGTCGTAGGCATCGAAATCCTCGAAGAGGAAAACCACCTGCTCCCCCGCCTCAGGAAGCAGCTTGGTCCGCTCCTGGACCAGGGCGGACACGTCACCGAATCGAGCCCACTCATCAGCCGTCAGATCCCGCCCGACGGCGGTCACGATATGAGGCCTGACCAAGGTGTTGAAGGTCTCGTTGGAAAGAGCCCGGATGTACTCGCCATTCATCCAGGCCAGCTTCTCGGGGTCGAAGACGGCGGGGTTCTTGGAGACGTCGGCCAGGTCGAATGACGCCACCGCCTCGTCCCTGGTGAAGATCTCGGTCTCCCCGTCCAACGACCAGCCAAGCAGGGCCAGATAGTTGAACACCGCCTCCGCCAGATACCCCTCGTCGCGGTATTTGGCCAACGACGCAGCCCCAAACCGTTTTGACAGCTTCTTGCCATCGGTGCCGAATAGAAGCGGAAGATGGGCGTATTTCGGCATATCGGCGCCGAGAGCCCTGGTCAGCAGGATGTGCTTTGGGGTAGAAGGAAGCAGGTCTTCGCCACGGGCGACGTGGGTTATTGCGTAGTCGACATCGTCAACGGTCGAGGCGAGGTGATAAGTGGGGGTTCCGTCACTGCGCAGAATCACGAAGTCATCGACATCCTGGGGCTGAAACGACACCGAGCCACGCACCTCGTCGACAAAGGCGATGGGCGCGTCCTGTGGTATCGACATCCGAATCACACCATCGTCAGCGGTGACTCCGGGGCGCCTTATGTAATGACCCGGGTGCTTCCCTTCCTTCTGGGCTCGCTGGCGAAGCGAGTCGAGTTCCACGGTGGTCCGTGGATCGCGATAGGCGGCCCCGGTCTCGATGAGCCCCTCTGCCACCTCCCGATAGCGGTCGTAGCGGTCTGATTGCCGGTAGCTCCCGTGGGGGCCTCCAACACCTACACCCTCGTCCCAATCGAGGCCCAGCCAACGTAGGGAGTCGAGGATGTCGTTCTCGAACGCGGCGGTGGATCGCTCGGTGTCGGTGTCATCGATGCGGACGATGAACGTCCCATCGTGGTGGCGGGAATAGAGCCAGTTGAACAGAGCAGCGCGCGCCGTGCCGACATGAAGAGTGCCGGTGGGAGAGGGCGCTATGCGAAGCCGGACGCTCATCGGGCCACAACCCGGTTCACCAGGGTTCCTATGCCGTCGATCTCGACTTCCATCGTGTCCCCCGGTACCACCCGACCGACACCCGACGGGGTGCCTGTCAGGATGACGTCGCCCGGAAGCATGGTCATCACCGAGGTGATGAACTCGATGATCTCGGCCACGCCGAAGACCATGTCCGAGGTGAAACCGGCCTGACGGACCTCACCGTTGACCCGGCAGATCACCGCAAGCCTCTCGAGGGGATCGAGTTCGGTCTCGATGGCCGGGCCAAGGGGGCAGAAAGTGTCGAAACCCTTGGAGCGAGTCCATTGACCATCCTTGCGCTGCAAGTCGCGGGCGGTGACATCGTTGGCCGCGGTGTACCCGAAAATGCAAAGGGAGGCGTCCTCCGCCCGGACGTTGCGGGCTACCCGACCTATGACGACCGCCAGCTCTGCTTCGTGGTGAACCTCGTCAGACTGGGCAGGGTGAACTACAGCCGCATTCTGTCCGATCACCGCGGTCGCAGGCTTGATGAAGATGAGCGGCTCCTCGGGCACCTCGCCATCCATCTCGTCGGCATGCTCGACGTAGTTCTTGCCGACGCAAACGACTTTGGTCGGAAGGACCGGAGACAAGAGATGGACCGTGTCCCACGGAACGACGATCTCGGTCGGTTCCCAGGCAACAAAGGGGGAACCCCGATAGATCAGGACACCGTCGGTTTGGGCCACGCCATAGGCGATGTCGTCACCGGCTTTGATGCGCACGACCTTCATGAGGCCGAGACGGTAGTGGTTGGTTCGCTCTGTGCGTCCGGAGCAACCGGAGATCGACTCTCCCCCGGACAATCGATTCTGGCTAGGCGACCACGGGTTCCGCTGACTCCTCGGAGAGCTCTCTCTGGTGTCCCAATGCCCATCGAATCTGCTCCGGTTTGTTGACGATCAGCTCGGGATCGACCTCGGCCGCTGCCAATGCTCCGGGACGCTGCTCGTGAGCCACCGCGGAGAGCCAGCGCTCGCGCCCCGCCAGTACAGAAGGCGACGCCTCAAAGCCATACCCGCACAGCACCAGACCCGCTTCGACATCCTCCGGGACGGGAGCCCGGCCAAGAGCGGCAGCTCGCGCCATCACCAAGCCCTCGAGAACCTTCCGCAAACGCGGATCTGGATCGGGGAGTTCGGCCCCGGCAAGAAGATGAAGGGCCCATCCCGCGTCCGGGCCGGCAGATCCAAACCGGCCACCATGGGGGACGTCCTCGGGCGATGTCACAGAGCCCGGTTTGGTGGGTCGCCACCCGGCCGGCGGCGGCGGTTCGAGCGGGCGCCGGGGCCTGTCCGAATCGCTGAGCTCGATGTTCGGTTGCTGTCCCATCAGACGAACGAAAGCCAGTGCCGGTACTCGGGAACCTTGCCGGCAACGACATCGGCAAACAGCCCTTGGGCCAGTTGCGTGATCGGACCCGGGGTACCGGACCCGACACTCCGGCCGTCGATCTCCCTGACCGGGGTCACCTCTGCGGCGGTACCGGTGAGGAAGACCTCATCGGCCGTGTAGAGGCTGCCGCGAGCCAGTTCTACCTCTCTGATCTCCACACTCTCCTTACGGAGGATCTCCATCACCGAATTCCGGGTGATTCCCTCGAGAATCCCTGACGAAACCGGGGGCGTATAGGCGACGCCCCGGCTCACCAGGAAGACATTCATCCCGCTGCCCTCGGACAGGGAACCGCTGTCGTTGAGCATCAGGGCCTCGTCATATCCGGCCCGGGCCGCTTCCTGTTTGGCGAGCATGGAGTTGAGGTACTGGCCCGATCCCTTGGCCGTCGGGATGAAGCTGGTATGCGAGATCCGTCGCCACGAAGAGACCATGGCGCTTATTCCGTTCCGAACCCCCTCATCTCCGAGGTAACTGCCCAAGAAAAAGGCGGCCATGAAGGTGTGAACCGGGCTCGATGACGGGTCGAGCCCGGCCGCGCCAAGACCGTGGAACACCTGTGGGCGGATATAGGCCGAGTCCAACTCGTTCACCCGTAGCAGCTCCAGACACGCTTCTTCCAGCTCAGCCACCGAGTGGGTCATAGGGATGCCATAAGCTCGGGCCGAGGCCCCGAGACGGGCCATGTGCTCATGAAGCCGGAAAACGGCCGTCCCCTCCGGCGTTTTGTAGGCACGGATGCCTTCGAAGACACCACTCCCAGATTGCAGCGTATGGGAGAGGAAATGGACGGTGGCTTTCTCCCAGTCGACAAACACACCGTCGGTCCAGATCTTGGATGCGGGTTCCATGCGCTGCAGGCTAAACGAGTTACCGGCTTGAAGAAATCCCGGCTCTAGGCTCGCCAGGTGACGCGGCTTCTCGCCTCCTGGTTTGGATCGGGACTCATTCTCGGACGGTTGCGGGGAAGTGACGCCGGCTCGGGGACGCTAGCTTCGCTCGTGACTCTTCCGATCTCGCTTCTCCTCGGTCACTACGGGGGGTGGGCCGCTCAGGCCGGCGCCGCCATCGTCGTGGCCGCCGCCGGACTCGTTGTGATCAGAGACCATCTCGAGGAGGGCGACGCGGGTTGGATCGTGATCGACGAAGCCGCCGGCACGTTTCTCGCGACTGTCGGTCTGGTGGGGGTGCCGGCGCTCCTGGCCTTCGCGATGTTTCGGCTCGCCGATATCTTCAAGACGTCATTCCCCGGCGTCCGACGCGCCGAGGGGCTGCGCGGTGAATGGGGGATCATGACCGACGACCTGGTTGCGGCGCTCTACGGGCTGGCGATCGGTCATCTCCTTCTGGCCGTGCTCTGATCTGACGAAGCCGCGAAACCGCCCTATCTTTGCTCAAGGAGGTATCTGATGGATTGGCAACCGAAGACAATCGTTGTCGGCGTTGACGGATCGGACGGCAGTCATCGGGCCGCGGCGCGGGCGCTGACGATGGCACGGCACTGGGACGCCAAACTCATTCTGGCAACCGTCGTTCGCGAGCCGGAAGGGTGGTGGGGGATCGGCGGAGCTCCTCCCTCGCCGGAGGCCCTGGCAGCGGCGATCGCACAGGGTCAAAAGGAGGTTCTCGACGAGTTGGTCGGGCTCCTCGATTTGGAGGGTGTCGACTACCAGACACTCCAAGAGCTGGGTGACCCTGCAAACAAGCTGATCTCCGTCTGCGAGGAAAACGACGCAGATCTACTGGTCATTGGACGACGAGGAGCGGGCTTGGCCGAACGGGTATTGCTCGGTTCGGTAGCCGACCGACTCTGTCACCACTCACCGGTGCCCGTCCTGGTCAACCCGTGATCAATCGACGACTCTGACCCCCCGCCAGAATGCGACGTAGTCCTTGATGGCGGCTGCAGCCGGGGAAGGCTCGGGATAGAACCAGGCCGCGTTGCGGTTGGTCTCTCCGTCAACCTCAATGTCGTAATAGCTGGCAACGCCCTTCCAGTGACAAGTGGTGTGGGCGTCAGAGCTCTTGAAAAACCCGGCTGAGAGTGAGTCGATTGGGAAGTAGTGGTTTCCCTCGACGACGACCGTCTCTTCGCTCTCTGCGAGGACAGTGCCATTCCACACGGCCTTGGGCATGATTCTCCTAATCCTGGACTCACCGGGAAACGGGAGCGACCTGCTTGCTATTCCGAATAGCCTCAAATCGTGCCAACAACCGTCGTCCTTCCGGTCAAGTCCTTTCACCTCGGAAAGGGACGACTGGCCGATCTTCTGAAACCAGAG
>JBFHXF010000118.1:0-5926 GCA_041599115.1 Acidimicrobiia bacterium
CAGCGAGTCCTGACCGGAGTAGACCGGAAAACCCGGGTTGCGATTGATGGTCTCCGAGGTGAAGTCGAGATTCTCGACTGCGTCCTTGACGGCCACGATGTTCTCGTGGAGAGCCAGTTCTTCCAGGGTCGCCTGTTCGATGAGACGACCGGTCCGTCCCGGGATGTTGTAGAGCAACACGGGAACCCCGACGTCGGCGATAGCCCGGAAGTGGGCGAGCAGGCCTTGCTGGCTGGGGCGGTTGTAGTAGGGGGTCACCGCGAGGACACCGTCGACGCCGAGGTCGCCGGCTTTGGCGGTCATCTCGACCGACTCCGCGGTGTTGTAGGTGCCCGTCCCCGCAAGGACCAGTGTGTCCTTCTCGGCGACGGCGTCGATCACGGTCTGGTACAGCGCCACCTTCTCGGCCCCGCTGAGGGTGGGCGATTCGCCGGTGGTGCCGGTCACCACGAGAGCGTCGCTCCCGTTGTCTGAGAGAAACCTCGCGAGCCTCCACGCCCTCTGATGATCCACCCGGCCGTCATCGTCGAAGGGAGTGATCATCGCGGTTGCCACCCGGCCGAAAGGGGGAGATACAGAAGGAGTCACCTGGTCAGATTACCCATCGAGCGACTGGAACCACTTCTCATGCGGACCCGGGCTCCCCGCGGCGCACCGCTAGGGTGCCCGCATGACAGCCAAACAGTACGACTCCGCCCCCGATCTGATCATCGACCTCGACAAGACCTACTCGGCGACTCTGGACACCAGCCACGGACCGATCGAGATCGACCTAGACGCCGCCCGCTCGCCCCTGGCCGTCAACAACTTCGTCTTTCTTGCAAAGGACGGCTACTACGACGGGGTCATCTTCCACCGGGTCATCGAGAACTTCATGATCCAGGGTGGCGACCCCACAGGAACCGGACGGGGAGGCCCCGGATATCGCTTCCGCGACGAGCTCGACGGTGAGGGCAGCTACACCCGCGGTACAGTGGCCATGGCCAACGCTGGACCGAACACCAACGGGAGTCAGTTCTTCATCTGCCACACAAAAGTTGGTCTTCCCCACTCCTACACCATCTTCGGACAGGTCACCTCGGGACATGACACCGTCGACTCGATTGCGACGGCCTCTACCGACAGGTCAGATCGCCCTCATGAGGACGTCGTCATCCACTCGGTGACCATCTCGGAAACCTGAATTCGCCCCGACTTGTGCACATTCTGATTCTGTTTGGCTAAATTACCCGCGGCTGCTTCGGCGGCGACTCGTTTGATTCCCGCAGTTCACTGCGACCGGACTGAGAGCAGGGTCGTACCGGACAACACAGAAGAGGGTTGCAAAGAGGCCCTCCGTCAGAAAGGACGAGTCGCAGCATGAATATCTATGTGGGGAACCTTCCCTTCAGCACCACCGGGCAGGAGCTCGAGAACCTTTTCTCGCAGTACGGCACGGTGACGTCGGCGTCGGTTGTCAATGACCGCGAGACCGGCCGCTCCCGCGGTTTCGGATTCGTCGAGATGGACAATGAAGGCGGCGCCAAGGCCATCGAGGCCCTCGACGGCAGAGACCACGGCGGTCGCAACCTCAAAGTCAACGAGGCCCGCCCCCGCGAGGATCGTCGTCGCTGATTAGTTGGATCGATCCCGGTGCACGTGACGTCCGCCCACCGGACGGTGCGCCGGGTCATCCAAGAACAGACTCTCACCCTCCACATGGAGAAGATTCGGCCCGTAGGCCGCGGTGAGATTCTCCACGGTCAAGACTTGATCGGGTGGCCCAAAGGCCACCACCCTTCCTGACAGCAGAACTACATGGTCTGCGACATGGGCCTCGACGAGGTCATGGGTGGTCATCACGATTGTGCATCCGTCGTTGTACTCGTCGTGGATGACATCGTCGATCGCCCGGGCCGAAGTGAGGTCGAGTCCGGTCAGAGGCTCATCGAGCAAGAGAAGATCGTGTTCCTGGGCCAGACCCTGGGCAACGAAGACCCGCTGGCGCTGGCCGCCGGAAAGGTCCCGCAGATGACGGTCGGCCAGCTTGTCGATGTCCATTCGCTTCATGGCGCTGTCGACGGCCCCCCGATCGTCTGCGTCCAACCAGCCGTATGATCCGACGGTGGCGAAACGCCCCATGGTCACAACTTCCCGGACCGTGATCGGCAGGGCGTCGTTGACCCTGGTGGTCTGCAGCACATAGGAGATGCGGGGCACTCTCCCGTCGCTCGGACTGACCTGAATCGTCCCGGAAGTCGGCGGCAACAGCCCTGCCACGAGATTGAGTAACGAAGACTTCCCGGAGCCGTTGGGACCGATGAGAATGGTGAGGCCGCCCCTCGGGATCTCGAATGAGGACTCGGAGAGGGCGATGGTCGACCCATACGCCAGGGCCACGTCCTCACCGACGATCACCGGGTCTTTCAGGCGCATCGCCGGCAACGACCTTCGACCTCGAGACTGTGGCCTTCCGCCTGAAATGAAGCAGTGCCCGTCACCCTGGCGACAACCGACTCCAGCTCATCTTCGAGACGCACGGGCAAGGCAACGTCCTCGACGGCGCCGCATTGCACACAGATCAGATGGTGATGATGCCCGGTTAACCATTCGGCCAGCTCATAGCGAACGATGTCCCGCGCGCCGTGGTGAGGCTCGAGGATCCCCGCCCCTTCCAAAACCGAGAGGGATCGGTAGAGCGATGAGAGGGGAACCGACGGAGTGATCTCCGCATGAAGCTCGGCCGCCGAACGAGGTCCCCCAGCAGAGGCTAGGGCGGACACGACCACCCGGCGCCCGGTGGTGTATCTGACACCGGCGGCTCCGAGTTTGTCGATTATCTGCCGATCCCTGTTGGTCATGGTCTGCACCCTGATTATCCTAGATGATAATGATTCTCATTCTAGACAGAATCCTCAAGCCACTGACCGTCCTGTTGGCGGTTGCCGTGATCCTTGGAGCATGCAACTCCGACCGGGCGGCGACGGGCCGACCCGTCATCGTGGTCACCACGAGCATGCTCGGCGATGTCGTCGCCAACGTTGCCGGCAATGACGCCGGGGTCGAGGTCCTCATTCCCATCGGTGGCGACCCGCATGAGTATCAGCCGTCTGCCCGGGATACGGCGGTCCTGGCCTCGGCCGCCCTCGTGGTGGCCAACGGGCTTGGCCTCGAAGGCGGCTTCGGAGACGTGTTGGACTCGATCGCCCGGGACGGCACACCGGTCCTCACCCTGGGCCCCCAACTGGACCCGCTGCCCCTCAGGTCGGCCGGAGGAGAGGCGAGATCGGCCGGCACGGTCGATGATCCCCACGTCTGGATGGACCCGATCAGAATGGCCGGGGCGGCAAAACTGGTTGCGGCCCGGTTGGAGTCACTACTTCCGGGCCGAGACTGGAGTTCCCGGGCCGACGCCTATGCCCGGACGCTGATCACCACCGACGCTGAGATCAGGTCGACCCTGGCCAGCATCCCCGCGGATGCCCGCAGACTCGTCACCAATCACGACTCTCTCGAGTACTTCGCCGACCGTTATGACATGACTGTCGTCGGCACGGTGATACCGGGAGGTTCGACCATGGCTCAACCCGGCTCGGCCGACCTGGCAAGACTCCTAGACGTCATGCGACGTGAGAACACCCGCGTCGTCTTTGCCGAGACCATCGAGCCCAGGACCCTGGCCGATTCGCTCGCCGCCGAAGTCGGACCGGACGCCTCGGTCGTCGAGCTGTTCACCGGTTCGCTTGGCGGACCCGGAAGTGGAGCGGAAACGCTGATCGAGATGCTTCTCACCGATGCCCGGCGAATAGCGGGAGCGCTTGGGCAATGAGCACTAACTTCGCACTCTGATGGACTGGCTACTCCTTCCCTTCGAGCTCGCCTTCCAGCAACGAGCCCTTCTCGGCGGAGCCCTGGCCGCAGTGGCCCTCGCCGTCGTCGGCACCTGGGTGGTGATCAGGGGCATGACCTTCCTGGGGGACGCGCTGGTGCACGGAGTCGTTCCCGGTATCGCCCTGGCGGTCCTCCTCGATTTCAACCCCCTGCTGGGCGCAGCAGCGGCCGCCGTTGTGATGATCGGCGGGATCAACCTGGTGCATCGTCAGACGGCGTTCTCCGAGGACACCGGTATCGGGCTCTTGTTCGTCGGCATGCTCGGTCTGGGCGTGATCATCGTCTCCCGGACCGACTCGTTCTCGGGGAGCCTCACCAGCATCCTCTTCGGGGATGCCCTCGGGGTGACGGTTGGAGACCTCTACGTGCTTGCCGGGGTGGGCATCTCCGTCGTTGTGGCATCGGCGCTGCTATATCGCAGTTTTCTCGTGCTCTCCTTCAATGAATCCAAGGCGCAACTTCTGGGTCTTCGACCCCGTTTTGCCCACCTGGCCTTGCTCACGCTGGTCACTGTCTCGATCGTCGGGTCATTTCAGACAGTCGGGACCCTTCTCGTGTTCGGCCTGTTGGTCGGACCACCGGCCACGGCCGCGCTCCTGGTGAAACGAGTTCCGGCAATGATGCTCACGGCCGCCGGGATCGGTGTCGTCTCAGTGGCAGTCGGTCTGGTCATCAGCTACCACCTCGACACCTCGGGGTCGGCAACCATGTCGGTGGTCCCCATAGCGCTGTTCTTCATCGTGCTCGGGGTGCGGTCGCTGCGAAAGACCGCGGCGTCAGCAACTTGAGACAATCCCCGGGGCTCTAACGCAGTCGCGGGTTCTGGGTGTAGGTCCCGGTGACCGAGGCCGAGTCGAGGGTGTGGGATTCGAGGGCCGCACGGGCATCATGCCCGGTGAAAGCCCCCTCCACCTCGATTGACGGGGCATCGAGGGCATAAACGGTGAACACGTAGTGATGGATGATCGAGTCGTTCCATGGAGGAGCCGGGCCGTCGTAGCCGTAATAGCTGCCCTCCATCTCGGCGTCCCCGGAGAACCACAGGCTGTAATCGTTCAGCCCTTGACGGCACCCGTGGGGCCCGGATGCGGCCTGCTTGCCTCCGGGGATTACGCCGGAGGCGAACTCGCCCTCTTCGATGCGTCTGAGATCTGCCGGGAGATCGACGGCGACCCAATGGAAGAAATCGACACGGGGCAGGTCGGAGGGAACCTCCCGATCCGGTTGGTTCACGTCGTCGGGTTTCGAGGGCACGTCGGGGTCGTGACAGATGATCGCGAACGACTTGGTCCCGACCGGGACTTCAGACCACTCCAGGTGGGGATTGATGTTGTCCGAGAGGGTGACCGGGCCACCGGGCACGGGTCGGGCAAACGCATAACGATCGGGGATCACTCCCCCGTCGCCAAAACTGTTGCTTGTCAGTCTCATGACGGCGACGCTACTCCGCTCGATCGGCGCGAACAACGCCGAGGACGGCACCCAATTCCTCCACGGCGGCAGCGTCGATCGGGTCGATGACCAGCTGAAGCCGGTCCATGCCGGCGCGGGCAAAGGCAACCAGAGATTCTGCGATCGACTCGGTATCCCCGCTGATCGGAACTGCCTTCGGTCGGTCCTCACTTCCGGCGATCCTCCCCTGTCCCCTGTCCAGTTGGACGTAGACCGCTGCCGTCTTCTCGATGGAGGCCGGATCACGCCCTGTCTCGGCACACGCCCTCTCCAGATTCTCGACAAGCGGTCCAAGCTGGTCCGGTGAGTTCTCGAACCAGACGAACCATGAGTTCCACATGTCGACGTGCGGAGCGGTGATGCGCAGCATGCGCGGACCGTTGGACCCCACCATGAGCGGGATGTCGGGGCGTGGCCTGGGCAGAAGTTCGCTGTCGCGCAACGTGTAGTAACGCCCCTCGAAGTCGATCGATCCCTCTCGGAGAAGTGTCCGGATGATGGTGAAGGCTTCTTCGAAACGGGCAACCCGGTGGTCGTAGGGAAAGCCGAACGCCCGGTACTCGGGCTCGTTCCACCCCGCACCCAATCCCAGGATGAGACGACC
>JBFHXF010000119.1:0-5902 GCA_041599115.1 Acidimicrobiia bacterium
ACATTCTTGGGTTCCACACCGAAAGCTCGGACATGGGTCGGAACCCGTTCCACGACCAGCACCGGCTCGGACTGAACCACGCGCGCCAGAGCCGACCGCGAGGTTCCGCATTTCAGGACCAGGAACTGATTCACCAGGGCAGCGGTCCCGGCAATCTCGATCTTGCCCTCGTCGTAGAGCCGATCGATCGTCCCCGCATCCGTCTCGAGTTCGATCAACCCGGAGTGGAATTGGTCCACCGGGACGGTGTCGGCACGGTAGTCCTGGACGGCGACCCCGAGTTGGGCGCATTTGATTCGCAAAGCTGCGTCCTTGGTGACCAGGGCCGTCGATCCGGCTTCGTCCAGATTGAGACATGTGGCGAGAATGCGGTGGTCGGGGGTGTGGGGGTCGAGCGCGATCGGCAGCCTCTCAGACGTGATGCCATTGAGCTCGATTCTCAGCGTGCCGCCGCTGGGTATGCTCACGGCTTCGCGAAGCCCGCCATCGCGGGAGGCTCCCAGCTCCTCGAGTAGGCGAATCGCTGCCCGGGCATTGGCGCCGACCTCGTCCATCCGGGTCTTCTTCCGGTCTAGCTCCTCCACGACGACGAGCGGTATGACCACATCGTGTTCGTCGAATCGGAGCGGGGAGTTTGGGTCGGCGAGCAGGACACAGGTGTCAAGGACGAAGGTGTTAGCCACCCGATCGATCTCCTTTGGTGTAGTCGCCAGGCCAACAGCTTCCCGAAACGAAACAGAAATTACAAGGATCGAATCTGCCCCCGAACCGCTACCCCCTGCGGGCCGCCACCCAATCCAGGAATCGATCCAGCTCCCAGGTGTTGACCACCCGTT
Source organism: Acidimicrobiia bacterium (assembly GCA_041599115.1). Classification (GTDB taxonomy): domain Bacteria; phylum Actinomycetota; class Acidimicrobiia; order Spongiisociales; family ZC4RG35; genus JACZUI01. Next base: position 837 of record JBFHXF010000119.1, read on the forward strand.
CGGCCGTCACCCAGGCCCGTCGGGCGTATTCCACTCCGTAATCCATGCGAACCAGTTCGCTCACATGATGCGAATCGGTATCGATGACGAAGCTCACCTCCCCGGCCATCGCCTGCCGGTTCACCTCGGTGGTGGCGTCGAGGCGATCCAGGGCGCCATTGATCTCCAGGGCCACACCAGTCAGCGCCAGAGCCTCGAGTATCGAATCGGTGTCGAGTTCAACCCCGGGACGCCGCCCGACGTATCTCCCCGACAGGTGCCCTATCACATTGACAGATCGATCAGCCAGTGCAGTCAGAAGCCTCGCAGTCTGCTGTTCCTTGCCGAGGTCGAAATGGGAATGGATCGACGCAACGCAGAAGTCGAACTCACGCCGGAACTCCGCGTCGTAGTCCAGGCTGCCATCAGGGCCGATGTTCAATTCGCACCCGAAGAGAATGGTGATCTCCGGGTGCTGCTCCTGCAGCTCCCTGATCGCCCGCTTGTGCTCCAGCATGTCGTCGCGGCTCAATCCGTTTATCGCCAGGTCCTCACCATGATCGGTGAAGGCGATGTATTGATAGCCATGTGAGACCGCGGCCGAGATCATGTCCTGCAACGAAGATCGGCCGTCACCCGAACGATTCGAGTGGTAATGAAGGTCGCCCCTGACATCGGAGCGCTCCACCAGGGGTGGCAAACCTCCGGCAGCCGCGGCGCGCACCTCTCCCGCCCCTTCCCTCAGCTGTGGCGGTATGTATTCGAGATCGAGAGCCCGGTAGATCTCCTCCTCGGTCTTGGAGGCCACGATCTCCTCACCCTGGAACAAGCCGTACTCGCTGAGGAGGAGACCGCGATCGATGGCACGTTGCCGAAGAGCGATGTTGTGGGTCTTCGAGCCGGTGAAATAGAGCATCGCGGAACCCATCTGATCGGGTTTCACCGATCTCACATCCACCTGCATTCCATCGCGTGTCAAAAACGAAGTCTTGGTGTCACCTGCACCGATTACTTCGTCGACCTCCGGCATCGCTACCACAAACCCCGAAACCGTCGCAGGATCGTCCGTGGCAACGACGATGTCGATATCACCGATCGTCTCGGAGAAACGTCTGATCGACCCGCAGGGAACCGCCGCCTCAACGCCTGCGACCCCGCCTATGCGGGAGGCGAGCATTCGGGCAAGTGGCAGTGCTTCCGCCAGGGGGGTGCGCCGGTCTTTGCCGTGCAGACCGAGGCGTTCCATGGCCCGTCCGATCTTTTCCTCAGTTGTCTTTCCCAAACCGGGGAGACCCCTGAGTCTCTCCGCTGCGATGGCAGCCTTCAGGCCGTCGAGGTCCTCCACACCCAACTCGGACCTGAGCAGCTTGAGGGTCTTGGGGCCGAGACCCGGGATCTTGGTCAGCTCCACGAAAGAAGGCGGGTACTTGTCTCTCAGCTTCTCCAGCTTGGCGACGCGGCCAGTCTGGAATAGCTCAATGATCTTGTCGGCCGTCGATCCCCCGATACCGCTGATCTCGATGAGTCGTTCTTTGGAGAGTTCCGCAATCTCACCGGGATATGCCTCGATGCCGTGGAGTGCGTTCTCATAAGCCCGAACCCGGAAGGCCTGCGGGCTTCCCTCATCGAGGGTGGTCAGCTTCGCCAGCTCAGCGAGCATTCGGAGCACTTCGGCACGACCGGCCATGAAGGCAGAATAAGGCCAAATCAGCCACCCAACCAGGCCACCGGGTCGAATTCGGCGGCAGCACCTCCCTTCACCCACAGATCACCGAACAGCGGAACGGTGACGACCAGCGAGGTGAAGACTCTCACCGTTCTGACCCGGAGTGACCGGTCAACCGGACACTGACAAGAGTTCAGACGGGCGCCATTCCTCTCTGCCATGGCGGCGGCCGCGGAAATGGGTGAATCGACAGCCGCCATCGGGTATGTGGCGACCGCGGCCGCCAGTGCGGCGGCTTCGGCCGCCGTTGTGGCTTTCTCGCGGCCAACATACAGAAGGCCGAGCGACACCGAGCCTATGGCGACCATTGCGACGACTCCGGCCACGAAGACCAGCGTTACCGCAGCACCGCCCTCGTCAATGGTCATCGCTCAACTGGCATCGTCGCCGAAGCGGTGAGGTCGACACCAAAACGGGAAGGAAAGGGCGGCCCGAGAGGGTGTTTCATCGTGGCCGTGACCCTCGCCGGGGCCCCAACCCTGGACGGACGCTGCACGGATACACGGGTCAGAAGGCGAACCGAAGGGGGCAGCGCATCCAGCACCGCCCCCACGGCCCTGGCGGGATCGGGCGTGGTTGCGGCAATCCTCGCTCCGTCTCTCACTGCGCCCTGCAACTCCATTCTGGCCCGGGCCATACCCACCACTTGAAGGGATCCGACCAGAACCAGGACGATCATCGGCAACACGAGGAAAAACTCCACAGTCACCGCTCCTCTCTCGCCTTTTAGAACTTCCCGACGACCCAGGAGATCACCTTTCCGAACAGGCCCCCCAGCAGACCCCCGCCGCTCCCTGACTGCAGCCATTTCAGCCCGATGATCGCGAGGGCCGTTGCAGCCAGGATCACCAGAAAGTACTCGACCGTTGCCTGACCTCGATCGCTCTCCTTCGACATCGACCATGCCCAAAGACGTGTCATGATCTCTCCTTTCGAGCCGGTTTCCGACCGGTTGCGGGGAGAAGTGCGGGATCATCAGAAGGCTTCGGTGAGATCGCCGAGAAGGCGCAGCAGACCCGGGGCATAGACGAGAAGCATCAGGCCCGGCAAGAGCAGCAGTGACACCGGGATCATCAGCTTGACCGGCAGGCTCTTGGCCCTGGACAGACGTGCCGCCCGTTCCGCAGCGATATCGGCGTCGAGGAGCGAGCGAACCGTACGGCCAGCCGGTGAGCCCGATCTCTGTGAGCGCGCCAGATGGCTGAGCAGCTTTCTCACATCACCCGAGGCGATTTCGATCGCGGCAGTCAGGCCGTTGACCGAGGCCACACGAACCGCACGGACCAACTCCCGGTGATCGGGGAAGATATCGGCCGCCCGCTGCAGCGAGGCAAGAATCGAGCTCCCCGTCCGAAGCTCCACCAACAACACCAATAGGACCGGTCTGATGGGAGGATCGGGTCCTGGGCGGCGGCGCATCGAGACGAGCACCGCCGTCAGGGCAAAGACAAGGGCGAGGAATGGACCGCCCAGCGCCATGCCAGCGGAAGACGCGACCAGAATCGTCATCGTGACCTCCTCACCATCACAGCGCCGGCAGCGAAGGAGACGACGACCAATAGAAGTCCGGTGACGAAGGCAAGACGCTGGGCAGGCGAGCTGAGGAAGCCAGCTTGATCTTCGCTTCCAAACATCTTCCAGAGCACGATTAGCGGACCGGCGAGCATGACCAGGGCTGTCGCCCGGGCAGGGGCCAGCGCCGCCCTGAGTTCCTGCTGCACCTCGAACTGGGCCAGGGCGACTCCCGCGAGCTCATCGAACAAATCGGCGATGGGGGCTCCAGACCACGCCGATCGCTCGATGCACACCGCCAGTTCTGGCCCCACATCGGGGAACTCCTCGGCTGTCATGCCGGCCACCACGCGAAAAGGTGCATCTACAACGCGAGCCGCCAGAGAGTCGGCTTCGACCGACCGGGCCGCACTCTGTAAAGAGAATCGCAGTGACGCCCCGGAGCGAAGCTCATCGGCAACAGCCTCACAAAATGCGAGAGATCTAGTCGAGACATGTCGTTTGTTGCGCCAGACGTGACCCGCTATCAGCACCGCCATCAAGAAAGGAAACCTGGTCGCTGCTATCAGCGCGGTGACTCGCGGCAGGCTCATCCCGAGGCCCACAGCCACCGAGAACAACAACCACTCAACCATCTCTGACCCGGGCGATCTCGGCCACTCGCCGTTGCGGCCCCTCGCGTTCGAGCTGCACCACCGCTCGAATAGCTGCATACATCTGACGACTGACAGCTCGTGGCGATATGTCGCCGGCCGAAAGTGCCAGGGTCTCGAGCCGCCACATGGCTTCCTCGGGAGAGTTGGCGTGAATCGTCGACATCGAACCGCGATGCCCGGTGTTCAGAGCAGAAATGAGGTCGAGAGCCTCCGGACCCCTCACCTCACCCACGATTATCCGGTCTGGCCGAAGACGGAGGGCCGAGCGAAGCAGGGAGCGAATGGTGACCTCTCCAGCGCCTTCGGTGTTCGGTGGATGAGCCTCCAGCCGAACCACATGTCCGGGAAAGGAGAGTTCGGCCGCATCTTCGATTGTCACAATCCGATCGCCCTCGGGAATGGTCGCGGCGAGAAGATTGAGCAGGGTCGTCTTGCCGGTGCCCGTGCCACCGGAGATGAGAAACGTCTCGCGCCCGGAAACCAGGGCCACCATCTCCTCGATCTGCTCCTGAGTAGCCGAACCTCTCGCTACCCACTCCTCGAGACTGTTTACGGCCGGTATGAAGCGGCGAACGGCCACGATGGGCGAATCCACCGACGCAGGCGGCACGACCGCATGGAGGCGACTCCCGTCGGCTAAACGGGCATCGACGAATGGGGATGCCCTGTCGATCCGAAGACCCAGCGGTGCGATGACTCTCTCCACAGCCGAGTGGATTGAGTCGGCATCGGGGAACGATTCCGCCACCCGGCTCAGGACGCCGTCACGTTCAACCCAGATCTCATCCGGGGAGTTGACCAGGACATCTGAGACACCGCTGTCACGTAGCAACGCTTCCAGCGGCCCCAGGCCAAGTACGCGATCGGCCACCCGCTGTGCCTGGGAAGAACCCGTCAGAGGTGCCTCGATCTCGAGGAGCTGTGCCGCTCGGGCGCGAACTGCCATGGTGTTGAAAGGAGTCCCGCCGGATGCGATCTGGCCTGCGATGCGATCTATCAGACCCATGGCATCTCCCAGACCCGGCCCCAAGCCCTCACCCAGGCGGTACGACGGATGGAGCGACCTGCGAGCAGCATTCTCACCAGGCGAGGAGATAGTGATGGAAGCACCGGCCCGGGGCCCGGAGGAGGTCGTCTCGCCCGGGTTGGCTGCCAAACCGTGGGGCCGGAATACTGGGAAGCTAGAAGACCCG
>JBFHXF010000120.1:0-5736 GCA_041599115.1 Acidimicrobiia bacterium
CCTTTCCATGTCCACCGTTCTCAGCCTTCGGTGACCCGATAGACCTCGTCTCCGGTTCGCGCCCGGTCGGTGGTCTTTATGCCCACGCTGTCGCCTTTGCCGGCGCTCAGGACTGCCTCATGTTCCAGCTGCATCGACACGATTGTGTCGGTGAAATCGGTGGTGTGGCCCACGATGTGAATCGTGTCGCCGACACTTAGCTGGCGAGCGGTTATCGCGACGCCGGCCACGTTGATCGCCCCGAACCAATGGTCTACCACACCCACCAGCTCTTCGGTCATGTCATCCTCCTTACCCGCGGCCTCCAGCGAGAAGCGAGCTATCACCGGCACCGGTGCGACGCCGGAGCACTACCAGTTATATCAGTTTTTCGATCCGACGTCAGACCTGGGCCCGCTCGTCTTCCTCGTCCCGCCCGTCGTCGAGGCCATCACCAGTGAAGCTCTCATGACCGGGAGCACCCTCCTTCAAGACCCACGGCGGCACCACCGAATCGGGATTCTGAAAGACCTCGACCCCTTGGGCCGCTTCGGTTTGAACCTCGAGACTCCGTTCGAGCAACGGATCTTCGTAGAATTCTGTTCCCTCAGCCCCCTCCCGCGCCTGCTCCAAGAAGCCCTCGCGCTCAGTTTCTTTTCTCATGGCCGAACCTCCGTCCCCAGCGTGCCAGCAGGGCTATTAGGGCGATAGAGACCAAGGTCCCAACTGCCGCGATCTTTCAGCAAGCGGATAGCACAGGCAGTTGCCGTTGGCGCGATTGGGACTTTTGGCCCTAGCCAAAGATCGGAGAGGTCGATCTAATCATCCGCAGACAAGGCCTACGAGGCAAAGGGAGAGCTGGGAGTCTTTCCAGCTGAGAGGTGGCAATAGGAGCCACGATCCCGGACCGAACGGGTAGTGACCGTAAGGGAAGCGCCTTATAGGCCTTGTCGATCTTGTAAGGGGGGCCCCACCTTCTTGTGTGGGGTTTTTTTTGCCTGGTATTCCGCGACTGGTCTGTACCCTCACCCCGGCTCAATCCAGCCTGAGGGGTGAACCATGACTCTGGAAGACATCAGTGCACGTCTGTGGGATATCCGTCTCGAATTGGACCCGGTATCGGGGTCCCTCCTCGGTTTTCACGAACGTGATTCCCAACTGCAGGATCTGTCAGCTGCATCCATCGAATCGGCCGCATCGAGGCTGCGATCCATCGCCGATGAAGCCCGGGCCATCGACACCCAGAGCCTGAATACCCAGGATCGAATAACCCGCGATCTTGCCATCCCTGAAGCGGAGATACTGGCCGACGTTCTCGAGGGCCGGTTTCTGGTCGGCGCGGTGGATACCTTCGTCGGTCAAGCCACCGATCTCCTACTCAGCGTCTCCAGCCTCTCGGCCAATAACAGAGAGGAAAGCGAGGCGTACGCAGAGCGGTGGAAACAGATCCCCCGCCTGCTCGACCAGACCTTCCGACTCAACAGGGAGGAGGTAGCCCAGGGCAGGCCGCCTGCCCGCGTCGTCGTCGACCGAGTCATCAACATGATCGACGGTTATCTCGCCACCAATATCGACGACGACCCCTTCGCCAAGGCCACCATCATCGAGACTACCGACGACTTGACGCGGGTCGAAGTCACCAAGCTCGTGACCGAGATCATCAGACCGGCATTTGCCTCCTACCGGCAGTCAATGGCCGATGAGATCGCGCCCTTCGCCAAGCCGGACGACAAGGTGGGCCTTACTCACAGTACGGACGGCGACACTGTCTACGAGAAGCTGGTGCACATGTACACCAGCCTGCCTGCCGACCCGCAGGAGCTGCATGACTACGGCCTTGCCGACGCCACCGAGAAGCTGCCCGCTGAATGGGCCGAGATCGGGACGCGCACCTTGGGCGTCTCCGATCTGCCGACCCTCTTCGACCGGTTGCGTCATGACCCAGACCTGAGCTACAGGTCCTCACAAGAGATGGTCGACCACGCCACAGCCACGATCGATCGCGCCTGGAAGGCCGTCGATGACTGGTTCGGTGCCCGACCCGAATCCCCGTGCGATGTCGTCGAGGTGCCGGCGGCGATCGCCAAGGACCTCCCTCCTGCCTTCTACATGACCCCCGCCAACGACGGCTCGCGACCCGGGCTCTATTACCTCAACACCCATGACCCGACATCACGGAAACGGTTCAACTACGAGTCGTTCCATTTTCACGAGGCGATTCCGGGACATCATCTCGACCGATCACTGTCGATGGAGCTCACCGGCATCCCCGATTTCCGCAAGTACTACTCGGCGTTCGCCCACGTCGAAGGGTGGGGGCTCTACGCCGAACGTCTCGCCGATGAGATGGGGCTCTACACCACAGATATGGACCGTCTCGGCATGCTTGCCGCCGATGCGTGGCGGGCCGGGCGCCTGGTGGTCGACACCGGAATGCACGCCATGGGATGGAGCAGGCAGAAGGCGATCGATTGGATGGTGCAATGGACCCCAATCCCCTTGTCTGTAATCGAACAGGAGGTCGACCGCTACATCGGCATGGCCGGCCAGGCCCTGGCGTACAAGACGGGACAGCGAGAGATCTTCCGACTCCGCGACATGGCCCGAGACCGTCTCGGGGTCGGCTTCGACATCAAAGGCTTCCACGACGCGGTGCTGACGAGTGGAGGCTTGACGCTTCCGGTGCTGGGTCAGGTTGTGGCCACTTGGGTGGGAAGCTCCGTCTGAAGGAGCTTCCCTTCTTGGAGTCAGGTTCGGTCGATTTCTCGCATCAGCTCGATCAGCCGTCTCGCCGTATTGCAGTTGCGCACAGTCATCTTCCTGTACAGGTCGGTGCCCACGATCGAGGTCTGGCCACTCCGAGGCTGCCTGGTCCGATCGACGCGCCAGATGATGGCACCGGGTAGATAGACCACATCGTCGATTCCATCCCGGATGGTCATGGCCTCCAGCACGGTTGGGGAGTCGACCTCGTCCCAGAGAAACATGACGTCACATTTCATGGTCGAGTCGTTCACCCAGGCATCGGGCAAACCTGCTGCCAACTCATCCATGCTCTCCAGGGTCCTCACAAGCACCCTTATGCTCAGGTCGAAATCGTTTGCTATTGCCCTCTCGAGTACCGAAACGATCTCAGACACGGAACGCGCCGTGTCGGCAAAGATGACATTGCCGGAGTTGATGTAGGTCGAGACGGTGGTCATGCCCACCCTCTGGAATGTCTCCCGAAGCCGGGCCATCTCGACCCGGTTCTTCCCCCCGACATTGATCCCGCGAAGGAGGGCCAGATAGATCATCGCACCTCCTGGAGCCACTACCCGACACCGGCCCGGACACTTGCCGGGTCTCCGCGGAGAGGGAGGGATTTGAACCCTCGAGGAGGCTTAACACCCCCTACTCGCTTAGCAGGCGAGCGCCTTCGACCACTCGGCCACCTCTCCCAGAGCCGGGCATCAATGCCCGGCTGTTGTGAGTTTTGAGTCATGAGTTACGAGTTGTCAGCTAATCGTCCCACAACTCGATTCTCAGTCCTCAGTACTCAATACTCATACACTCAATACTCGATGCCGGCCCTGCACAAATGCAAGGCCCTCGCGGAGGGGGTGGGATTCGAACCCACGAGACCCTGAAAAGGGCCCACCGGTTTTCAAGACCGGCGCCTTCGACCACTCGACCACCCCTCCAGGGCCGGGCATGAATGCCCGGCTGTTGTGAGTTTTGAGTCATGAGTTACGAGTTATGAGTTGTCAGCTAATCGTCCCACAACTCGATTCTCAATACCCGGTACTCAATACTCAGTACTCAGTACTCAATACTCAATACCAACGCCGACGACGTCGGCGTCTCGCGGAGGGGGAGGGATTCGAACCCTCGAGGAGGCGTCTGCCCCCTACGGCATTTCGAGTGCCGCGCACTAGACCGGACTATGCGACCCCTCCAACGCTGGGCTAGGCCCAGCTGTGTATGAGTTATGAGTTATGAGTTGTGAGTTATGAGTTATGAGTTATGAGTTATGAGTTATGGGTTAATCGTCCCATAACTCGATTCCCAGTACCCAATACTCAATACTCAATACTCAATACTCAATACTCAATACCCAATACCCATCACCCACGCCGACTACGTCGTCGTCTCGCGGAGGGAGAGGGATTTGAACCCTCGAGGGGGCGTAAACCCCCAACGGCATTTCCAGTGCCGCGCACTAGACCGGACTATGCGATCCCTCCAGGAATGCCCGCCAGACCTGACCGGCGGATGAAAGAATAATGGCGCACCATGTCAGAGCCCACTCCACCCGTCGATTACATCCCAGCGATGCGCTCCGCATTGGACCTTGCCAGGGAGGCAGCCCAGGCGGGAGACGTTCCGGTGGGGGCGGTTCTCCTTGATGGCTCGGGCCAAATTGCCTGCTCCGATCGCAACAGACGTGAGGAACTGAATGACCCCACCGCGCATGCCGAGATGCTGGTGCTGTCGCGACGGGCACGCACATTGGGAGACTGGAGGCTCACGGGTCACACACTGGTGGTGACGCTGGAGCCATGCCCGATGTGTGCTGGAGCGAGCGTCTGGGCGCGAGTGGACAGAATCGTTTATGGCGCCGCTGACCCCAAGGCTGGAGCCGCGTGGTCGCTGTACAACATTCCCCAGGACCGGCGGCTCAACCACCGTGTGGAATTGGTCGACAGCGTCCTTGCTGATGAGTGCGGTGAGGTGCTGGAGAAGTTCTTCGGCGCCAGGCGGTGAGGTCGCCCTGGCTCATCGACCTGGGTTGACCCGAGCATCCCAGAAACCGTAGCCAACGGCCCCTGCCACCAGCACAGCTCCCGCCATCAGGAATGCCGCCAGGTAACCACTGTCGTCGATGACCAGCCCCACGATTGGAGCTGCGGATACCAGGGCGATATCGAAGATCGAGGTGAAAATCGACATCGCCGAGCCCCTTTCGGCAGTCCTGGCCCGGGCCACGACCTGACTGGTCAGGATCGGGAATATGGCTCCGTGGGCCGTGCCGCCGACCAATGCCGCAGCCACAAACAGGGGCACCGAGAACGAGACGGCGAGTATGGCGAGACTGGAGCCATAGAGAAGGATCGACACCACGGTCAACGGACGCAAAGCAGCGTTGTCGTATCGACTTCCACCAAAGATCCTGATTCCGGCGGCGGCCAACCCATAGACCCCGAAGAACAGCCCGGTGGTTCCCACCTGACGTTGGTCGACAAAGGTTCTGGTGAAAGTGAACAGGGTCTCCAGACCGATGGTGAAACAAAGCGTCGCCAACCACAGCGGCATGAGATCGGATTGACGAAAAGCCGCCCAGTAAGAGCGTCTCGGCTGCCTTCCGCGCACCGGGAGCACAGGAAGTCTCCACACCAGGAGCCAGGAAACGGCACCACCCGCCGCCGCCGTAAGGAAGAGGCCGTGGAATCCGCCCGCCCCGATCACCAGGTCGCCAAGGAAGCCGCCAATGGCGATCGGCACCAGCCCGGACAAACCGAACATGGCCAGACCCTGGGTGCGCCTGGCAACGGGCATCGAGTCGGCGGCGTAGGTGAGCATCGTGGTGAACAGGGCCACTTGAGCCACCCTCTGAAGCAGAAAGAGCCCCCAGAGATAGGGACCCCATATGTCGGTGGTGATGAAGGACAGGACGATCAGCGCGTTGGTCGCCCCGGCGAGCAGGATCACGGTGCGGCGGCGGGTGAGGTCGAGAAGACGACCGAAGTAGGGACGTAGGACCAGTGAGAGCACCGC
>JBFHXF010000121.1:0-5627 GCA_041599115.1 Acidimicrobiia bacterium
GCCCTTCGGGCCACCTCCCCCAGACTCGCTTCGCTCGAGGGGGAGGAAACCCTCGCTTCGCTCCCGGGGGAGGACACATATCGCTTCGCTCGAGGGGAGGAAACGGGGGGGAGTACGGGGAGCCAGCAACGGGGCCCTTGCTCACGCCCCCACGGGCAGACGGAACCCGACCTTGCCGCCGGGGCCCGGCTCGGCCCAAATCTCTCCGCCCAGGGCAGCTACATACCCCCTGGCGATGGCCAATCCGAGACCTGAGCCTCCGGAGGTCCGGGCCCGGGCCGTGTCCCCCCGGGTGAACCGATCGAAGGCGGCTGGGATGAACTCTTTGGAGAACCCGTCGCCTTCGTCGCTGACTCTGACCGTCGCTACGTCGCTGCCCCCAATCACTTCAACCGTCACCTCGGAACTCTCCGGGGCGTGCCGGATGGCATTGTCGATGAGATTTCTCATCACCCGGCTCAAGGCTTCGTCCGTGCCACTGGCGATGACTCGCGTCGCTGTGATCAGTCGAACCGTCACCCCCCGATTCTCCGCGAGGGGCCGTAGAAGGTCGATCGTCTCGTCGACCAACTCGGTCAGATCGACGCTTGTCCTGACGATCTGCAACTGGCCGGTATCAATTCGTGCCAGGAGAAACACGTCATCGACCAGCCGGGAGAGCGCTTCGACGTCGTGGCCCATCGATTCGAGATACCGGGCCGGCTCGTCCACAAGTCCATCCTCTAATGCTTCGATCGCCGATCTGAGCGATGCCAGCGGAGTCCTCAGATCGTGCCCCACCGCCGCAAAGAAATGGCGTCGTCCTTCGGCGTCCACCTGTCTCTGCGTCTCGGCAAGCTCCAACTGCCGGATCATCTGATCGATCGCCAGAGCAAGACGTCCCAACTCGTCCCGCCGTTCGAGAGTCACCCTGATGTCCACCGCTCCCCCTGCGACCCTCGACGCGCCATCGGCCACCACATCCAAATCGGAGGTGATGGTCCGGCTGACAGCGATGGCAAAAACGACAGCCGAAACCATGCCAAAGGCCAGAACCACCAGCAGAAGGGTGAGATCGTGTCTCGAGACGAACATGCGATCAGCGACGGCGACCGCGCCACCCACGACTATCAAAAAGCCAGTGAGGCCGAGCGCTGCAACGGTAGATCTGATCGTCTTGTTGCGCCTTGCCCAGCGCGGCAGCCACCAATTGGCCAGAGCCATCGCCAACGCCATCACCAGGAATATCGAACCGAGTTCACCCCGTTCCGCCCAGGAAGGTCGCATGACGATCTCGAAGATCGTCAGCCCGAATAGGAAGGTCCCCAGAGCCGCGATGACGGGTTTCATGGCTCGAACCGATAGCCGACTCCCCACACGGTGGTCAGCCATCTTGGGTTCTCTGGATCGTGCTCGATCTTCTGCCGAACCCGGCGTACGTGCACGGTCACGGTCCCGGGGTCCTGCCAGTCCGGTGAGGAATCCCACACCTGCTCCAGAAGCTGGGATCGACTGAAGACCTGACGCGGGTGGGAAGCCATGTAGAACAGAAGGTCGAACTCTCGCGGGGTGAGAGGGGCCAGTCGACCGTCGACCAGGGTCTCGCGGGTAGACCCGTCGATGATCAGCGAATCGAAATCGAGGCGGGACGTGTAACTGCGCGGCTCTGCCGAACGCTTGAGGACGGCTCTCACCCTTGCCGTCACCTCCCTGGGCGAAAAGGGCTTGACCACGTAGTCATCGGCGCCCATCTCCAACCCCAGGACTCGATCCACCTCTTCGGCGCGTGCGGTCAGCAGAATCACCGGCACCGTCGTCTTCCGTCGAATCTCGTTGAGAACGGAGAGTCCGTCCAACTCCGGGAGCATCACATCGAGAAGTACCAGATGCGGAGACGAGTCCTGGACAAGCTTCAACGCATCCATGCCATTGGACGCTTCCGTCACCTCGAACCCCGCACGGTCGAGATAGGCCGTCAAGACCTGGCGAACCATGGGTTCGTCGTCGACGACGACAATTCTCTTGCCGATCACTGAGTTGTTGGTCATCCACACGACGCTACGAGCGCAACTCGGTTCGGCGGAAAGCGTTCATGGATCGTTCAGATCTTGATCGTGTTCGCATCAGTTCCTCTCCCTCATGATGGGGAGGGGTGGTAAATCCGAAGGAAAACATGTGCTCGCTGACCGAGCCCGATGAGGTGTCGACCGCCCGCAGCGGATAGCATTCCCGCCCAATGAGCGAGATTTTCTTCGACCGCCCCGACCCTATCGACTTCCTCGACATCGACTCCCTTCTCTCCGACGAGGAGAAGCTGCTGCGTGACACGGTGCGGACTTACGTCCAGAAGGAGATCGTCCCGCATGTCGGTGATTGGTGGGAGGAAGGAGTTCTTCCCCAGGCACAGCTAGCCAAGGAGTTTGGTGACATCGGTCTGCTCGGGATGCACCTCGAGGGTTATGGCTGTGCCGGTACCTCGGCCACTGCTTACGGACTCGCGTGTCTGGAGTTGGAGGCGGGAGACTCCGGCATCAGATCTTTCGTCTCCGTGCAGGGCTCGCTCGCCATGTTTCCCATCTGGAGATTCGGGTCTGAGGAGCAGAAACAGACCTGGCTTCCCCGAATGGCCTCCGGTGAGGTCATCGGATGTTTCGGGCTGACCGAGAGCGACTCCGGCTCCGACCCCTCCTCAATGCGAACCAGCGCCAAGAAAGACGGGTCCGACTGGATCATCAACGGAACCAAGATGTGGATCACCAATGGTTCGATTGCCGACGTGGCAATCATCTGGGCCAGGACCGATGGTGGTGTACGGGGCTTTATCGTTCCCACCGAAACCACCGGGTTCTCCGCACCCGAAATCAAGAAGAAAGCCTCGCTGCGGGCGTCGGTCACATCCGAGCTGATACTCGACAACGTCAGGGTTCCCGAGGACTTCGTGTTGCCGGGGGTGGCCTCGATGCGGGGACCGCTTTCCTGTCTCAACGAAGCCAGGTTCGGAATCGCCTTCGGCGCCATGGGAGCGGCGCGGGCCTGCTACGAATCGGCTCTGGAGTACTCCATCGAGCGGCAGCAGTTCGGCCGGTCGATCGCCTCGTTCCAGATGACTCAGAAGAAACTGGTTGAAATGATGGTCGCCGTACAGAGAGGAACGCTGCTCGCGCTCCATCTCGGACGTCGCAAAGATGAAGGCAAGCTGAGCCCAGAACAGGTGAGTTTCGGGAAGTTCGACAATGTGCGCAACGCACTGGATGTCGCCCGCACCGCCCGGTCGATTCTCGGTGCCAACGGCATCACCCTCGAATACCCGGCGATTCGCCACATGGCCAATCTGGAAACGGTCTTCACCTATGAGGGCACCAACGAGATCCACACGCTGATAATGGGACAGTCGATCACCGGCATCAACGCCTTCACCTGATTTTCACAGGTAGGGAGCGAGCTCGCCGCTGTCGGCGACCTCCACCTCGTTCATGCCAAGCCATTGGGCGACGGTCTCCAGTTCTGCCTTCAACTCCCGACCTATCCGCACCAGGTCGACGTTCGGCTCGGGCCAGGCACCCCTGGCAACCAGAACACTCCGCTGCCGGTCGGTCTTCAGGTCGACTCGCGCGACCAGCTCTCCGTCCAGAAGGAAGGGAAGCACGTAGTAGCCGTGGGTTCGTTTTGCCTCGGGCACATAGATCTCAATCCGGTATCGAAAATCCCAAAGACGCTCGACGCGTGGGCGACACCAGATCAGATTGTCGAAAGGAGACAACAGGGCCCGACCCTCCACTCGTGTCGGCAATCGGGCGCCCGGGCTCAGATAGGCCGTCTTCTCCCAACCGCTCACCTCCACCTCGACCAGACGCCCATCTCGAACCATCTGATCGACCAGGCCGCGGGCCTGAGGGACCTTGAGCCGTGGATAGTCGGCAAGGTCTGTGAGGGTGGCCACTCCCATGGAGAGAGCCGCCTGGTCCAAGAGCTCGGTCTGAGCCTCCTGGCGAGGGAGATCCGCTCTGGCCAGGATCGGCTTCGGAATGACGTCTTCGCTGGCGGCATACAGGCGGGTGAAGTTGATCCGATCGTGCACCGAGATGTCCCCACGCTGGAACAGGGCCTCGAGTGCCACCTTGCCCTTGCTCCAACCCCACATCGAGGTGGGATCCCTGGTTCCAGGATCGTCGAGGTCACGGGTCCTGAGCGGTCCGTCGACCCTCACTTGATGAAGCACCCGCTCGAGATAGTCGGGGTCCTCTCTCTTGATTCGCTCGACCCGGGACCAGGACCAGGGAGCCTTCATCCGCCACCGCCAGAGGGGACGGTGACGAACCGGTATGAGCGAGGCCTCATGGCCCCAGTACTCGAACATCTCCCGAGAGCGCCACAACCACGCGTCCAAGACGCCGCGGTCGTAAGGCCCGATACGGGAGAAGAACGGCATGTAGTGAGAGCGGGAGAAGACGTTGACCGAGTCGAGTTGAACCATTCCGATGGAGTCGATGACGCGGCGAAAATGGCGGCGGTCCAAACGTGACCGGGGTCGGTCGCGGTCGAAGCCCTGAGCCGCCAGCGCATAGCGTCTGGCCTGATCGATGGTTATCCGTCGCATGGGAGCGACGAACCTAACCGGTCCCACTCCCAGCACCAACAGGGCCGGCGAAGAAGCGAACCAGGATCTGGAGACTATGGGGACATGGCATCATGCAGGTCGTGATCAGCCGTTACACCCTGCCGGAGATGGGCGCAATCTGGTCGGAGGAGCACAAGTTGGGAGTCTGGAAACAGATCGAGGTGCTCGCCCTGGAGGGCTGGGAGACCCTGGGAAGGGTCCCCTCGGGCGTGGCCTCGAGCATCGCTCGAGCCGTTTGCCCGACCGGCCCCGAGGTTGCCGAGCGGGAACAAGTCACCGACCACGACCTGGCCGCCTTCGTCGACCTGCTCGGCGCCAACGCCGGCGGCAGGGCTTCCGCATGGGTGCACTACGGACTGACCTCGTCAGATGTCATCGACACCGCCACAGGGGTGCTTCTCCGTGACTCGTCAGACCTTCTCCTCGAGGGGCTTGGCGCCCTGTTCCACACCGTGCGATCTAAGGCTCTCGATCATCGCAGCACCTACATGATCGGGCGCACTCACGGAGTCTGGGCGGAACCGACCACCTTCGGCCTGAAACTTGCCGGATGGGCCTTCGAGCTCGCCAGGGATCATCGGCGTCTCAGCGATGCTCGAACCGCGATATCCGTCGGGAAGATCTCCGGGGCCGTGGGAACCTACGCCCACGTCCCACCGACGATCGAAGAGCATGTCTGCTCCTCGCTGGGGCTCTCGGTGGAGCCGGCATCCACTCAAGTGACTGCCAGGGACCGTCACGCCCAGTATCTCCAGGCCATCGCCCTGGTGGGTGCGTCCATCGAGAGGATGGCTACGGAGATCCGCCATCTGCAGAGGTCGGAGGTCGGCGAGGTCCGGGAGGGATTCCGTCCGGGCCAGAAGGGCTCATCAGCCATGCCTCACAAGAGGAACCCGATTCTGTCGGAGAGAATGACCGGAATGGCCAGACTGTTGCGGGGATACGCCCAGGTGGGACTGGAGAATGTGGCCCTCTGGCATGAACGGGACATCAGCCATTCATCTGCCGAGCGGGTGGTGTTGCCGGACGC
>JBFHXF010000122.1:0-5470 GCA_041599115.1 Acidimicrobiia bacterium
AGGCGGCTATCAGACCCATGATCAAAGAACCCATCGTCCCCAACGACACAGGATCGAGGGCGAGCTTTGTGAGGGCCTCGGCTCTGGTCACCACCGAAGAGCTGGAATAGGGCGCGTTGCGAAGCTGCCGGGCGACATCATCCAATGACGACTCCCGCGCCGTCAGCCAGTAGTCGTCGGGCTCCCTTGGGAAAACTCCCGGGCCAAAGGTCGCGGCCAGGAACGTGGCGTAATCGGCTACCACGGCGTACTTCGCATCAGGGTTCACTGTCGGAAACGTGGCGAACTCGCCCACGATCTTGCCCTTGCCGGTGAACCCGGTGAGTCCGCCGAGCGGGACGGAATCGCCCACGTGCAGACGGAGTTCTTCCATCAGCGACGAGGATGCCAATACGTCAATGTTGGCTACGTCCGGCGGTGAGGTGAACCAGATCATGTAATAGCCGGCTGGTCGGGTCGGTCTGGAGAGTGTCGTACCTGTCTCGAGATCGGCGACAAGGGTGCCTCCGGCCCCCTTCCGCAGGACGATGGCGGGGGTTTCGGCGGCCAGTCTCACCTGTGAGATCGAGGTATCCATGGAGATGGGATCGGGGAGAGCGAAAGGCTTCCAGGTGGAACCGTCGTCAGAGAACTCCAGATCTCCGATGATGACCTCGGCCTCTCTCAAATAAGGGTCAATCGGAGTAAGACCGCGGATCTCCAAGCCAGTGATGTGGAGAGGGTAGGAAGGCAAAAAGATGCGGTCGCCCACCCGGTATTGGAGGCTGCCGGTGAGCTTGACACTTTGGCCCGTTGAGTCGAGCAGGCCAAGATCGACTCGGAACGGAATCCCGTATGCATCCGTGAATACGGCTCTTATCGAAGGTTGGAAGGCGTAATCCGATAACGGTGGCTCGTAGGGAAGGTCGGGTAGGGGGCTCACGGTCATCGACGCAGTCAGGGCCACACTCGTGGGCATTCCCTCCACAGGAGGCGATGATGCTGTCGGCCGACTGGATGTCAGCAGGTCCAGAAGGTCGGAGATTGGCTGGGAAGCTTGGTCGCTTCTAAAGGCCATCGCGCCGATGGCGCGTTGTGGGTCGGTCAGCAGGTACTCGATCGGTTTTGACGCGCTCGGAATCCCAGCAGGGATCCGTACGACCGGCACCGGCAGCCGTACCCCGTCAATCCGGGAGTAGGCGTCGGACAGGACGTAATCAGGAATCGAGTTGTCTGCCCGACGCGAAGGCGAAACCAGGATGTCGGCGCCCGTGGCGAAATCGGCGCGCTCGGCTTGTGAGGTTCGCCAGGTTGAGGCATAAGAGAGGGCGAAGACCCCAACCGCAACGGACAACATCAGCATCAGCGCGGACCGCGAATAGCGCTTCGGCTGCCGGCTGAGATGCGAGATGCCCAGATTGGCCACCAGTTTGCGGCCGCGACCAACCAAGCCGTCCGCCAGCCCGGCCATCAATGGCAGTGCTCGGAGAGCCAGAACCGCTCCGGCAAGCAACGCCAGCGCTGGGGCGGCGACCAGGAGGGGATCGATTCCGAGTCGTCCCCGCACATTTCGCGTGATCGGGGCGCCATACCGCGCCAGTTGCCATAGACCGACACCGGCCACCACGAGAAGAGCAAGGTCGGCCCCGGCTCGTCGAGCCGCACTCGTGGCGTTCTGCCGGGATCTGGCGGCTCTCAAATTGCCGGAGCGACGTGCCGAACGGTACGCCGGGACCACTAGGGCGACGAGGCAGCCGCTAGCAGCGATGGCCGCGAGAACCCACGAGACAGCGGTGACGGTGGGCGCAATCGTCAGGCCAATGCCGGCCAGCGGTCCGACGCGATTGAAACTTCGCAGCGCCCAGGCTGCCAGCGGAGGTCCCCCGGCCAGAGCCGGAAGGGTGATCAGAAGACCCTCCATTGCCGACATCCCCAACAGCTGGGATGCGCTGGCACCTCGTGCGCGCAGAGTGCTTGTCTCAACCTCCCTCGTATCCGATAGGAGACCGGCTGCGAGGATCAGCGAGTATCCGGCGAGTACAGCAAGCTGGATTGTGAGGATCACGACCGCAGACCGCGTGACGAGAAGCGAACGCTGGGTGTCTCTCAGGACGCTGGCAAGGCCCGACTCGATTTGCATGCGGTTTCCGACTGCACGGCCACCGTTGAGCGATGCGTCGAGACTGTTGAATCGGCCCATGATGATCTCGATATCTTCAGCACCGATCTGAGCGTGATTCGGGTAGACGGTCCAACGCAGCGATGAAGTGCCGGTGGCGATTTGGCCAAAGAAGTCCTCACGACTGACGATTAGTGGGCCGTAGGTTGTGAAGGAGGTCGAAGGGGAGATTCCCGTGAGATCCATTTGATCCTCGAACCAGTAGGGGTCGGTGGCATCCTTGACCCGGTAGATACCCGCGACCTCTACGTGGTGAGTCGCCGAACCCTGTCTGCGGCCAATCGCCTCGAAGACGTCCCCAACTCCAATAGTCAAGGCAGAACTGACCTGCTGGGAAATGGCTACCTGGACCAGACCATCCGACTCTTGTGGCCATGACCCGGACAACAGCTCGGCGCGGCTCTCGAAGTCCGAGAAGAATCTGAAGATGACCAGGTCTTTGGCGTGGTCCCCCGGCAATCCTGCGATGGAAAACGAATCGGAACTCCCTCTTCGATAAATGTCGCCGCCAACGGTTTCGAATAGGTGGCTGATCGTGTCGAGGACCTGATTGTCCGTTCTTTCAAACGTTGCGGGTTCGACCCGTGTGGTTATCGCCAGATTCGATTGTGTGACGGGAGCATCGATGAGGGTTCGACGGAGCGAACTGACGGTCACCGCGTCTGCATAGATCGGGCCTACCGCGATGAGTGTGATCGCCAGCAAGATCGTTGAGAACCCGGCAGCCAGAATGGCCTTGTCGGCTATCGCTCGTCGGACCACGACGCGCCAGGCTGCCTTGAGCACCGACGACATTGGTTTGATCTACCTCCCCGAACACGAAGCGGACGCCAGGGTTCCGGCATCGTATCCATGCGCGTCTTCCTAGAGGAGTGTCAGAGCCAATCTCCGCCCTGTTCAAACACCGATTTCGTAGAGGTGCATGGGTCTGTCGATGTGCTTCAGCTCGGCCATTCCCAGGTCGGTTGCAGCCACTCCCGGTTTGTTCTTGATGTTGACGTATACGGCCTCGGACACTGCGATGGTCCCTGGCGTCGCTGCTCCCTGGATCCTGGAGGCGATATTCACGCCATCCCCGAAAATGTCTCCGCCGGCCTGAGTCACCTCTCCCAGGTGGATCCCTATTCGAAGCTGAAACGCTCCTTTCTCTTCAGCGGCCCGCTGAAGAGCTCGTGCGCAATCGACAGCGCGAGAAACCGAAGCAAAGCTTGCGAGAATCCCATCGCCCATTTCTTTGAGAAGTCGCCCGCCATGTTGGGAGATGAGTCTTCGGTGGAGGTCGGTCGAGAAGGCGAGGAATTCCAGGGCGGCTCTTTCGTCTTGGAGCATGGTCGTTGTGTAGTCGACGATGTCCGAGAACATGATCGCCGTCAGCTGCGTCGATTGGACTTTCTCGTATCCGCTTCTAATCGCCTCATCGAGGAAATGGCGTTTTCCTCTCAATGCCGCCTGGTACTCGTCCGGTGAGAGGATGTTCTCTTCGAGTTCGAACTCCGTCTTTAGGAAGCTGTCGATGAAGGCCGCGAGCTTCTCCGGATGAAGCTGGACTTCCTCCCGGATGAAGCGGGTGTCGATGTTGATGCAAATAGCGCCTACCAGACCGTATTCGGTTCGAAAGATGGGGATCGTGGTGCACTTGAATTGGCGCGCCCCGAGGTTCAACTCGTAGTTGAGCTTGTCCTGATTCTGAAGCTTTCGTGTCTTCAAGTCGAGGACTAGGTTTGTCGCGCCCATTCCCAGCTTGCGCCCTGTGACTTCGCCGTTTTCGATGGCGACGAGCGATCTCGCCGGATTTACCAGATTGTGGAGGAGGACTTCGATCCCGGTGCTGGGGAAGGATCGTCCTAGAAGGCTGACGATTCGCCTGTAGTTCTCCAGATACGCCTCGTTGTCACTGATGACCGAGTCGCCGTCGTAAGCGGCGTACAGCTGTTTGTAAATCCCCAGCTCGGTAGAACTGAGCCGGTCCCGTACGAAGTTCTGCTCGCCGATGACAATGAGCTCCCGGGCGGCCAAGGAGTTGCGCGTTTGGAGAAAGTATCGGGCGGCCTTGTCGAATCCCTCGACGGAGAACTCGATGTGCTGGCTCTCGTTGGCCTCGAATGGATAGAAGTCGTACTCCTCGAGTCGCTTGAGTTCGGCGTCCGGCCTAGATCTGTGTCGCCCGAAGCGGAATGCGCCGAAACTTACGAGGGCGAAAACAGCGATGAGCGCAACGATGACGACGGCGTTATCCACGCCCTTGAGACTACCGATTCCGAAGAACGTGACCAGCCGATGCCATTGGCAGCCAGGTAGGTTTGCCTCCATGTCGAGACTTGATCTAGCGGTGCAACAGGAACGTGATCACTACCGGTCGTTGCGACCCGAGAGTGAGCGCCTCGATGACGAGGCGAATCAGGTGATGCCGGGTGGCAACACCCGCTCCGTGCTCGATTTCGAGCCTTTTCCCTTTCGGGTCGCAACGGTGCAGGGCCCGGTCCTCATCGATGTCGATGGCCATTCCTACATCGACCTGCTGGGCAACTATTCGGCCGGTTTTCTCGGTCACAATCCGGTCGAAGTGCGGCGGGCGGTCTCGGCCGCCCTCGAAGGCGGCTGGTCGCTCGGGGCAGTCCGGCCCAACGAGATCGACTATGCCCGACTCGTGTGTGAGCGTTTCCCCTCCATCGACCTGGTGAGATTCACCAATTCGGGTACCGAGGCAAATCTGATGGCAGTTGCAACGGCGAAACATGTGACCGGACGAACCGCCGTTCTTGCCTTCCACTCTGCCTATCACGGCGGCGTGCTCTATTTCGGTGCAGGTGGAGCTCCTCTGCTCGTCCCGCATGAGTGGGTGATGGCGAAATACAACGACCTGGCCTCCGTGGAGCGGGCGTTCGCCGAGCGCGGCTCAGACCTGGCTGCTGTGATCGTCGAGCCCATGATGGCCGCCTCCGGCTGCATCCCCGGGACGCCATCGTTCCTCGCGGGTTTGCGCTCGATAACCGAGGCCCACGGAAGTGTGCTGATCTTCGACGAGGTGATGACGTCCCGGCTTTCGACTGGCGGCGCCCAAGTGGCGCTGGGCATCACGCCGGACATGACAACCCTTGGCAAATACCTGGCCGGGGGTCTGACCGTTGGCGCCTTCGGGGGGAGACGCGACCTCATGGCGGCCTTCGATCCCGACTCCGGAGGGACGCTGACCCATGGCGGGACCTTCAACAACTCCGAGATCTCGGCGGCTGCCGGCATCGCCGCCTTGACGGCTGTTCTCACGCCCGAGGCGATTGTCGGCGTGAACACGCGGGGAGACCGTCTCAGGGA
>JBFHXF010000123.1:0-5432 GCA_041599115.1 Acidimicrobiia bacterium
CGACCATCCTTCACGCCGACCTCGACGCGTTCTACGCATCCGTCGAACAGCTGCTCGATCCTTCGCTGCGCGGCAGACCGGTGCTCGTCGGCGGTGGGGTGGTCCTGGCCGCCTCTTACGAGGCACGCGCCTACGGTGTGCGGGCGCCGATGCCGGTTCGTGACGCCCTCCGGCTCTGTCCCGATGGCGTGGTGGTCGACGGCCAGTTTCATCGCTATCTCGAGATGAGCGAGCAGGTGATGGCTGTCCTGGAGGACGCCACTCCTTCGGTCGAGCAGATCAGCATCGACGAGGCGTTTCTCGACGTTTCGGGAACCACTCATCTGCTGGGCTCTCCGTCCGCCATCGCCCGGGAGATGCGCCGTAGGGTGCGGGACGAGGTGGGTCTTCCCCTCTCGATCGGGGTGGCCTCGACCAAATTCCTCGCCAAGATCGCTTCAGCACGGGCCAAACCCGACGGCCTGGTCGTCGTCAAGGCGGGTCAGGAGCTCGACTTTCTGCACCCGTTGCCGGTGGAAGCGATGTGGGGCGTCGGGGCCGTGACTGCGGCGCGGCTCCATCGTCTCGGGATCTGCACCATTGGGGAGCTCGCCGAAACCCCCGCCGATTCCCTTGCCTCGCTTCTCGGCCACGGTGCGGGGAGAGCTCTGAACGCCCTCGCCTGGAATCGCGATCCGAGGACGGTCAGATCGGGGCGGAGGGCCGGCAGCGTCGGCAGTCAGCAGGCACTCGGACGGGGACTTACCGATGCCGGAGAGCTGGCGGTGGTCGTCCTCGGCTTGGCAGACCGCATCGGTCGCCGGCTGAGAAAGAAGCGACGTGCCGGCAGGACTCTCACCCTGAGGGCCCGTTTTCCCGGGCCAACCCTGCGGACCCGCAGCCACACGTTCGACAGTCCCACTTCCTCCACCGCGGCGATATCCGAACTTGGGACGATCCTGCTGCAACGAGCGAGGGAAGCAATGCCCGATCCGGTGACACTGGTGGGTCTTTCCCTTTCCAATCTGACAACTGAGGACTCGCTGCAGCTAGAGCTGGGTCTCGATGAGGGAGGCGTTCTCATGGCTGGCAGCCCGGCCGACCTCCGGCGGCGCGCCCTCGACGAGCGCGTCGATGCGGTGAGAGAGCGTTTTGGTAGGGATCTCCTCAGCATCGGTGACCCCGCATCTCATCGCGGCCTGGACGAGACCTTCCGCGAGTTGGCTCAGCGAGGCTGAGCCCCGGTCTCCGTCCTAAGCCGGACCGGTCCCTCGCCTTTCGGATGACGCCCCCTTGCCCCGGCATAGAAGCGTCGGGCGGCATCCATGACGGCACCGGGATCGGCCGGATCCAGCGTCGGGCCCATCCCGGCGCGTTTCGTAGCGAAATCGATGTACGCCAGGAGGATCTGCGCTCCGGCCTTCTGGGCAATGCTGAGAAAGCCTCCTTTCCAGAACGGAGCAGCCTTCCTCGTGCCCTCCGGCGCCATCGCCAGGATCATTCGATCGGCCCGGTTCATCACGTCGGCCACCTGACTGACCAACCCTGTCGATTTGGTTCGGTCCACCGGGATGCCGCCCCACCCGCGAAAGACGTATCCCAGCGGCCACTTGAACAGGGTGTGTTTTCCGATATACCTCATCCTCACCTTGTAATGGTCGAGGGCCCCGAGGAATACGATGAAGTCCCAGTTACTGGTGTGAGGTGCCCCCACGATCACCAGTTTGGGCACGTCGGGGATCTCCCCGGTGAATTCCCACCCTCGCCACTTCAGATAACGTCCGGCGAGCCATTTCACGAGGGATCATTCAAGCCGGAGG
Organism: Acidimicrobiia bacterium; assembly: GCA_041599115.1. Lineage (GTDB taxonomy): Bacteria > Actinomycetota > Acidimicrobiia > Spongiisociales > ZC4RG35 > JACZUI01. Next base: position 1,800 of record JBFHXF010000123.1, read on the forward strand.
TTTCGGTCAACGCGCCGGCGCCACCTCAAACCCGTTCTCGTGGACCCACACGATCGAGGATTTCGTACCGACGGCGAGGATGATCTCTTCGGCAAGCTCGTCGGTTACGACACCCAGATCATCATCGCGATAGATGACCTTTGTCTTGGCCTCTTTGGGGAAGAGGGCGGCGAGTCGTCCGGGGTGAGAGCAGACGATGGTCACTTCGAAGGGCAAGATCACCACGCCCGACTCGTGAAGGGCCCGGTCCGCCTTGTTCACCTGGAGGAGATGCAGGGTGGCTCCAGTAGCAAGTATCGCCAGCGTGCCCTCGGTGACGAGGGTGGTCTGGTTGGGGTCCAGCCCCAGTATGTACTGGAAGATGACGACCAGGGCAGCGATCAAGGCTTGGGTGGCTGCCACGCCGGCCACGATGGCCATGCCGATGAGATAGACCCGACGTGGCTGGATGGTCGATTCGATAGCCCGCTCCTGGGACTGGCACTCCGACCAGAACCACCACCAGACGGCGACGGAGGCAATGGCGACGATGGCGAGGGATACGGTGGCTGCGGGACGATCCGACCCCACTATGTCTCTGTCAATCGCCACTGCGGCGAGGGCAGTGATGCTCCCGACGGCGAAGGACATGCCGAGGGCGGCCATGATGTACTGGTAGGCGGCGACGACGTGGTCCCTGAGGCCGACCGTGTCGGCCTCACCATGCACCATCACCGTCCAGCGAACCCCCATGCGCCGACGATGATGGGCCCAGATCAGATAGCCGACAGAGCCTGCGGCGATTGCACCCGGCAGAACCTCGAAGTGTTGAGCCGCTGCCACGTCACCAACGACATAGGTCACCACCGTTATGGCAACGGCCACCGCGCTGCCGATCGCAGTGGCCAAACCTGCCACCGATGTGACCACCAGCCACACCTTGCGTGGGGCGAAGGGCTCGGTGGCCCACGGGCGCAACCAGCGATATACCCAGAGGGGCAGCCCAATGATGACGAGGATGAGCCACCGTATGGTGTCGAGACTTCCCGCCGTTGCGAACAACGTGCCGTACAGATAGTCGAGCAGGCTCCAGACGACCCCGGCCACGCCGATCGAGACAGTGATCAGACCGATGGCCGACCCGACCACTCTCGGAAGCCCGGCCGCTTCGCTACCAGGGGGGTCCTCGCGGGAAGCCCACTCGTGGAAGCCAACGACAGCCCCCAGCACGATGACGTCGGTCCATGACGACCTGTCACCGTCCCCGATCAGCCAGTTGAGAAGCTGCACCGTGACCACGACCAGAGTGGTCGTGAGAACGGCTTCGGCCACGGCGAGATACAGGGGCCACCCCGACGAACCGGGAAAGAGCTTTCGTCTTTCAGCCTGTCTGCGCCAGAGAATGACCGCGAACGGGGCGCCGACGAGGAGACCGGCCAGGGCGGATGCCACCTGCTGTCCGCCCGACCCGACGATGTTGGCGCCGGGGAATGCAGCCCTGCCCAACTGGGCGATCGAGTAGACGGTGATTCCGACAGCCACGGCCAGGAGGGCATAAGGAAGGAAATCGTGACCGCTCCCTTCCCTGCCGCCTCTCCTCGAGGCCAGGGCGCGAACCCCCAGCGCGATGCCGACGACAACCAGTAACAGGAAAACGCCACCGAGGATCGTGCTCATGGCTGGTCGCACCTCCAACTGAAATAGGGCCAGGCGTCACCGGTGATCAACCATCCGCCATCGGTCTCCCGAAGCGTGAATTGTTGGTCATAGCCGCTTCGACCCGGGTCAAACGGGCCCGGAGACGCACCCATGGTGATCGTCACCGGCACGTATGCAATCCCGCCGGAGATAGTGGTCTCCCCGACCGTCGCCGTGAAATGCTGGTCTCTGCTGACGTAGGCAAGGTCTGCCGGTTTGCAGTCCGGATGAGACTCCGCGTCGATCATGGAGATGGCCGTGGAGAAGTCTTTGTCTGCAACGGCCTGGAGATAGGCCTGTACCGTGCCTTCGGGAGTTGTCGGATCGAGCTCCACCGGCTTCCTGATCAGGGCCACTGCCACCAACCCAACGATAAGAGCGAAAGCACCACCGGCCACCCACCAACCTCGCACCGTCTTGGATTGGCTCATACAGGACATTCTCCCATTCATGCATGCCCGTCAAGGGTCTTATGGCTCTTCAGTAACGGTTTGACCTGGGCCGCGGTTCCGCGGTTACCTCCTTCCTTTTCCGACATCCTCGGCACGGTTCCCGGATAAACAGTGGGATGTCGACATCATCGCCGAGCGAGAGCGGTCTGTGGCCCGCTTCGATGTCTCCCGCGGTCTGGGACTACCGGGAGGATCTGCAGAATGTCGCCGTCCTGCTGATCGAAGAGGCAGACGGAGCACTGTCGGATGCTCCCGATCGGCTCGACATACCACGGGACCCGGTCTTGCTCCAGCACTGGCTGCACCTGATCGTCACCACGGTGAGTCGCAGAGTCGGCGGGCGGATTGACCAGAGCCCGGTTGATGCTCATCTCGATCGCGTTGTCGAGACAGGAGTCGAGCCGGTGTCGCCGGGTCCCCTTGGCCTGGGTGGTGAGCTGCTGGTGCGATCGCGCATCTTGGATACTCTGGTTGCCCTTCCCCATGGTTACCGCACCGCTTTGCTACTCAAGGACGGCCGGGGCCTGACCGTCCAACAGACCGCCACTGTCATGGATGTCACCCCTTCGGCAGCCCGTTCCCTTCTGTATCGGGCCCGTCGAAGAATCCGCGCCCAGTCGAGCGACTGATCCGGGGGCGTCGGCAACCTCCTACAATTCCGCCGCGTTGCCATCAGCGGAGGCCCTCATCCAAATTGCAGTTCTAGCCTCGGGCTCGGGCACGAACCTGCAGGCGCTCGTCGATACCCCGGGGATAAGGCCCCACATAGCATTGATGGTTTCGGACAACCCCGATGCCCGCGCCCTGGAGAGGGCGAGGCAAGCCGGGATCCGCACCGCGGTGATCCCCTGGGCCGACTTTCACACCAGGGATGAGTTCTCCGAGGCCCTGGGCGATGCCGTGGAGGATTCCGGGGCCTCGCTGATAGTCCTGGCGGGATTCATGAGGATTCTCTCGCCGGCCCTGGTGGAACGTTTCCGCGGTCGGATCATCAACATTCATCCTTCGCTGCTTCCTGCTTTTCCCGGGGTAAACGCGGTAGGGCAGGCCCTCGATCACGGTGTCAAGGTGACCGGGGTGACGGTTCACCTAGTCGACGAGGGTGTCGATACCGGTCCGATCCTGGCCCAACGGGCCGTTCCGGTTCTCCCAGACGACGACGTCTCCGCACTTCACGCCCGGATCCAGATCGAAGAGCACGACCTTCTGCCGCGGGTGGTTGCCGATATCGTCGGCGGTCGCCTGCCAGTGGGTGCCGGATGAGCAGACTTCCGGTTTTACGAGCCCTCTTGAGCGTCTATGACAAGACGGGTCTGGTGCCATTTGCCCGGCGCCTGGTGGCCTCGGGGGTCGAGATCGTCTCTTCTGGTGGTACCGCCGCCGCCCTCGCAGAGGCGGCCGTGCCCGTGACCAGGGTCTCCGACGTCACCGGCGCCCCCGAAATCCTGGGGGGACGGGTCAAGACACTCCACCCCAGGATTCATGGCGCCATCCTCGCCAGGAC
>JBFHXF010000124.1:0-5309 GCA_041599115.1 Acidimicrobiia bacterium
ACGACTTTCTGGCGCACACCGCCGATGTTGCCGACGGTGCCGTCGGGATGAATCGTCCCGGGTCCGGCTATGACATGGCCGTGCGTCATTTCACCCTCGGTCAGGGTATCGATGATGGCGAGGGTATTCATCATCCCCGCCGAGGGCCCGCCAACGACTCCGGCAGCGAAGCTTATGGGGAATGGCGGTTCGCTGATCTCCTGAACCGTTATGCCGATCATGGGACCGCCCATTTCGTCACTCCGTTCTGCCAGCTCGACATCAACCGTCTTCGCCGACCCACCCCGAATAATGCGGATCTGGATGACATCACCGGCCTTGTGGCCTTCCAATGCAGCAGTGACATCAGCCAGGTCGACAATCGACCGCCCGTCGATCGCATCCAGCGAGTCGCCCTCCTCGAGCTGCCCGGAGGCGGGCACCGCTTCACTGACACCGGTAATCACGACGTCTGTCGGCACCATCTGGTACCCCAGCTGGCTGAGAGCCACGGCGATAGACACTCTCTGTGAGTCGTCCATTTGCTGGAGAACCCGGTCGCGATAGTCCTCGTCCGACTCGTCAGGGGACCGATAGGCGGCACGTCGGACCAGGTCGATCTTCGGATCGAGGGCCACAATCGCTGCTTCGAAGACATTGACGTCCTGACTCACCACCGTCAACATCAACAACTCGCCCTCAGGCGGGTAAACCGGGACTTCTTCTGCGATCACCGAGTTGGCAGCGTCGGTGACGGGTCCGGCGGAGAAAGCGAGATAGGGGAGCTCGATGTTCCAAGCAGCGAGGAGAAGTATCACGGCGGCGAAAAGACCGCCCAATAGATACCAGGGGCCCGAAGAGCCCCCGCGGTGCCTGTCTTCCATCCGCGAAATCGTAACGGTCGCCCTTTTCTAGGAGTCCGCCGCCAGGATCAGCGGGCAGTCCCGAAATGGATGATCGACGACCACCATCGCCTGCCCGTATGTCGCCGAGAGCATCTCTTCTTGGAGTACGTCACGGGGTTTTCCTCGCGCCACAACCGTGCCGAGACTCATGAGCACGATGGTGTCGGCGTGAACGGCGGCCGTGTTGAGGTCGTGGAGGACCACCACCACCGCCCTGTCCCGTCGGGACAGGTCGACGGCCTCCCGCATGATCCGCTCCTGATGAGCGACGTCGAGGGCGGTGGTCGGCTCGTCCAGGAAAACGATCGGTGTGTCCTGGGCCAGAACGCGAGCCAACGAGACACGAGTCTGCTCGCCGCCCGACAGTGTGAAGTAGATGCGATCGGCAAACCGGCTGGTGTCGGTGCGTCTCATCGCCTCGGAGATCGCTACGGCGTCGCGCCTCGCGCTGTTGGACTCTTCGCGCCGATGAGGAAACCGACCCATTTCGACGACCTGGGCAACCGTATAGGGAAGATCGACACGTTCACCCTGAGCAAGCATCGATCGAACGAGAGCCAGTTGGCCGGGTAAGGCGAGTGCGGTGTCGACACCGTCGAGGAGAACATGCCCTTCGGTGGGTTGGAGGTGACCCGAGAGCAACCTGAGAAGAGTCGACTTCCCGGCGCCGTTGGGCCCGATCACGGCGATCAATTCTCCGGGTGAGGCATTGAAGTCGATATTGGACACCAGGGTGGCGTCCCTGACCCGATAGGTCAGCGACCTGGCGACAACAGACGCCTCAAACATGCCGACGTCTGGTGAGTAGCCACAGAAAGACCGGCCCTCCGATCGCGGCCGTCACCAAACCGACCGGGATTTCGATTGGCTCAAGAGCCAGCCGCGCCACGAGATCAGAGGCGGCGACAAACATAGCGCCGGCGGCCATCGATGCCGGCAGCAGGTTCCGATGGAGCGGGCCGGTCAGGCGCCGCGTGACGAACGGCACGAGGAGACCGACGAAGGCCACCACCCCAACCGCGCCAACCGTCGCCCCCACGGCCACCCCGGCAGCAATGAGCAACATGGTGCGCACCAAATCCACATCGATTCCCAGGTGTCTGGCATCAGCCTCTCCGAGCCCGAGCACATCCAGCAGACGGGCCGAGGCGAGCATCACGATCGTCGCCACTGAGACGAAGACCAACACAGTTGAGAACGCCCTCCAGGTAGATCCAGATAGGCTCCCGAGAAGCCAGAACTCGATCGGCGGGACCTTGGCCCGGTCCGCAGCCGACACCACGAATCCAACCCAGGCGCTCAGCGCCGCTCCGAGAGCCACGCCGGAAAGGATGATGCGAGTTGGATCGATCGAAGCCGACCTAGCCAGCCGCCTGATCGCAAACGCCGTTAGCACCCCGGTGGCCACGCCACCGGCGATGGCACCCTGAACACCACCTGCGATCGAGCCGATCGCCGCCCCGATGGCCGCCCCGGGACCCACCCCAAGGAGATGAGGATCTGCCAACTCATTGCGTAAAAGCCCCTGCAGCATGCCTCCGACTAGTGCCAGGGCTGCTCCAACCGTGTACGCCAGAAGCAGCCGGGGCATGCGTATTGCCCAAACAACGGCCTCGGCCTGCTGGGTAGGCTCGGCGAAAGCGCTCACACCGAGTTTTCGCGCCAGAACACCCGCTACCTCTGCTGGGGGAATCGACACGGCTCCGAGAGCCAACCCGGCCCAGGCGGTGGCGGCCAGGAACACCCCGATGGCCGCTAGCGCCCAACGCCTGCGAACCGTATAAGGGTCGCGCCGGAGCAGGGATTCGAGGTGTTGGGTCAACCGCTGCTTCCCGAGGACCCACCTCCGCCGGTTCCGTCGATCCCCGGGTAAAGGTCATGGACAAACTGGTTCAAGGCCTGACCGGCTCGTGGCCCCAGGTTGAAGAAGTACGCCTCGTCATAGGTGAGGAAGGCGTTGTTCTTCGCGGCCGGAGTTTCGGCAACACCGGGAAGTTGGAGGAAAGCGTCGATCCCGCCCAGGGCGGCAAGACCTGCCTCGGGGAGCACTATCACGTCAGGAGCCGCCGCCACCAGGGCCTCAGGAGTCAGTGGGGCCGGACCGAATACACCCGCCTCGACCCCGGCGTCAATGGCGCCGGCGCCCTCGATCATGGCTTGAGTAGCCATGCCGGCGCCGAAAAGGAAAACCACCTGAGGGCCACGAACATAGACGAAGGCGATTCGTGGATCGGAATCGTCGGTGGAGGCGAGATCGCGAGCTGCGTTGATCTCACCCATGACACGATCGGCTATTTCGACGCCTTTGTCGGGCACGCCCAGAATCTCGGCCATCTGGTTGATCTTCATGGCAACACCATCGAGGGTCGATTGGGTCTCCAGAATCACCACCGGGACGCCCGCCGCCCGCAGTTGGTCGATGGCCTCCTGAGGGCCGGTCAGCTGATCCCCGACGACCAACGTCGGATCCAACGCAAGCACAGCCTCCGCCGAGAGTTGCTGGGCGAAGCCCACCGTCGCACCCTCGTCGTTGAGAGCAGCCGCCTCTGGAGGGTACGTTGTGGTGACATCGACACCGACCACGTTCTCGCCAGACCCGAGGGCAAAGATGATCTCAGTCAGATCGCCGCTGAGCGATACGATCCGCGAGACATCGCTGGTATCGGTCTCAACACCATCGACGCCCACGAATACCGATTCAGCGGGCAGGGATGTCGTGGTCTCCGCCACAGTCGTCGTGGTGGTCTCGAGTATCGGCGGCGTGGTGGTGACAGTGGTTGGTGTCGACTGGGCAACTCCGCAGGCGGCTACCGACATCGCGGTGGCCAGTGTCAGGGCGATCAGGCCCTTCTTGTTGTTCATGTTCGTGTACCTCAGGTTGTTTCGGTTATGGATGGAGCCGGTGCTTGTTGCTGTGCGCGGTGAAGCGAGATGACCCGATCTCCGGCAATGGCGCGATAGCCGGCCCAGATCAGAAGGAGCCCGATCAACTCGGTGACGTAGAGAACTTCGACGGTCCCAGCACGAGCGAACGAGCCGCCCACCCCTGGCAGGATTGCCCCGACGGCGATGAGAACGTTTCCCAGGACCCGAGACGGGGCGTCGCCCCGCCGCCGATAGCGCCAGGCCGACCAGATTGCTCCGCCGATCAAGAAGATCACCGCATAGAGATTTGCCAGCGGTGAGAAAAGCCGGACCCAGCCCCACGCCATGACCTTCCCCGACAGCCGGTGTGATTCGACCAGGTCGTAGACGATTGGCGTCGCCACGACGAAGGCTGCAGCAACGCCGACATAGGTGATCAGAGCTGTCGCCAGCCGATCTGCCTTCCGCTTGGTCATAAGCAGGTAAACGGTCCCTTGAGCCAGAGGAGCCCCACCAAGCAGGGCGCCCGAGATGTACCAAGCTCGGAAGATGATCTCTTGCCAGCCGAATATGGTCGTGAGTGCCTCGGTGAACGTGCCCAGCCCGTAGAGACCGACTCCGATCATCCACCACATGACGTAGCGGGCTGAGGGATTCACCCACCAGTGCCGCCACAACACCCGGAAGAAGGCCAGTGCAACCAGAGTGGTGATGACCGGAAAGTAATGAATCAGATTTGTCGACAAACGCACTCCGTCGAGCCGGAAGAGGGGAGTGAACTCTGGAGTTCCGTCGACACCAAGTCGGATCGATGCCGACATAGTGACGGAAAAGGCACATCACGGCGAGAATCCCGTAAGGTCACCCCAGCCGAGGCCCTGAAGGAGGAGAGTCGATGACATCAGCCGTGATCAGCCAGCGGGTCTTCCCGAGAACTCGGAGCGCTTCGATCGTCTTGGTCGTTTTCGCAGCCGGGCTTACTGCCCTCGCTGCGCAGTGGCGGATCGACTTGCCCTTCACGCCGGTTCCTATCACCGGACAGACCTTTGCCGTACTTCTGACAAGTGCGGCCTTGGGAATGAAGCTCGGCGGTGCCGGTCAGCTCCTCTATGTCGGCGCCGGTCTCGTCGGGGCGCCCGTGTTCGCCGGCGGACAGGGAGGTATGGAGTACGCCCGAACCGTTGGCTCGGTGGGTTATCTCATCGGATTCGTATTTGCCGCAGCCCTCATCGGTTACATGGCGGAGCGGAAACAGGACCGGAGCTTTGCCACGATGTTCACAGCCTTCGTCCTGGGAACCGCCGTAATCTACGCCTTTGGTGTTGCCGGTCTGATGATCGTGCTGGGGATGGGGTTGAACGAGGCGGTTGTTGCCGGTGTCGTCCCCTTTGTGGTCGGAGACATCATCAAGGCAGCATCAGCCGGCGTGATATTGCCCACCACATGGCGCCTCCTCGGCGACCGCTGAAGAAAGGTCAGCCGCCGGCCACGAGCCGAATCGCAGCGGCGATCTCCTCCGGGACCTCTTCTTGGAGGAAGTGACCGGCGTCGGTTGCAGTG
>JBFHXF010000125.1:0-5301 GCA_041599115.1 Acidimicrobiia bacterium
AGGCATCACCAACAAGATCAAAGTCATGAAACGACGCGGATACGGCCATCGACATCCCCACCGATACCGTGCCAAAGTCCTAGCCACAACACGTCACCAGCCGGCCAACCCACCGCCGATCGCGTAGAGCCCAGATTTGCCAGGATCGGGAAGTGTTTCTGGGCGTGACCTTTCACCCTGTCACCCAAGCAGCACCTTCTTTCGTCTGTCTCGATGAAGGCCGCAGCCGGCCATGGAGGCAGTCATGGAAAGATGGACAGGATTGTGGTGGGAGACCTCAGTGGTCCTCCTGGCTCTGAACAGTGTGTTATTCGGATTCCTCGGGCTGAACGAAGGCAATCTTCAGTTTGCGATTTGGGTGGGGTTCGTGCCGGGGGCGTTACTGGTGGCCGGGTTGGTCCTGCGCTCGGGGCGTCGTCCTACGGCGACCGTCATGCTGGTGTTGGGAAGCGTCGGCGCCGCCCTGGCATTCTGGGTGGTCTACACCGTCGTATTGGCCCTCGTCATAGTCGTCGGCGGGTTCCTTGGTGACAGAATCGGGCCGACCAGATGGAGACGGGCGTCTGTCGCCTGATCGAGGCATTCCGGGAACATCGCGTGCCGGCAGCCTGGATCGCTGCCAAGTCCAGTCCGCTAACCGACCTCGACATAGTCGGCTGGTGTCTGCTCGAAGACCGTCTTGCAGCCGGGACTGCAGAAGTAGTAGGTCTGGCCGTCGTGGTCGCTGATCCACCGTGCCGAAGCGACCCCTACCTCCATCCGGCACACCGGATCGATGGCATGGTGGTGTTGTTCGACGGGCCGGCCCGTGCCGCCAAGCTCGCCACGGGCGCGCCGGCTGACCAGGTCGGCGACTATCGCCACCGCGATTTCCTCGTGACTCACATGACCCAGGTCGAGCCCGGCGGGAGCCCGAACTCTGGATATCTGCTCTCCGGGGATGCCACGGTCGTTGAGATAGCCGAGCACGGTCGCGGCGCGCTTCGCCGAGGCCACCAGTCCGATGTACCCCGCCTCGGTCGCCAGAGCCCTCTCGAGAGCGGGCTCGTCGTAGTGCCCTTGGGTGGCGATGACGACTGCGGTGGTGGCCAGGATGTCCGGGGGCAAGACCAGGCGCGTCAGGACGGCGTCGGCGTCGGGATGGCCGTCCTTTGCTCCACGATCATCAACCACCGTCACCCTCCAATCGAGGGCCTTGGCGAGTCGGGTGAGGGTGTGGACTGCGGGCGAGCGACCCACTACCACCATATACGATTGGGGGAGCATCGGTTCCAGGAACACCTCCAGGGCTCCTTCAGAAGTGCACGATATCGGCACACTGATCACGTCCGGGCGACCGGCAGCCGCGATGTCGTCTTGGGTACCCAGTAGGAGAAGGCGGGGTTTGCCGTCCGCCAGCGCCTCCCGGGCCTCGCGGAGAACCACAGGCTCGGCACAGGCTCCTCCGATCCAGCCGGTGACCTTGCCGTCGGTCTCGATGATGGCGGTGGACCCGCGCTTTCCCGAAGAGGGACCCCGAGCCCATACCACCGTCGCGGTCAAGAAAGGCCGGCCCTGGCGGCTGAGGTCGGCTGCCAGCTCCAGCAACTCCCGGTTCATCAGTGACCGGCGCCCTGTATGGCACCCCAGACACGGTCGGCGGAGACCGGCATATCGATGTTCCGGACCCCGAGGTGCTCCAGCGCATCGATGACCGCGTTGACATAAGCAGCCGGCGAACCGACCGTAGCCGACTCGCCGATGCCCTTGGCCCCTATCGGGTGATGGGGCGACGGGGTGACCGTCTCCCCGAGCTCGAAACGCGGGGTCTCCCATGCCGTCGGGATCAGGTAGTCCATGAAGTTGGACCCGATGCAGTTGCCCGCCTCATCGAAGGTGATGTATTGCATCGAAGACATGGCGTATCCCTCGGCGAGGCCGCCATGGATCTGCCCGTCGACCACCATCGGGTTGATCCGGACACCACAGTCATCGACGGCCACCATCCGCCGCACGCTCCATTTTCCCGTGTCCGGGTCTACGTCGACAACCACGATGTAGCTGCCGAAGGGGTACGTCATGTTGGGTGGGTCGTAATAGTGGACTCCCTCCAGACCCGCCTCGACTCCCGGCGGCGGGTTGGTGTAGGCGGCGAAAGCCACGTCCTGGATCGACGCCGAGCTGTCCGGGTCGCCCTTCACCACGAATTTGTCGATATCCCACTCCAGGTCGTCCTCGGAAGCCTCGAGGAGGTGGGCCGCGATCTTCTTTGCCTTTTCCCGCAGCTTGCGCGAGATGACCGCGGTCGCGGCCCCTGCCACCGGAGTGCTCCGTGAGGCGTAGGTCCCCAGACCGTACGGCGTGTTGTCGGTGTCTCCTTCGACCACCTTGATGTCCGAGGCGGGGATGCCGAGCTCCTCGGCGACGATCTGGGCGAAAGTCGTCTCATGACCCTGGCCCTGGGTTCGTACCCCGAGTTTGAGGATCGCTTTGCCGGTTGGATGGACCCTCAGCTCGGCCGAGTCGAACATCTTCAGCCCCAGGATGTCGTAATCCTCGCCGTGACCTGCGCCCACAACCTCGGTGAAGCTGGCGATTCCTATGCCCACCAGACGCCCTTCTTCTCGCGCCTGTTTTTTCTCGGCCTGGATCTCGTCGTACCCGACCATGTCCATTGCCTTGCGTAGCGCGGTCTCGTAATCGCCGGAGTCGTAAACGAACCCTGTCGGCGACTTGTAGGGGAACTGGTCGGCGCGAATGAAGTTCTTGATGCGGAACTCGGCGGGATCCATCCCAAGCTCGTACGCCGCGTTCTGGACGAGCCGCTCGATCATGTACGAGGCCTCGGTCACCCGGAACGAGCAGCGATATGCCACCCCTCCCGGAGCCTTGTTGGTGTAGGCGCCGCGGGTGGTGACATGGGCTGCTGGATAGTCGTACGACCCTGTCACGATGTGGAACAGCCCGGCCCTGAACTTGGTGGGCTGGGCGTCTGAGTAGAAGGCACCCTGGTCGGAGAGCATGTCAACCCTCAAACCCAAGATCTTGCCCTCGTTGGTGACGGCCAGCTCCCCCTTCATGTAGAAGTCGCGGGCGAAGCCGGTCGAGATCAAGTTCTCGGTCCTGGTCTCGATCCACTTCACCGGTTTTCCGATCACTAGCGAGGCCGCGGTGGCAACCACGTAGCCCGGGTAGACAGGGACCTTGTTGCCAAAACCACCGCCGATGTCGGGAGAAACGATCCTGATGTTTTGCTCGGGGAGACCCGCCACCAGGGCGAACACGGTTCGGTGGGCGTGGGGCGCCTGCGACGTCATGTAGATCGTCGCCTGCCCGGTGGCAGGGTTGACGTCGGCCACCACCCCGCATGTCTCCAGTGGCGCAGGGTGAGACCGGGGGTAGTGGGTCTCCAGGGATACCACCTTGTCCGCCTTGGCAAAGGCGGCATCGGTCCCCGCCTTGTCGCCGGATTCCCATTCGTAGCACTGGTTGGATGTCTGGCCCTCTTTGTCATCGCGGATCAAAGGCGCATCCTCTTCGAGGGCGCGCATCGGGTTGGTGATCGGCTCCAGGTCCTCGTATTCCACTTCGATCAGGTCGGCGGCGTCCTGGGCGACATAGCGGTCGGTGGCGATGACCGCGGCGATCTCCTGCCCCTGGAACCGGACCTTGTCCGTTGCCAGCACCGCTTGGGTGTCGCCGGAGAGCGTCGGCATCCAGGCCAGGTTGTATCCGGCGAGCAACTCGCCGGTGACGACGGCGACGACGCCTTCAACTGCCGCAGCCGCCGATGTATCGATCGAGACGATGCGGGCGTGAGCGAGCGGGCTGCGGTGGATGGCCATGTGAAGCATCCCAGGGAGCTCGATGTCGTCGACGTAGTTGCCCCTGCCCTCGATGAACCGAGCGTCTTCGACCCGCTTCCGGCTGTGGCCGATCCCACCGATTTCCGGTGGGGTGTGCGGTTTGTGTGCGGTCGTGGTCATGCGCTTGCTCCTTGATGGGCGGCCTCGGCGGCTGCCTGAATTGACTTGACGATGTTGATGTAGCCCGTGCATCGGCACAGGTTTCCCGAAATCGCCCAACGGATCTCCTCATCTGTGGGGTTGGGGTTCTCTTCGAGGAATGCGGACCCGACGAGCATCATTGCCGGTGTGCAGAACCCGCACTGGAGGCCATGTTCCTGGTGGAAGGCCTTCTGGATGGCCGATAGCTCTCCGTTCTGCTTGAGGCCCTCGACGGTGGTTATCGATCGCCCGTTGGCCTGCACTGCGAACAGCGTGCACGACTTGACCGGGGTCCCGTCGAGCAGAACCGTGCACACCCCGCAACTTGTGGTGTCACAACCGACGTGGGTGCCGGTGAGGCCGAGGGTGCCCCTGATGAAGTCGACCAGCAGCCTCCGGGGCTCGACGTCAGCCGATCGTTCTATCCCGTTGACGGTGACTGTGACGTTCATGACTGACCTCCCTGGGCTATTCGCAGGGACTCGGCAAGGCCCCGCTGGGTGAAGACGTCGACCACGTGCCGCTTGTACTCGGCCGAGCCTCGTGTGTCGGACGCCGGGTCGCATTCCTGGCTGGCAATGTGGCCCGCTTCGGCGAACAGCTCCCTGGAAGGTGCGTTTCCGATCAAACCCTCCTCCGCCTCGGTGACTTTGAGGTTGTGGGCGTATACCGAGGTCAGGGCGACGCCGGCGGCGGCGATATTGCCCTTCTCGTCCAGCTCGAGGGAAGTGGCCACGCCGACGGTCGCATAGTCGCCGATCTTGCGCTCCAGCTTCTGATAATTGCCTCCACCGCGTTGGGAATGAACCGGCACCCGAACCTCGGTCACCATCTCGTTCGGCCGGCACGAGGTTGAGAACATGTCGACGAGGAACTCACCTATCGGTACCACCCTGTGTCCTCCCCTACTGGACAGTCCGATCTCGGCTCCAATCGCCAGCATTACCGACGCCCAGTCCCCTTCGGGGTCGTGATGCGCCAGGGACCCGGCGACCGTGCCCAGGTTCCTCACGATGGGATCGGCAACCCAGGGCGCAGCGCTGGTCACGGTGTGGTTGGACTTGGCGATCGCTGACTTGACGACATCGTTGTGTCGTACCAGGGCCCCCATGCGCAATCTTGGAGTTTCTGCGTCACTCGGCTCCGGCCAGTGATGCTCGGCCGGACCGAAGTGGGTCCTGTGATCGCCATTGGTGTGGGCGATACCGCCGAGGCCGGGGATGCGGTTGATGTCCATCAAGGTGGACGGCCGAGCGAAACGGAGTTTCATCATCGGGATGAGGCTCTGGCCACCGGCGAGGATCTTCACCTCGTC
>JBFHXF010000126.1:0-5296 GCA_041599115.1 Acidimicrobiia bacterium
CGCACCCCGAACGCGACCGGGTAGCGAACCGGTCCGAATCGGCGCGAGATCTTGGGAGCGGTCTGTGCGGCGGCGGCCCCCACGCCGGCCTGGGCCACATTGAGGAAGTAACGGGTCCCCCACGATCCAACCAGAATGCCTGCGTCGATCATGTAGGTGTCACTGGTAAGAAGGCGACGGGCCGCAGCCTCGAGGTCTTGAGGCAGACCGAAGGTCCGCAGAAGGTCGCAGCCAGTTCCGATGGGCAGAAGGGCAATAACCGGAGAAACACCGATCTCGAGAGAAAGCAGCGTGTTGGTGGCAAGATTCATGGTGCCGTCACCACCGGCAAACGCGAAGTTGGTAGTTCCGGACATCGCAGCGTCGATGAGCGATTCAGCCATCCCCGATGGAGAATCCGGTGCTATCACGGTGCAGTCGATACCCAGGCCCACGACAAGATCCCTGATCGTCGAGGGATCAACGGAACTGCGCCCTGCTGCCCGGTTTACTGCGACCACCCATTTCGCCATCAGCCGACTCCCTGCGCCGCTACGACACCGCGATCGACCAGATGCAGCGCTTCTCTGGCCTCGCTCGCCATTTCGGGTGCGATGTCCCTGATCTGTCGGAGCAGATCGGTCAATTGTCTCGAGACTCTGACGAAATCGCCCGGGGCCATCCCTCTCGCCGGCAGGTCTTCAAAGCCGACTCCGGAAGCCCAAAGATAGGCAAGCACCCCGAATCCCGGATCGGGTCTCCGGGTCGGGGTCAGTCTCACCAGGCTTTCCCGCTCATAAAGGCCTTTCCACAGGCTCTCGACATCGGCCCATCGGTCGGCCAGTGAAACCGTGGGCCACTCCGCGACCGAGGCTGTGTCGGATCGGGGCTCGTAGACAAAGACCGACGCCAGAGCAGCCAGCTCGGTCGGGGGAAGCCCGTGAAACACCCCGGTCTCGATAGTTTCGGCAACGAGCAGGTCGGAGTCGTTGTAAATGCCTCGCAAACGCTCGCCCCGGGGCGTCAGGTTCCAGCCATGCAAATACTCGAGGTCCCCTAAGAGGTCCCTTATCGCGGTGAACTCATCCAGCAGGCCGAATCCGGCCGTCCTCGCCAGATCGCGCAGCTGTTCGAGCTTCTTACGGGTTCGCTCTGCGCGACGTGCCGCCTCGACGTGACGGGCGGCATCGGGGCAGTTCGCGACCGGATGAACCACCGGGGGTCTGCTCGCCTTCACTTTTGTCCTGGGAGAAGTCGGGAGACGCCTCAGCCGCCGCCGGGTCTCCTCGACGAATCTTCGATCCCTCGGCCGTATCTGAGCAGGTAGCTCCAGTTCGCCGGCGATTCTGCTCCCGTGTGCGATGTCTCCATGACCCAATGTTGATGTCCTTCCGGAGGTGGAAAGGACGAGGTAACGGAGCCCACCATTCTTGCTGGAGAGACGTTTGAGCACGACATAGCGTCCATCCCGCGCGCCTCCGGTGACATCGACAACATCCCCAACGGCCAGCGTTGCGACACTGCGGTCATCTCGTCTTGGTGTTGCCGGGGACTCGATCAGTGCCATGTATTCGGGCACCGATCCCCTCTCACACTCCGCTTTGGCGCGCTCGATCGACCAACGCTCTTCGAGTATCTCGATCTGATTGGAGGCATGAAAACGATCGCCGTCACGCTGAAATGAGGCAAAGGAGGCCTGCAGGAGTTCTTCGGCCTGCTCCTGCTCGTAATTGGCGACGAGGTTTGCCGTCATGTTGTAGGTAGGCCGAAACGAGGACCTCAGGGGGTGCGACCCGACGGCGGCGACTTCGGTGACCGTCGAGAATCTCACGAAAGGCGAGTGAAGCACGATTCCGAACCCTTCCACGTCGATGCCGCGCCGACCGGCCCGACCGGTGAGCTGGGTGTAGTCCCCCGGACGAAGGGTCTCATGTGACTCGCCATTGAATTTCGAGAGAGTCTCGAGCACAACGGTTTTGGCAGGCATGTTGATTCCGAGGGCGAGGGTTTCGGTGGCAAAGACGACTTTCAACAGTCCCAGTTCGAACAATTCCTCGACCGTTTCCTTGAATGCCGGGACCAGACCGGCATGATGCGCTCCGATTCCCATCTCCAGGGATGCAATCCACCGGTCGTAACCGAGCACACCCAGGTCGTCCTCGGTCAGATGGGCGGTTCGCGTCTCTACGACCTCGCGGATGGTTGACCGCTCTGCCGAGTCGGTCAACCTGAGCCCGGCCTCTGTCAGACGCCGTGCAGCCGATTCACAGCCTGCCCGGCTGAAGATGAAGTAGATCGCTGGAAGCAGTTTGTCCTCCGCGAGTCTCTCAATCGTCTCTGTGCGATTTGGCGTTGCGAATCTACGTCGACGACCGCGCTCCAGATTCAACATGCTCTCGATGCGGGGATTCGGCCTCCTCCTCCCCTGCTTTTCGACAAAGGCGGGCAGCAGATGGAGCGTCCGGGAGCCCATCTTGTCTTTGATCATGTAGAGAGACTCCAACGGCACCGGACGGTGCTCCGTTGCGATGAGACGGGTCGGGCCTCGTCTTTCAGTCACCCAGGCTGCGAATTCCTGGTTGTTCGAGACTGTGGCGGACAGGCAAATCAGCTTCACATGCGACGGACAGTGAACGATCACCTCTTCCCAAACCGCACCCCTGGTGCGATCGGCCAGATAGTGGACCTCGTCGAGAATCACCGTAGATACCTTTTCCAATCGTCGGCTCTCGGCGTAGATCATGTTTCTCAAGACCTCGGTGGTCATGACAACGATCCGGGCGTCACCGTTGACGACATTGTCCCCGGTGAGGAGCCCGACGGCCTCCGGCCCATGGATATCGATCAGATCGGCATATTTCTGGTTGGAGAGTGCCTTTATCGGAGTGGTGTAGAAAGCGCGCTGGCCCTTCGCCAGGGCCAGGTGTATCGCTGCCTCCGCTACCAGGGTCTTGCCCGACCCGGTCGGTGCGGTTACCACAACGGATTGACCGGAATCCACAGCCTCGGCCGCATCGACCTGGAAAGCGTCAGGAGCGAAAGGAAGCCCGCTCAGGAAGCTGTCGAGCGCAAGGCTCACCTCTTCAGCACGAGCCGCACAAGCCAGTAGGTCGCCTCGTACATGAGATACAGCGGCACCGACAGAATCATCAGAGTAAAGGCGTCGCCGCTGGGAGTGATCAGCGCGGCTCCGGTCACGATGATTACCACTGCCCACCTTCTCCCTCTGCTCAGCTGCTCCGAAGTCAACAATCTCGCTGCCGCGGCCGCGAACAGGAAGACCGGATAGAGAAACGCAACGCCAAATGCGGCGAGGAATCGCAGGGTGAAGGAGTAATAGTCGCCCAGACGGAGATTGTTCTCAACGTCGGGAAAAACGCCCATGAGAAAACTGAGGCCTCGAGGCAGGCTCCAGTAACCGAATCCGACGCCGCCGATGAAGAGAACCACCATTGAGCCAACGATGGGGAAGGCCCACTTTCTCTCGCGAGTGGAAAGGGCAGGATTGATGAACGCCCAGATCTGATAGAGGATCACCGGGCTGGCAAACACCACGCCGCCAAAGAGCCCGATCCTCATGAGGACTCCCCATTTTTCTGTGACCGCGAGGGTCTGAAGCGCCGAATCTGGGGCGGCTATATCGAACGGGGCCTCGAGGATCTGCCGCAACCGGCCGGAGAAGATGAACGCGACGATCCCTCCGATCAGGATGGCAAAGGCCATCTTGAACACCCGCCATCGCAGCTCTTCCAAGTGAGCGATCATCGTCTGAGGTCGGTCTCGGGTCACTCCCCGTCCTCGTCCTTGGCCAGCTCCTCGATCTCCTCGAGGTCGGCCATGGTCTCCTCGGGTGTCGGACCCGAAATCGGCTTGGGGCCGGTCCAATCGAGACGACGGGGATCGGCCTCGGCGACCTCCTTCTTGAAGTCCTCCAGCGGCTTCTTCATCTCGTCGACGGCGCCTTGAAGATTGTCGGTGGTCTGTCTCAGCTCAGCGATCTCCGATTCGAGGCCACTGCGCACGTCGCGGGCCGCCGCTCTCAGTTCGGCCGTCCAGCGTCCCAGTTTCTGGGCAAGGTCGGGAAGTCTGGTCGGCCCGAATACGACCAGGGCGATAAGCAGGATGATGAGGATCTCTCCGCCTTGAAGCATCAGTCAGGATGCTAAAGCTTTTCAAATGATCTCGGACGCGAAGATGACGACCCCCCTCCGGGTCGTCATCTTCTTCGAGGAGCACCCTGCCCTTGGCGCCCGTCGAGATCTCGACTTGTCTGCTCAGCCGGCCAGCAATCGGAACGGATCCGGCTCCGTTTCCAGAGCGGCAGCAAACGCATCGATCTCCTGTTCGGTGATCGGGTCCGGGTTGACGACCTCAAAAGCCACTCCTGTGGCCAGAAGCACGCTGACCACTCTCGAGTTGGCCGGGCGACGCTGTGGCTCGGTGCACGATGGGCAGTTGAAGCGGTAATCACCCTCCCGACCTCCTGGACGCAACTCCAACGCGACGTCGTCAGGGGTGAGATGGATGTCTCCGCAGCGACCGCATGTGGTCTTGATGGTGGTCATACCTGGTCTCCGGTCTCCCATAACTAATTGGGTGATCGGCACGATGACGGTCAATCTGAAGCAAAGTCCGCTAGGTCGTTCGACCCTATTGATAGGTCGTGAGGAGGGCGTCACCAATGGATCGCACCCGCGCCGCCACTTCGTCGCCGCTGACAAGCCGGGCGTTGTTTCCGAGACGCAGTATCAAACGAGCGGGGACCTCGGCGTCAGTCGAAAAGAACCTGATAATCGTGGTTGTCTTGCTCTCTTTCAGAACTTCCACCGGGTAGTAGTCGAGAACCCAACGAGCCTCCGGCGCCAGTGCGATCTCACAGGAGATATCTCCTTCGGACGGCGAGTACCCCACGCCCGGCTCCGCCGGATTCTGGGGCCGCTCGAATCGCTCGTCGAGGACGACCAGTTCCCGAATCCGATCGATTCGGAAAACCCGCTCATCGCCCACCAGCCGGCAGTGTGCCTGGAGATACCAGTTGCCCAGAGTGGTGAAGACCGACCACGGCTCCACGTCACGAACCGTTTCGGTCTCCCTTCCGATAGATCGATAGCGGAGCGTGACAACCCGCTGTTCCGTGGCTGCCCGGCGCGACTCACCGAGCAGTGCCGGTTCGCCGGCCAGGTCCACCGACAGAGCCTGGCTCGCCTCGGGAACGACCACCTTGGAGAGTTTGGCGACGGCAGATTGGAGCTCCTTGCCGGCCTGACCCGAAGCGACGATCGCCATTCCGCTCGCCAGCAAGCTGATCGCTTCGGCG
>JBFHXF010000127.1:0-5141 GCA_041599115.1 Acidimicrobiia bacterium
AGCGGAATCGTGATCACGACGAGCACCAGCGAACCGATCGAGGCGGTCTTGGTCAACCTGACGACGATTGCCCAGACAGCCAGGTCTATCACCATCACCAATGGGACGGTGAAGAGCAGCATGCCACCACCTGTCGCCACGCCCTTGCCCCCCTTGAACCTGTGGAAGATGGGATAACAATGCCCGACCACGGCCGCGAAACCGGCGGCGAAGGCCCAATGGACATGGGGATCGGCCGTGCCGCTGGCGATCATTCCCATCGCCGCCGCAATCGTCCCCTTCAACGTGTCGCCCAGGAAGACCATTGCCGCCGGGAATCTCCCCATGGTTCGCAAAACATTCGAAGTTCCCGGATTGCCGCTCCCCGCCTTGTGTATATCGACCCCATGCATCCTTCCGATGATCACCGCGAAATCGATGCTGCCCACGACATAGGCGGCGGCGAGAGCGATGGCGATGGAGAGACCATTGATCATTGCGACGATCATATTGCCCCGCGTCGGAATGGAAGAGGCCAAGCACGGGTTGTAGAGTTCCCTGTCAGTCCCCTCCGTGGCGGTCTTCCCTATGCCAACCTATGAGTACTCCTGCAAGAGCTGTGGCACCCGGCTTGAGGTGTTTCAGAAATTCTCCGACAAGCCGCTGAAGAAACATGACGTCTGCGGGGGCGATCTGCAGAAGGTCTTTCACGCTCGCGGAGTGGTGTTCAAGGGTGGCGGTTTTTATGCGACCGACTCGAGAGCACCTTCGTCTGTCTCCAAATCGGCCGACTCCAACGGCTCCGACAACTCCAAGTCTGAGACCAAGCCCAAGGTCAAGGCCGAGACCGAGACTTCAAAGGCCAAATCCGGGTCCAGCTCCGACACAGCCTGAACAAGCCCCTTCCTCCGGGCTGTCGCCCGACGTAATTTCGAGATGTGATATGGCTTCAATCACCCCCCTGGGGACGATGGTTGGTCGCGATCGCAATCGCTCTCGTAGCCCTGTGGGTTGAGATCAGACCCGATCCCACAGTCGACCACCCTTTCGCCACCGTTGCGATACACCCGGGAGAATCGGTCGGTGACTGGAATGTCGAATGGAAAGCTGTCCCGGTCGGGCTGCTCGACCCGGTGGCACCAGGATCCGTGGCGATTCACCCGGTCGCCGCGGGTAATCCCATACTGGGATCCGACATCGGCGACGGAGAGACCCTGATCCCCCAAGGATGGTGGACCATCGAGGTCGAGATCGGTCCTCAGGCGACGATAGGTGAGAGGGCAATGGTCGTGATGCTCGACACGGGAACCCTCGCCCGGGCCGTGGTGGTTTCTGCCTCATCCGACGACCCGCTGGGTGCGAGCCGGGGAGCGGTGGCAGTGGAGCCCGACCACGCCGCCGAAGCTGCGATGGCCGCGGCCGAGGGACGGCTGGCCGTCATGTTTGCCTCAGGCTGACGGTTACCCTGCCCCGGTGCTTCCCGCCATCGTCTATGGCCTGATCCAGGGTTTGACCGAATTCCTGCCGGTTTCATCATCCGGCCATCTGGTAGTGATCCCCGCTTTCCTGTCCAAGCTGGGCTATCAGATCGACACTCCGACCCTGGCGGTGTCCGCGGTGCTTCATCTGGGAACTCTCATTGCCGTCCTCGTCTACTACCGGCGGGATGTCCTGAAGGTCCTGAGACTCACTCGCGACGTCGAGGGACGAAAGATCGCCCTGCTGGTGGGCATCGGGACCATTCCGGCACTGGTGGGGTTGCCCCTGGCCGGCACCCTCGACGAATTCCAGACGACCGTCTCCAATGTCGGCTGGACTCTGATTCTCACCGGTTTCGTCTTGGTGTTGGGTCAGCGTCTGGCCACTGGGGCGCGAAACATGCTCGAAGGGCGTGTGCCCGACGCGGTCATAATCGGGCTTGCCCAAGCGGTGGCCCTGATCCCGGGGGTTTCGCGCTCCGGGATGACAATCGCCGCCGGTAACGGCCGCCACTTCGACCCCACCGAGGCTGCCCGATTCTCGTTCCTCCTCGGCATCCCGGCCATCGCCGGTGCGGGTCTGAGTCAGTTCATGAAACTCGAGGGCAGCGGTGGAATCTCCAGCGAAGTGATGGTGGCAATGGCGGTGGCCGCGGTGTCGGGCTACGCAGCGATCGCGCTGTTGTTGGCGGTCTTGCGCCGGGTGGGGTTATACCCTTTCGCCTTCTACTGCCTTGCCGTTGGGGCGCTCACCACTCTCGCGTTCTAGCCCAAGACGGTTATTGGCTGTAGTTGCTCGACATCCTCTGTGTCTCAGCGATGTGGACATTGACCAGGGCCGGCAATCCCGACTCCCTCGCTCGCTCCAGAGCCGGTCGGATCTCTTCGGGATCCTCCACGAACTCGCCATGTCCTCCGAGCCCTTTGACCATTTCGTGATAGGGGCGGATCCCCAAGTCTGTCGCCACCAACCGATCAGGGAACGCCATGCGATGAAACGTCTTGATGTTGGACCACACCCCGTCGTTGCCGACGACACCGATGATGGGCAGTCCGTGACGGACCATCGTGTCGAACTCCATGCCGTTGAATCCGAAGCCACCGTCCCCAAAGACGATGCCCACCGTTTTCTGGGGAAAGACGGCTTTGGCGGCTATGGCGTAGGGAGCGCCCGTCCCGAGCGTCCCCAAGGGCCCCGGATCGAGGACATGGCCGGGCGAGGACACCTGGAGCCACCTGGCCGTGGTGGAGACGATGTCCCCGCCGTCGACCGCAACAATTGAATCGGTCCCGAAGAACTCGGCGACCTCGCGTGCGAATCTCTGGGGCATCACCGGCGAGGAGCCATCCTCGGATTCCAGGACAGCGGCAGCGGTGCTTTCCTCCTCCGCTGTCATGATCAGCCTGGTCCACAGGGGAGTCTCCGCTCTCCTCAAATCCCCGGATCGGTCCGCCAGTTGGCCGACCACTGTCATCGGGTCGGCATGGACGCCGACGGTCGCAGGGCGATTCCATCCGATCTTGGTCTCGTCTGCATCGATCTGAATCACCACGGCGTCATCTGCGATCTTCTCGCCATAGCCCGTTCGAAAGTCCCAGTCGACCCCCAACGCCAGCACCAAGTCCGCCTCCGCCATCGCCCGGGAGCGCTGGTGATTGCCCAGCAGCGGGTGACGGTACGGCAGCGAACCTCGGGCGCGGCTGTTGACGTAGGTCGGGGCCTGAAGGCTCTCCGCCAGGTCGCGTAGACGATTGGATTCCCCCGCCCGGGCCGCGGCGCCGGCAAACACCATGACCCTGTCCGCTCTGTTGAGATGTCCGACGATGACATCGAGGGTGGTCTCGTCCGCGGCGTAACCGGCGATGGCCCGGTAGGACTCGGGAAAGACGACGGCGGTCTCCTCGACGACGTCGAACTGGACATCCATGGGAACATCGAGGAACACCGGACAGCCCCTGGCCGAAAAGGCGTGTCGTGCCGCGGTGGCGACATAGTCGGCGAGACGATCCACCTGCCATGCGGTCGCCGCCCAGCGGGTGATGGAGTGAAACAGTCTGGTGTGATCCATCTCCTGGAGACCGCCCCGCAGCTCCTGGCGAATCATGTGCCTGCCACCAATGACCAGCATCGGGGTGCTGGCATAGAAGGCGGTCGCCACACCGGTGACGGTGCCGGTGACTCCGGGGCCGGCGGTGACGACGGCCACACCCAGCCTGCCGGTGAGTCGGGTGTATGCCTCGGCGGCGTGGGCCGCCGTCTGCTCGTGCCGGACGTCGACCACCTCGATCCCCTCCTGAACGCATCCATCGAGGATGGGGAGAATGTGACCGCCCGTCAGGGCAAAGACCATGTCCACGCCTTCGTTGCGCAGCGCCCTGGCGATGATCTGGCCCCCGTGAATCTGTGCCATGGGCCGACGGTATTAGAGAACCGAGTCCAAACCCAAGTGGACTCCCGGATCGAGCTCCCTGACATGGCGAATCGCCAGGAGAGCGCCCGCGGCGAAGGAAAGATAACTGGTGGAGAGGTGCTCGATCGTCAAGACCTCTCCGAAATTGGACAACGCCACCTCCTGCTGGGAGATGAGGCCGGGAAGTCGCAAGGAGTGAACCCGCACGCCCTCGACATCGGAGCCCCGCGCCCCGGGGACCAGCTCCTTCGACTGCTCGGTCGAGGCTCCCCCCACGGCGGCGATTCCCATGGCCGTGGCGAGGGCCGTCCCTGAAGGAGAGTCGGGCTTGTCCGAATGATGGCGCTCGATGACTTCGACGGCAGAGAAATAGGGGGTGGCCTCGGTTGCGAAACGCATCATGAGCACGGCGCCGATCGAGAAGTTGGGAACTATCAGACATGGAGTGTCCAAGCCCCACAGATCCTTCAATCGCCCCAGGCGGTCAGGGGTGAAGCCGGAGGTCCCGATGACCGCGGCCATCTCCGACTGCCGCCACACGGCGAGGTTTTCGAACACCACGTCGGGGGGAGCCGTCTCCACAACCACGTCGCCTCTCAGGTCGGTGATCGTCCCCGTAACGGTCAACCCATCGATCAGGGCCCCGGCGCGCTTCGGGTTGTAGAGAGCGGTGAGCTCGAGATCATCCGAGCCGGCGATGCCGGCAATGATCGAACCGGCCAGTTTCCCTCCGGCCCCCGAGACGACGACCCGTATCATCTGGCTCCGAGCGCCTCGCCCAACGACTCCTTGAAAACCTGCAGGGTCGTGGCGACATCCTCTTCGGTGTGCGCGGCGCAGACAAACCAGGTCTCGAGTGCGTCGGGGCACGGCATGACGCCCTTTCCAATCATCCTCATGCAGATGTCCTCGTAGAGACCTCGATCGTGCCGGGCGGTGTCGCGAAACTCGTTGATCTCCCCCTCACCCAGGAATATCGAGAACATCGAAGGATGCCCGGTGATCCTGGACTCGACACCGCTATCGGCGAGAATCTTCTCCAATCCCTCCATGAGGCCGCGTCCGACCGAGTCGATCTGTTCATGGGGCTCACCGGTGGCCAGCCGGTCGATGGTCGCCGCAGTGGCGGCCGCAGCAACGCCGTTTCCCGAATATGTGCCGGCCTGGCCGACGCCACCCTTTCGCCAGCCCTCGACGAGCTCGCCCCTCAACGCAATAGCCGCAACGGGAAAACCGTTGCCCATTGCCTTGGCATAGGTTCCGATGTCGGGAG
>JBFHXF010000128.1:0-5105 GCA_041599115.1 Acidimicrobiia bacterium
AGCCATTTGGCAAGGGCGAGACCCGATAGGGCCTGAGACACCGGGGCGCGGCCACCCCCGGGATCGAGAACCCAGCTACCGATCCTGAGCATCAGGCCGAAGGCCAACCCCGAGAGCGCGACGCGGACAAGAAGGCCGCGGGCGGCGGCCATACGATCACTTGCCGATCGGATGACCACCGCAGCCGTCAGCATCATCGTCAGCAACGCCAGCACGCTGGCCGTCGCCAGACGGGCGGCCGCAGGCGACTCGGGCCCGACCACCGGGAGCGCCCCCGGCTCACGGATGATCAGCGGGTCGATACCCGCGACCACCCTGGCCACCTGACTTTGTGAGACCGGTATTCCCGATGCTTGCAACGAAACCGCGATCTCCGGCACTACAGGGGAAAGGATGTGACCGACATCCACGGAGGAGCCCTTTGGGCCGACCGTCGCCGACGCCACCACCACCTGGCGTACCAGCTCATTCACCACATCGTCGATGGAGGAATCGGCCAGGACCCGCCTGGCGGCAACCGGAGTCAGACCGGGATCGAAGCCAGAGTCGACCAGTTGCCCACTCAGCCAATCCTTGAATTGATCTACCAGAATGACCGTTTGGGCCAGAGGGGAAAGGGCCGCACCGAGAGCCTGGCTATCGACTACGACCGCTCGACCCCAGACGCTGGCGAACAAAATGGTCAACGAGATTCCAAATACCCAGCCGGCGGTGCCGGCGATCAATCGTCTCATCGTGATCAGTTGATGACCAGGGCGGGGTTGGTTCGGATTCGCGGCCTCTTGGCGACAACTGCGGTGGCGAGGGTCTCAAAGGCTTCAGCCGCCTCCGAACCGGGCGCTGCCACGGCGGCGGGGTGGCCCATGTCGGCGCCGCGACCCATGGCCGGCAGCAGGGGGATTTGCGCCATCAACTCGACCCCGAGCTCGTCGGCCAGAGCCTGCCCTCCACCCGAGCCGAACAACTCGTACCTCTTGCCGTCATCGGCGGTGAACCAGGACATGTTCTCGACAACTCCGATCACCTGTTGATCGACTTCCGAGGCCATGAGGGCAGCCCGGCGAGCAACCCTCTGGGCAGTCGGCTGCGGCGTCGTCACCAGTAATACCTGGGCACGAGGAAGGAATTGGGACATCGATATCGCGATATCTCCGGTGCCGGGCGGCATATCGACGATGAGAAAATCCAGCTTGTCCCAGAAAACATCCTTCAGGAACTGCTCGATGGCTCGATGAAGCATCGGGCCGCGCCAGATGACAGCCTTGTCCTCACCGACGAAATAGTCCATCGACATGACTTTCACGCCGTGGGCAACAGGCGGGACGATCGACTCGCCGATTATGACGGGCGGAGCTTCGATCCCCATCATCGCCGGGATCGAAAAGCCCCAGATGTCGCCGTCGACTATCCCGACAATCTGATCGAGACGACGCAATGCCACCGCCAGGTTGGAGCTGACGGAGGACTTTCCCACCCCTCCCTTGCCCGAAGAGACGGCAACCACACGGGTTCTCGAACCGGCCTCCCCGACCGCCGGGCCCGCTGTCTTCTTCAATTCTGAGATCCATTCCCCGGCCCGGGTCTCGTTCATGATCTCGATGTTGACCTCGGCGCCGCGGCCATGAGGCGCCAGGGCTTGGCTAAGGGACTCATCGAGCTCTTGCTGGCGTCCGCGGACCGGCAGAAGCAGATCCACCTTGATCTTTCCGGTCATCGTCTTCTCGACGCCTTTGACCAGTCCCAACTCCCCCAGGGTTCTCCCGGGAATGAGTGGAGACTCCACGGACGCGACCGCCTCGCTCAATTGGTCATTGGATACCATGATTTCCCCTACGGCCACAGTGGTTAGAAGACTTCCAAACTATAGTTTTGGCAGGTAACTACTCAGCATGGACACAAAAACCCTCGAGCGGCGGATCTCGGATCTCACGTCCTCCCTTGGCGATCCGACCAGACGAGCGATCTACATCGCCGTTCGCGAGTCTGCCGATTCCCTGACGACTTCGCAGGTCGCCGATCTGTTCGGCATACACCCCAATGTGGCCCGACACCACCTCGATCGTCTCACCGAGGATGGCTATCTGGCCGTGGGGCCCGCTCAGAGGAGGAATGGCGGACCCGGGGCGGGCCGGCCCGCCAAGGCCTATATGGCGACGGCCAAAGAGGTGTCGGTTCACTTTGCGCCGCGTCGTTTTGAGTTGCTGGTCGAGATGCTCATCCGGGTGCTCGACGAGGTCGCTCCTGGAGAGGTCTCGGCAACGGCCGAACGGGTGGGGCGTGAATATGCAAAGGAACTGGCGGCCGAGATCGGAACGCCGGATGAGCCCGGTTACGACGGCGCCGTTCAGGCGGTTGCCTCTGCCATGACCGGACTGGGGTTCTCGGTTGATCCCGACGTCGAGGGTCAGCGGCTCCTCACCTCCCACTGCCCCTTCGGTGAGGCGGCCACAACCCATCCCGAGGTCATTTGCTCCCTGGATCGGGGCATCGTGTCGGGCCTTTTCGGCGCGCTTTCCTTCGCATGTGACCCGGTGGTCGTCCCCCATCTCGCCCTGGAAGACGATTGCGTGACCAGCGTGCCAGTCTCGATTTCCTGAGAGTCACGGTTTCGTATTCGAGAATGTCGAAGGTTATTACCGGGTTGACACCTGTGGGCATCCAGAACCGCGCCGGTAACCTCGATACCAATTGCAGCTTTATGAATCAGAGAGGCGTAAATGACCACTGACCCATTTCGGGCTCGAGCGACGATCGAAACCGCACTCGGCACCAGGGAGATCGCCCGGCTCGACGCGATCGATGGTTCCGAGAGCCTGCCTTACTCGATCAAGGTCCTCCTCGAGTCGGCCCTGAGGAATCTCGACGGCCGCCATGTGACCGCCGACGACGTTCGTGCGATTGCCTCCTACGACGCCGGCCAAACCACGGAAAAGGAGATCTCCTTCGTTCCGGGTCGCGTGTTGCTCCAGGACTTCACCGGGGTTCCTGCCGTGGTGGACCTGGCGGCGATGCGATCGGCGATCACACGTATGACCGGTGACGAGGGTGCCGCGCAGAAAGTCAACCCGATGATTCCGGTCGACCTGGTCGTGGACCACTCCGTTCAGGTCGACGCGTTTGCACGCTCCGACGCCCTGATCATCAATTCCAGGAAGGAATTCGATAGAAACCAGGAACGCTACGAGTTCCTCAAGTGGGGTCAGTCGGCATTCGCCAACTTTCGCGTGGTTCCGCCCGCAACCGGGATTGTCCATCAGGTCAATCTCGAGTATCTCGCCAAGGTGGCCTGGGATGACGGGAGACACCTCTATCCCGACAGTCTCATCGGAACCGACAGCCACACCACCATGATCAATGGACTTGGGGTCCTCGGCTGGGGCGTCGGCGGGATAGAAGCCGAGGCGGCCCTGGTCGGCCAGCCGCTCTCCATGCTGCTGCCGGAGGTCGTCGGTTTTCGGCTTGAGGGAAGACTCGCCGAGGGGGCCACTGCGACCGACCTGGTGCTCCGTGTCACCGAGATGCTCCGGCAGTACGGAGTGGTCGGCAAGTTCGTGGAATTCCACGGTCCGGGACTGGATGACATGCCGGTGGCGAACAGGGCGACCATTGCGAACATGGCTCCCGAGTACGGGGCGACGGTCGGTTTCTTTCCGGTGGATGACAGGACATTGGAATATCTCCGCCTCACCGGGCGTGACGACAAGCTGATCGACGCGGTCGAGCAGTACTACAAGCTCCAGGGCATGTGGCGTGACAACCACCGCGAAATCTCATACTCGGGCCACATCAGTCTGGACATGTCGACGGTCGAGCCCTCGCTGGCGGGACCGAGCCGGCCTCAGGACCGGATCGCACTCGCCAACATGGAGGGCAAATGGCGACAGGACCTCGTCGGCGTCTTCGGAAAGGACGGTGCCGGGGACAGCCAGCGTCGGCCCGTGACCTACGAAGGTGAGACTTTCGATCTAGGGCACGGAAGTGTGGTGATAGCCGCGATAACGTCATGCACCAACACCTCTAATCCCGACGTGATGGTCGCGGCGGGTCTGGTAGCCCGCAAGGCGCGTCGGTTGGGCCTGACCCGCAAGCCGTGGGTGAAGACATCGCTCGCCCCCGGTTCCAAGGTGGTGACCGAGTACCTGGAAGCAGCCGGCCTGCTCGATGACCTGGAGAGTCTGGGCTTCTATCTGGTCGGCTATGGATGCACCACCTGCATCGGGAACTCGGGGCCCCTACCGGCGGCGATCTCGGATGCGATCCATGCCCAGGATCTGGTAGCCGTGTCCGTCCTTTCCGGTAATCGCAATTTCGAAGGCCGTATCTCACCCGATGTGAGGGCCAACTACCTCGCTTCACCGCCGCTGGTGGTGGCCTATGCCCTTGCCGGCACCGTGGATTGGGACCCGGTCAGAGATCCCATCGGCGTGTCGCAGGAGGGCCGCGACGTCTATCTGGCCGACATATGGCCGTCTCAGGGCGAAATCGCGCAAATCGTCGGATCCAGTGTCAACCACTCCCAGTTCATCGAGAAGTACAGCGATGTGTTCTCCGGATCGGACGAATGGAGGAGCATCAACACTCCGCAGTCCGACCTCTACGCCTGGCAGGAGTCATCGACCTACGTGCAGGAGCCCCCTTTCTTTGCAGATCTGACCACGGATGTTCGACCAATTCATCCCATCCTGGGTGCGAGGGTCTTGGTCAAAGTGGGTGATTCGGTGACAACCGACCACATCAGCCCGGCGGGGTCGATAGCGATCGACTCGCCGGCCGGCAATTACCTCGTCGAGAACGGCGTCCAGCCGGCGATGTTCAACTCCTATGGGTCGCGACGGGGTAACGACCGCGTCATGACCAGAGGCACGTTCGCCAACATCAGGGTTCGCAACGAGATGGCTCCCGGAACCGAAGGGGGCTGGACCACCGACCTGCTCGACGGGGAGGTCAAATCAATCTATGAAGCTGCCATGGATTACAAGGCCAACAATGTGCCCCTCGTCGTTTTGGGTGGGGCGGACTACGGGATGGGCTCTTCGCGGGACTGGGCGGCCAAGGGAGTCTTCCTGCTCGGCGTCAGGGCGGTGATCGTCAAGTCATTCGAGCGC
>JBFHXF010000129.1:0-5080 GCA_041599115.1 Acidimicrobiia bacterium
GAACCCAAAACCCAGAACTCACTACTAGTTTTCCCCCATCGGCATCGCGTTAGGTCTCGTTTCGGTTTTCGCCCTGGTGGCAGTCAATGCTTTCTTTGTCGCTGGGGAATTCGCCTTCGTGACCGTCGAGAGAAGCCGGATCATCAGACTCGCCGAGGAAGGGGACTCGAGGGCGCAGAGAATCAGTGGGGGTCTGTCCCGTCTTTCCTTTCATCTGTCAGGCGCTCAATTGGGCATAACTGTTTCCTCACTTGTGCTCGGTCTCATCGCTGTACCGGCACTCGGCCCCTTGGTCGAGCCTGTGATCCGCTTGCTCCCGGTCTCGGAGAACGTGATACCGGCCCTGACCGTGGTGCTTTCACTGGCGTGGGCCACGGGATTGCAGATGGTGTTCGGGGAACTCATCCCAAAGAACCTGGCGATCACATTCCCCTACCCCACCAGCGTTCGAGTGGGGATTCCCATGCTTGCTGTCAATGGCGTCTTCTCTCCCATCACGAAGATCCTCAACGCTGCCGCCAACGGAGCGGTACGAGCTGTCGGAATTGAGCCGCGGGAGGAGTTGGCCGGCGTTCGCTCCTTAGAGGAGTTGGAGCTCATCATCAGGGCGTCCGGTGAGGGTGGCGAATTGAGCGGCGACGAGCTGACCCTCCTGACCAGGTCGCTCACCTTCGCCGAGAACCTGACAGCCGATGTCATGGTGCCCCGCGTCAGCGTGGTGGGCCTCTCCAGGGACTCCACCGTTGCGCAATTGCAGCAGATAGCAGTCGAATCAGGGCATAGCCGCTTTCCCGTTTACGAGGGAAGTCTTGACACAATCGTTGGCGTAGCCCATGTCAAGGATTCGCTGAGAGTCCCAGCTCGGCTTCGCCCCACTTCGCCGGTGACCGATTACATGAGGCCGGCCCTGGTGATTCCGGAGACCCAGCCTGCCGACTCGGTCCTTTTCGAATTACGAACAAGAGGCTCGGGAATGGCCGTCGTCGTTGACGAATACGGTGGAACAGCAGGCATTGTCACCTCAGAAGATCTCCTCGAAGAACTGGTCGGCGACATCGAGGACGAACATGACGACACCAAAGGCCACGATCGTCCCCGAGACCCGAACGAGTTGTCCGGCCTGTTGCATCGCCACGAAGTTGAGGAGCTGGTCGGTTATGAGTGGCCCGAGGGACGTTATGAGACATTGGCAGGATTCGTCACCGCCCTACTCGGTCGCAACGCCGAGGTCGGTGACATCGTCGACACTCCGGAGTTTCGCTTCGAAGTGACGTCGGTCGACAACGTCCGCGTCGACCGGGTTCGATTGACCCGTCAGGACGAAGTGTCGTGAGCGTCAGTGCACTGATCATCGCCACGATCCTTGTGGTGTTCAACGGATTCTTCGTTGCTGTGGAGTTCGCTTTCACTGCCTCGAGCCCCGAACAACTCGAGGAACGGGCTTCGGCCGGCAGCAGGGTCGCTCGGATGGCATTGGCATCCATGAAGGAATTGCCGGTCACGTTCGCCGGAGCCCAGTTGGGCGTGGCCGGAGCTTCGCTGACCCTCGGTTTCGTGATGGAACCCGCGATGGGAGCACTCTTCGAAGACCTCTTTCACCTGATCGGACTCCCCCCCGGAGCTGTGGTGACACTGGGTGTGGTCTTTGCGCTGCTTGTAACTGCTTTCTTCCACAACGTGATCGGCGAGATGGCTCCCAAGAACGCCACCATTACGGCTCCGGAGCGGGTTGCCCTGGCTGTGGCCGCCCCTTTCCGAGCTTATGTGACGGTGTTCCGCCCGATAATCGTCTCATTGACCTGGATGGCGTCCAGTCTGATCCGACTCTTCGGAGTCACCCTGCGCCAATCGATTCAGTCAACCCACTCGGCTGCAGATATTGCCGCCCTCGTCAAGACGGTGGGAGCAAGAGGCCTGATCGAAGACACATCATCCCGTCTTCTTGGGGCCGCTATCGCCTTTCGCGACACCTCCGTGGCCGAGGTGATGGCTCCCCGACCGGATCTGGTGGCGCTGTCCATTCAAGCCACACCCCTCGAGTTCGAGAGGACTGTCGTCGCCACGGGGCATTCACGGATCCCGGTGTATGGCAACGACATCGACGACATCAGAGGGTTTGTCCACGCCAAGGATCTCCTCACCATCCCCGAGACGAACCAAAACCGCCCGATCGACGCGGCCGTTGTACGCAGCACTCCTCTGGTACCGGAAACGATGTCCATAGCCCCTGTGATGGAGTTGATGAAACGAAGCCGAACTCACCTCGCGATCGCCATCGACGAACACGGCACAACGGCTGGATTGATCACGCTCGAAGACATCGCCGAGGAACTGGTTGGTGAGATCCGCGACGAGCACGACATCCGCGAAATAATGGAAATCCGCCGAGCGGGAAAGGACCGGTACCTGGTGGCCGGCCAGGTTCGGATTGAGAAGCTGGAGTCGATCGGGATCAGTATCCCGGACGGCGAGTACGAGACCCTGGGCGGATTCGTGATGCACAAACTTGGTCGCGTGCCACATCGTGGCGACCGGATCACCCACGCCGGCTTCGCCCTGGTGGTGAGACGTATGGACCGACGGCGTGTTCGTGAGATCGAAATCACCCTCGCCGACGCCAGTGTGTGACGAAACTCTTTGCCGCACTGAGCGGTGGCCCGGGGGCCACCACTCGGTGCCGCAACAACGCTGAATCAGCCCTGGATGAACCCGTTATCCGTCAACCAGGCCTTGGCTACGTCATCGGGGTTCTGTGCGTCGAGTTCGATACGGCCATTGAGGTCCAGGAGAACCTCAGTCGTGATCTTCGCCGAGATCGAGTTGATGAGATCTTTGAAGTCGTTTCCGTAGGCGGTCACGATTGCATTGTTGACCACGGGGATCACATTCTCCGGGGCAATGATCTGCTCGGTCCCCGTGAGGGCGACAAAGCCCTTTTCGGTTATGACGGGCTGGGTCGAGAAGAGCAAGGCCACCTGAATGTCGCCCGCTTCGAGGGCAGCAACGCGAGCAGCTCCCTCCTGGATGGCCTCGAATCCGAGACCTGTCAACCCATATGACCCAACGAGACCCGCGTAGCAGGTCGTGCGATCCTCGCATTCGGGCGGACCGCCTAGAACGACGCCGTCAAGTCCGGCAAGGTCCGAAACCGAGGACACGTTGTTGTCGGACGCGAACTTCGCCGTGACCACAAACACGTTCTTGTCCTGTCCCGGCGCCGGAGTCAGCACGGTCACTCCCGCGGCTCCGAACAGGTCCGTCAGTGTCTTTACTGCGGCGGCCTGATCGGTTGGCGCCGTCTCCCCAAAGCCCACCACGATCGACGAACCCAGGTACTCGGGCAAGAAGCCTATGTTGCCTGCCTCGATCTCCGGGAAGATCACTTCCCTCGAACCCAGGTTCAGGTTGCGCTCGACGGGGTACCCATTCTCCTCGAGGGCCTGGGCGTAGATTTCGGCGAGCACCACCGATTCACCAAAGTTGAATGATGCGACGGTGATGGTCGGGCCGTCAGGGAGAGTCGCGACTCCACCCGATCCTGTGGTGCACGCAGTCAGTACGAGTGCGAACGCCACGAGGATCGCCCCGAAGGCGCGCTTGCGGATGCTTTCCCGCATGGGTCTTCCTTTCTTGTTTGAAATACGAGGACGCCGCTGAGGGCGCCCTCGTATTTCAACTCGGTTGTGACCGTTGCTGTTCCACGAATCTCAGGAAACCGAGGCGGAAGCCCTGACCTCTGCATCAGTGAGCCTTTTCACGCCGTCCGGGAGGAACGCCCGCGCGCCAATCGTAAACAGACGATCGGCCAGCAACGTCAAGATCGCTATCAGAAGCGCACCGGCAAATACCTCGGCAGTTCCACCGGGGCCTTGGGCAAAACCGCGAACGACGTACTGGCCAAGGCCACCACCGGACGAGAGCACGGCGGCCAATGGCACCGTTGCCAGCACCTGAATCAGGGAGATCCTTATACCGGCAAGAATCACCGGCGCGCTCAGCGGGATCTCCACGTCCCAGAGGATCTGAAACTCGTCGAGTCCCATCCCCAGACCCGCCTCCACGGTCTCGGGAGGAGCCGTGGCAATGGCCGTGTACGTGTTCGTGAAGATCGGGGGAATGGCAAGGGCCACGAGAGCGACCACGGCCGGCCAAAAGCGAAGACTCACCCCTGCTCCGGCAAAGAAGACGGCCGCCAGAACAATGAGACCAAACGAAGGGATGGCCCTGCCGATATTCACCACGGCATTGGCTGAGTATTCGCCGATCCTGCGATGCCCCAGCCAAACTGCGAGCGGAAGTGCCAGGATCAAGGCGATGGCCATGGGAACCAGGGCCAGCAAGAGATGCTCGGCCGACCTGGGAACGACACCGTCCGCTGAGAGCCAACGACCCGGCTCCCCGAACCAATCAACGACTTCCCCGAAAAACCGGATCATGCGGCCGACCTCTTCGCCCATGGCGTTAGGAGTCTGCCCATCCAGAGGAGTCCAAGATCGAGCAGGGCCGCGAGTGCAACCGAGAGCACGACGCCGACAATGATCTCGGTCGGAAAGAGAATTGACCGTCTCAGTCCGTCGAGGATGAAGAACCCGAGTCCTCCCAGGCCGAGCAATGAGGTGACCGTCACCAATCCGATGACGGTCACTGTCGCGATCCTCATTCCGGCAAGGACGACCGGCAATGCCAGGGGCAGCTCGACTTTCCGGACCACATCCCAGCGCCGGTAACCCATGCCGATCGCCGCCTCCACGGTCTCCGCCGGAACCCCCTTGATGCCGGTGACGATGTTTCTCATCAGGATCAGCAGCGTGTAGGAGACCAACGCCAGCTCGGCAGTGATTAGCTTCCTCGTCGGTGTTCCGATTCCAAGGATCGGAGCGAAGAAAGCGAACACCGCCAACGATGGGATGGTGTACAGGATTCCGGTGATCGAGGCAATGGGCTCGAACACACGGGGCCAACGAAGTGCCGCAATCGCGAGAAGGACCGAAATCGCGATCCCGGCGATCATCGCCACGCCGCTGAGGGTCAGATGTTCCACGGTTTTCTGCCAGATCGTGTCGAGATTCCGACCTACCCA
>JBFHXF010000130.1:0-4970 GCA_041599115.1 Acidimicrobiia bacterium
CTTCCTGCCTGATGTGGCGGCTTCGTATGTCACGGACCCAGACACTTTCACGCCGGAGGACGTCGCGCTCCTCGAGGCGATCGCACCGCTCGAGGTGTGGAGACAGCGCTACGACTGCTTCGACAGCACGCCCCTCGTCTTTGACCCCCAATTCGACCAGACAGCGGTCAAGCGGTCTCCCGGTGAGTACCGCTCGCTGGAGCTGCGAATCCTGATACGCGACTTCGATTCCGTGCTGGGTCATCGGATGTGCGAATCGAACTTCTTGTATGCGCCGGCTCAGCCGGCCGACGCCTATTTTCACCGTCCACCGTACGACATTCCTCCCAACACGGTCGGCCTCTCCCGGGCACCCAAGGCGCACTGGGCCTTCAGGGCAACCGATGCACTATGGCGTTGGGCGGAGCCCGATGGGAGACTGTGGCTCACCTGGCGGCCGGCCATACTCGTCATACCGGGCCTGCTGAGTGTGCTCCTATTCGTCTTCAGGCCTTTCGGGCGACGGTTGCTCTTGCCGTCGTCTCTGATCCTCGCCCACCTGGTGAACGTGATGGCCACCTCCCCTTCACAGGAGTTCCGCTACGCCTACCCCCTCTACCTACTGGCAGTGCTGACCCTCACCCTTGTCTGGAAACTCTGGCGACGGTCAGTTGCGCCGAAGACCGGATAGACGGTATCAAGCGACGATGCGAACACCCTCCTCTGTCAGCCGGTCCAGAAGAGGTTCAATCCGGTGATTCCAGGCGGCCTTCTCGGCCTCCTGCCTCAACATGGGCTGATCCGACCCAGCCGCCGCGAGAGCCAAATCGATCTGATGTGCAAACTCTTCCGGATCTCCGGCGACACGAACGGCTTGGAGAGCTTTGCATGCCGGAAGCGGGGTGGCCACCACCGGCACACCCGTAGCCATGTACTCATACATCTTCAATGGCGTCACACCCTGAGTCATCTCGTCGACGACGAATGGGATGATCCCGACGTCGAAACCTCGGACGAACCCGGCCACCCGCGAAGCGGGCTGGGGCGGATACAGGTGAACGTTGGGCAACTCCTGCAAAGTCTGCGCTCTACCGGCCACCTCGGGGGCGATCGGCCCGACCAGGACGAACTCGAGGGCGGGGCGGGATAATGCGAGAACAGTGACGAGATCGAAATCGAACCAGGGTGAAATGGCACCGTGATATCCGACGACGGTTCCGCCAGGCAGTCCCGCGGCCCTGGCGCCGTCCGGGGTGAACCGGAACGGATCGACCCCGTTCTCGACAAGGATCAGCCCGTCGCGTTCCCCAAGGTGACGACGCTTCAGCACCGGGTTGGAAACGATCACGAAATCGGCCTCGCTCACCAGGACTTCGTGGTGATGACGAGCTCGACGGTTCTCCGGCATTCCCTCCTCGTCGGAGTCGTAGATGGACAGATCGTCGAGGAGGTCGTAGACAATGACCGCCCTCTCGAAACCTTTGATCAAGCTCCTGGTCGGCGCAAAATGTGTGTAGAGGATGACGTCCGATCGAGGGACCGGCCGAAGCGAGCCGACCAGGTTCACCCCCGGGCCGCCACTGGAAGGACCGGGCAGCCGGGGATCGACGAACCAGACCTCGTGACCTGCCGCGGCGAAAGCCTCCATCAGATACTGGGGGCGCTGCTTCATCACATCCCACTCCAGCCAGGTGGGAAGGTAGACCACCGGTCTCAGGGAACCGGGGGGGAGGGGCTCGCCTCTGGGTCGGAAGTAGAGGAGGTCGCGTGCTGCCGCCGCCCCCGGGACCGACTTGAGGAGGTGTCTCACTCTCTTCGGCAGACGGCCAATCAGGCGATGCATCGCGTCGGCCTACTCCGCCTCGAAGGGGATGGCCTCATTGGTGCCCGAACATGTGCCGCACCCGGACAGCGGGGTGAACCCCCCGGAGACGAGGGCCGTGTGACCGGCAACCGGGAGGAAGCCCCTATCGGCCAGCCCAAACGGGATCACATGGTCGGCAAGCCCCGAGGCGTTGGACAGTTTCAAATACCAATTCCCATCCGATGGGCGGAAGATGGCGGGCGTGTCGATGCCATTTCCGTCCCAGTCGCCGGCAACCAGGATGTCATCGGGTATTCCGTAAATGAAGTCCTTGTCGGCGACGCCGGAAGTGAGGCTGAACCTCATGTAGACACGGCCGGTGGACTCCCGGTGGAGGCCGACGTCATCGACTCCGTCACCGTTGAAATCTCCCGCGAACGGTTTGTCGCCATGATCACCGAACAGGAAGGAGAAGTCGGCTGCGCCGATCCCGGCCTCACCATTGCCGATCTCGTTGATGATGTAGAAGCGCGCTTCGGAGGGACGGTAGATCGAAACGGTGTCGCAGCCGTCTCCATTGAAGTCCCCCACGATCGGCAGGTCTCCCGGTATCCCGAAGTAGTAGCGGTTGTCGGCAACACCTTGAGTGTTGGCATCACGCAGATACACATACCCGTCGGAGCGGCGGTAAAGCCCGGGTGTGTCCACCCCATCGCAGTCCCAGTCACCTAGGAAGGGAACGTCCCCGGGAACCCCGTAGTAGATATTGGTCTCCTCCGGTGCCCACTCGTTCTGGTGAGCCAGCCGCCATGATCCGGCGGTATCGACGTACCCGATCGTGTCACAGACACCCTCACAGACGGGACCGGCGTCGAAAGTGTTGGGCCCGTCGGGGGTGAACCAGACGCCCAGCGAGCTGATCGAGCGGTCGGGGACTCCGCCGAGCCACACCGAGATCCGGCCACCCGCGACCACGTAGAGATCGATTCTGCCGTCTCCGTCGTAGTCGCCGGGAAGCACCGACCCGCCGGCGGGCACGTTCATCCCCGTCGAGATGATCTCAGGCGCTCCCCCATAACCATTTCCGGTCGAATAACGGATGATCCTCACCTGTGTCGATGCCCCCGAACCCACCAACCACACATCCGGCGTGCCGTCGACGGCCACCCCGGACTGCTGACGATCGGCCAGCACGATCTGATCGTCGGCGATGGCGACCTGGAGTGTCGAGGAGAGGATCTTCGTCTTGTACCCGCTGGACGCCGAATAGATCTCGATCCGCCCTGAATCGCGACGGAACACATAGAGATCGGGCAGCCAGTCGTCGTAGTCGAAGGAGGCCAGTCCCAACTCGGCATCGGGCGACCAGGTCGCCCCGGTGGTGATTTGCCGGCCGACCGACCTGAACCGATCGGAGTCGAAGTAGACATCTGCGGTGATCTTCCCACTTGCATTGAACGCCCAGAGGTCCGCCCGACCATCTCCATTGGCGTCGGCCAGCAACGAAACTCCGACTGCGGGCGCACCGCTGGTCCTTCGAACACCCAGGATGCCAAACCGGGAGGTTGCACCGGCCACCTGAATCTGCCACTTGCCACCGACATCCACCAGTCCGTAGAGATCGTCGGCCCCGTCGCGACGTCGATCGGCCATGGCATACAGGCCGGCGTTTGCCGGGACAGCGATGGGCACATCCAGGGCGAGGGTGGTGAACGGCGCCTCACCGGTCAGAGGCGCATAAGGCGCCAACCGGGGGGTCAGGCCCCCGGACGCGGCCGGACCCCGCCAGCTGTAGTGCATGGCGTCCTTGGTCCAGCGCCAACTGCCGCCCCAGCAGAACCCGGCTGCTTCCCAAGCGGCCACATACGCCGGTGGCATGTCGGTGATCAGATTCCCCGAGGTGTAGGGATTCTGTGCCGGATTGATGTCCAACGCATTGGCGACGGCGTGTTGCGACATCTGTTTGCTGCCACCGATGTTCCGCCATACGTAAGAATCGCCTGATCTGACCCGGTACCCGGTGCCGGCTTGAGTGATCTTCGCCGCCGCATCCTGGAGTGCGGGGAGCGTCCTCATGTGAACCCGGAACATCCGCCCGGACGGCTCCGTCCACCAGGTTCTCGAGGCCTCCACCCCGGTCCGACTGCGCCCGAAGAAGTCGGCAAACGGCCCGTAGATCCGGCTCCCCAGGGTGTAGCTGGGGCCCAACGGCCCACGCATTCCGTAGGTTCCACACGAGCCTGACTCGGTGAAGTTGGGGGTGGCGTCACCGGCGGTGGACGATGCCGCGGCCAGGGCGGTGGCCGGCCACAGCGAAATCACCAACAAGAGGGTCATCACCCCGGGCAGGATCCTCGCACATGATCTTCGGACTGCCGTCATTTCGAGAGTGACACGACACCCGAGAGGAACCCGACATCGTAAGACGAGTCAGCGACGCCGCTGCCGTTGAAGTTCTTGAGATAGAAGACACCGCTGGAAGGGCGATAAACCGCCACCGTGTCGATGCCGTCACCGTTCCAGTCCCCTGTCAGGAGCCGGTCGTTGGGGATTCCGAAGGTGAACACCCTGTCGGCAAACCCGCCATCGAGCGAGTTTTTCAGATACACCAGGCCATTGGAGGGCCGGTGGACACCTACCGTGTCGAAACCGTCGCCGTCGAAGTCACCGACGAAGGGCACATCACCGGGGACACCAAAGGAAAAAGAGAATTCCGCGGCACCGAGACCGGCGCCGTTCTCACCCAAGTGGTTGATGATGTAGAAACGTTGCTCGGAAGGCCGATAGATCGAAACCGTGTCGAACCCGTCACCGTCGAAGTCTCCGGCTATGGGGACATCACCGGGGATCCCGAAGTAAAAGGTGAGGTCGGCCACGCCCTGCGTGTTGGAGTTCCGGAGATAGACGAACCCATCGGACCGTCGATACAGGCCGAGAGTGTCAACCCCGTCACCATCCCAGTCTCCCGATATAGGGGTGTCACCGGGGATCCCATACCAAATGGGCGTGATTGCCGGATCTTGAACGATCTCCTCCCAGAAGTAGAAACGCCCGAACCGGTCGTTGAATGCGAGCCGGTCGCATCCTCCGGATGGACAAGGTGCTGGCCCGCCAATTTCCAGGATCCCCCCGGGAGCGAACACCGGACCCGCACCTGCCGGCTCGTACCAGACATGAACCGGCATGC
>JBFHXF010000131.1:0-4922 GCA_041599115.1 Acidimicrobiia bacterium
CGATCTCTGCCATAAGCAGATCCGGCACTCCACCTCGCTGACTAGCGCGGCTGGCTCAACTACGAGCTAGTCCCCCCACCCGCTCAAGGCCCCTTCGGAATCCGCCGAAAAACTCCTGAGGCCGAAACCCGGCCGAGGAGTTCGGATGATCATCGCTCGGCGTCGAAATCGAGCGCCTGCTGCTGACGGTTCTGGCACGCCAGTTCTGGGTCTGGCGCCCCCTTGTGCCCGAAGCGGTCGGATCTATCTTGAGACTCGTGGGGCAGGCGTTGAGGCAGGTTGTCCGCGGGGTGTAACGACAACGAAAACTGAGGGCCTGCGATGAACCGATCACCGCGCAGCGACCGGGGCGCCACCCTGGTGGAGGCCGCCATGGTCTACGCCATGCTGTTCCTCGCGATTTTCGCCGTTGTCGAGTTCGGCCTTGCCTTCAAGGACTGGCTCTCGGTGAGCCACGCCTCACGCGAAGCCACCAGAGCCGGCGCCACCTTCGGCAACGACCCGCTGGCCGACATCGAGATCCTCGACCAGGTGGCCAAGACCCTGGAGCCGATAGGAATCCCGGTGGGCACCCGGGTGAGGATCTACAAGTCGGTTCCCCTCGGGGTCGGCACGGTCTACAGCTACCAGCCCAACACCGACTGCGGCGCCCTGGCGGGATACAGCTTCACCGACTGCTGTGACTGGAGCCCCTGTCCCGAGGTGGGTAGACCGAACTACGTCACCCCGCTATGGGACCCGGCGACGCGGGACATAAGCGCCCCGGTCACCGATCGACTGGGAGTGAGG
The DNA here is from genome assembly GCA_041599115.1 of Acidimicrobiia bacterium. Classification (GTDB taxonomy): domain Bacteria; phylum Actinomycetota; class Acidimicrobiia; order Spongiisociales; family ZC4RG35; genus JACZUI01. The sequence goes on from JBFHXF010000131.1 coordinate 790, forward strand.
ATCACCTACAGCCACCAGTGGGTCACCGGGTTTTGGTCATCGACCAGTGACTTCACCACAGCAACCGATTACCAGATCGAGCCACAGGTGTTCTCTTGAGGCTCGGAAAACCCGATTCGGGGGCATCGCTGATCGAGGTTGCCATGATCATGCCGCTACTGATCTCCATGGCGATCGGGCTGACGGAGATCGGTTTCCTGGTGATCGACTACATGACCGTCACCAACGCTGCCCGCTCCGGGGTACGAACCGGGGCCGCTGCCGCTGACACGACCGGTGCCGACGACGTGATCCTCAACGTGGTCGAGGAAGATGCCTGCAACCTCAAGTTCGGCACGCTGACAACGGTCATCATCTACAAAGCCGAGCCGGACGGTTCCATCCCGGTTCCGCCCGGAACCTCGGTCAACCGGTATCAGAACACCGGGAGCCTCATGTGTGGAACGCCCGGGCATGGTCTCTCCTGTACCAACGGCTGTCCCTGGACTCCGGCGATGCGCGACCGCATCCCACCCGACTTCGACAACATCGGCATCGAGGTCACCTTCACCCACAACAGCGTCACCGGGCTGTTCCCGTTCCCCACGGTCACCTGGACCGAGACCGCGGTGATGCAGGTCGAACCGGACACGAGGGGTCAGCAGTGAGGGCCCGACTCAAAGAACTGTGGAAAGACGACAAGGGCGCCGCCCTCGCCCTGGTGGGCGGAATGATGCTGGTCCTGCTCGGGATGGCCGCCTTCGGGTCGGACCTGGGATGGTTCTATCTCAACGCCAGCCGGGTCCAGCGCTCCGCCGATGCCGCCGCCCTCGCCGGGGTGGTGTGGATGCCGGCCGACCAGCCGCAGGCCTTCGCCACGGCCCTCGACATCGCCAATCGCAATGGTTACGACGACACCTTGGCGACCGTCTCTGTCACCCCTGCCATTGTCGTTGGTGAGCTGAATCAGCTCAAAGTGACCGTCCAGGCAGTGGTGCCCACCTTCTTCCTGAAGGCCCTCGGTTTCAGCTCGGTAACGATCACCAGGTCGTCGATCGCGGAGTACATACCTCCTCTGAAACTGGGGAGCCCATCGAACAAGTTCGGCAACGACCCGAGCTGCTACACGACCAACCCCACAGACTGTGCCGGCAACTTCTGGGCCAACATCCACGGGCGCAACACCGACACCCGGATGGGTGACGCCTATTCCTCTTACTGCTTCGACGGCTCGGGCAGCACCAACAGCTGCCCGGTGAACCCCTCGTACCGGAACACCGGATACCTCTACGGGGTGATTCCCGGCGGTAACAGCTTCACCCTCGAGACGCTGGACATGAACTTCTACAACAGACTCGGTGGCGTTGCCAACGGCGATTATCACCGCACCGGTGACCACGACAACTTCTGCAGCGGTGGAGGCTGCGTCGGGCCCACGGTGGTCGTCAGTATCTACCAGCCTGACCCGACCCCACTCGATGTCTCCGACAACACCCTGGTCTGCTCGGAGACCTACTCGCCGCTTCCCCAGTTCAACCCCGACGACGACCCGCCTTTCAACCCGGCTCTGTGGAATTACTGGGACACGGTGTGCGGGGGCTCGATCAACACCAGTTCCAGCCCGAACGGAATCTGGGTGGTCCAGATAAGAAACGTCAGCTCGAACGTCAACACCAGCGGTCTCAACCGCTACTCCATCCGCAGCAACACAGGCAACCTCTTCGCCCTGGGCGATTTCTCCATCTACAACAATGCCAGCGGCACGACCACCGCCTTCTACCTGGCCGAAGTCCCCGACTACTACGCCGGCAAGACATTCGTCATCGAGCTCTACGACCCGGGCGAGTCGGCGGCCAACGGGACCCTCCAGGTCGTCGATCCAAGTGGAGCGGTCTTCAAAGGGGGCCAGTGCCGCATCTACACCAGGGACGAGATCACCAACAACTGGACCCAGACCGCCACCATTCCTGCCGGGGTCAACTGTCAGGAACTGGTGACACCAGGTGAGTACAACGGGCAATGGCTGAAGTTCGAGATGGATCTGCCACCGACGTACTCGTGTGCCACTTGCTGGTGGAAGATGAACTACGCATACACCTCAGCAGTGAACGACACCACCACCTGGCGGGCTTACATGCTGGGAAATCCGATCCACCTGGTGCCTCTGGGCTGAGGGGATCCATGTCCCCACCCCGAGTATGGACGCCCCCCGGAGTCCGCCTAACCTGAGTCGATGCTCCCCCTACCCGACTACATGCCGGCGCTGATCACCCCATTCGGCCAGCGTGGCGAGATCGACCTCAAGGCTCACACCAACAACATGCGGCTCCTCGCCGAGCGGGGAATCGAGGGATTTGTGATCGGCGGCTCCAACGGTGAGGGCCCCTATCTCGAGCCTGGAGAACGAGGCCGGTTGGTCAAGGCGGGGCGGCGGCGGAAGGCACACTTCATGGCGGGAATCGCCGCCGAATCCACCCGGATGGCCCTCGCCCTGATCGCCGAAGTTACCGAGGCCGGCGCCGACAGCGTGCTGGTGATGACCCCGACAACGGTGGCTCGGAGTCGGGAGGACTCGGTGCTCAGGTTCTATCGCACCGTCGCCGATCGTTCGGGTCTGCCCGTCTTCATCTACTCCGTCCCCGCGGTCACCGGTTACAACATCCCCGTGGAGTTGGTGTCGATCCTCTCCCGGCACGCCAACATCCTTGGCATGAAGGACTCCAGCGGCGACGTGGTGCGACTCCAATCGATCATCGACGCCAGCCGCGGAGACTTCATCCTCTATACCGGCGCCTCCAGGTCGATCACAGCTGCGATGGCTATTGGCTGTCATGGCGCCATCACCGGCACCGGGAACTACGTACCCGAGCTAGTGCTGAAGACCCTCAGGACGGCCAGAGAGGATCCCGCCGGGGCGCGTCGGTTGCAGAAGCGTCTCAGCGCGCTCAGCAAGGATGTGGAGGCACATGGGATTCCGGGGGTCAAGGCTGCCGCCAAAGCCGCCGGGCTCGATCCGGGATATCCCCGTGAGCCCCTCACCAGGCTGTCCCGGGGGGCGGAGACCTCGATAGCAAAGCTGATCTCGACCGCTTGAGTCTTTACTCAAGAATCAGGTGGCGATTAGCCTTCGACCGGTCCAGCAATCACCAAGGAGCGTGCACGTGTCCAAGTTTCTGAGCGAAGAGTGGGTCGAGGAAGTCACTTCCGCTCTCAATCAACACCAGGGGTTCAAGAATGCGATCGGCGCCGCCACCCTGGGAATCCAGTTCGTGACCGAGGACGCGCCCGAAGGCCCGGTCGACTACTACCTCTCCACCACCGGCGGCAACGCCGTGATGGCCCTGGGAACCATGGAAAGCCCCGACGTCACCGTCAAGCAGTCCTACGACACCGCTGCGGCGATCTCCAAGGGCGACCTCAACACCCAGACAGCTTTCATGACCGGGAAGCTCAAGGTCTCGGGGAATCTCGCCAAGCTGATGATGCACCAGTCGGCGATCCAGCAGTGGGGAGCCGCCGTCGGTGAACTGGACGTCGAGTACTGACACCACCCGGCCACGAATCGAGGCATCCCTGAGTTTGCCTTACGGTTGTCGATTCCCGCTGGCTAGCTTCGTCATATCCAGGTAAGGCGTCCCCGACAAGAAGGGAGCACAGGATGCCCAGGTATGCAGCACTCATCTACTCGCCGGCGGAGGATGAAGCCGTCGAGGCGGCTCCGGAGGTCATCGAACAGATATACGCCGAGTACACCGCATTCGGCGAGGCCGCCGGTGACGTCATCGCCGGTGGAGAGGCCCTCCACGAGAGCAACACGGCCACCACCGTTCACGTAGTCGGAGGCAAGGGCGGCGACCCGGTGTTCACCGACGGGCCGTTCGCGGAGACCAAGGAAGTCCTGGGCGGGTTCTATCTGCTCGACTGTGCCGATCTGGACGAGGCCTTGAAGTGGGCCCAACAGATCCCCGGAGCCTGGCATGGCAAGGTCGAGGTTCGGCCCTGTGTCGACTTCGGCGGCGACGAGTAAGCGGACTCCTCCCGGGTTACACCGGTACTCCCCATTTCCTCCCCCCCGAGCGAAGCGAGATGTCTCCTCCCCCAGGAAAGAAGCGACATGTTTCCTCCCCCAGGAGCGAAGCGACATGTTTCCTCCC
>JBFHXF010000132.1:0-4902 GCA_041599115.1 Acidimicrobiia bacterium
CGCAACTCGGCCCGGTGGCAGCGGCCTTGGTGGCACCAGGGGTGTCCGTGAGCAGGCGTTCCACCCGTGGTGGCGCCGGGCCGGCAGCGGTTCGAGACCAAATAGAGCGATTCCGGGTCGTAATCTCCTGAACGGACCCGAACGAAAGGAATGGGGAAAGCTCGTTGGGAGAATTACCCTCTGTCCCCACGGGCTGTGGCGCAGCTTGGCTAGCGCGCTTGCTTTGGGAGCAAGAGGTCGCCGGTTCGAATCCGGCCAGCCCGACGGACGATTTACAATGTCCGAGGAACCGCGGGTGTAGCTCAATGGTAGAGCTCCAGCCTTCCAAGCTGGTGGTGAGGGTTCGATTCCCTTCACCCGCTCGAATGGGTTGCCCGCCGGGTGACATCCAGACCCTTGCCCCTGTAGCTCAACCGGATAGAGCGACGGACTTCTAATCCGTAGGTTGGGGGTTCGAGTCCTCCCGGGGGCGCAAGGAAGACCCATTCCACATGGTGGCCGTAGCTCAGCCCGGTTAGAGCGCCAGGTTGTGGCCCTGGAGGTCGCGGGTTCAAGTCCCGTCGGTCACCCCGAGGTAGCCGCTCGGTTCGCCGGGCGGCTACGTCTTAGACAAACGAACCCGAAACCAGGAAGACAATGACCATCAACGTCACAGAAACCGGCCCTTTTGAACGTCTGGTGACGTTTCAACTCAGCGACGAGCAGATTGCAGCCGGGAAACCGGCCACGGCACGCAAACTCGCCCAGGACATCAAAATCGCCGGGTTCCGGCCGGGCCGGGCGCCGGTTCCCGTCGTCGAAGCGACGGTCGGGGCGGCACGGCTGCGCACTGAGGTGATCGACGATCTGGTGCCAGCAGCACTCACCGAGGTCTTGAACAGCGAGGAAATCCGACCGGCAGTGACTCCACAGCTAGAGGCCATCAACGATGTCGATGGGGGAGTGGAGGTCGAGGTGCGCGTGACCCTCTGGCCTACGGTGGATCTTCCCAAATACAAAGGCCGTGAAGTCGAGGTCATCTCGCCGCTGGTCACCGATGAGGACCTGGCGAAGCAGCTCACACGCATGCTCGAGCAGTTCGGGACTGTCGAGGAAGTGGATCGGGCTGCCGAAGAGGGTGATTTCGTGTCGGTCAACGTCGAGGCCGCCAGTGACGGCATCTCCGTACAGGAAGCCACCGCGACCGAGCTTCTCTACGAAGTCGGTTCTGGTCTGTTCATCGAAGGGCTCGACGGCCAATTGATTGGAACTTCGGCCGGCGACTCCCTCGAGTTTGAGGCTCCCCTTCCCCCGGGCTTTGGCGATCGAGCCGGCGAGATCGTCGCCTTCACGATCACGGTCAATGAGGTCAAAGAGAGGGTCCTCCCCGAACTCGACGACGGCTGGGTCGACGAGAACACCGAGTTCGAAACGGTCGACGAGATGACTTCCGAACTGCGGGAGCGCCTGTCCGGAGCAAAACTGGAGGCGGTATCCCGGCAGTACGCCGACCGAGCTTTGAGCACCCTGGTTGATCAAGTGGAGGTCGAGCTTCCCGAGGCACTGGTCCGGGCGGAAATGGACGACTTGCTTCATCGTTTTGTACACCGCCTGGAAGACAGCCAGGTGACACTCGACGACTACTTCCGCGCTTCCGGGATCGAACAACAGGCATTCATCGACGACCTCCGTTCCCAGGCCGAAACCTCGCTGCGCAATCAACTGGTTCTCGAGGCCGTAGCCCGCGAGGAGGAGATCGACGTCACCGAGGAGGACCTCTCAAACGTGCTCCAAACGCTGGCCGCTCAGTCGGGAGACCCGATCGCCTACCTGAAGGCGTTCAAGGAGAGCGGCCGAGAATTGGCACTGGCCAGTGATATCGTGAGGAACAGGGCACTGGACGCCATCCTCTCCAACGCCACAGCGGTCGACGAGGACGGCAATCCCGTGGATTTGAGTTTGCAGGTGAATGAGGTCGAGGCCGAAGTGCTCGAGGCGTTGCCGGGGAACGGCGATGACACCGCTCCGGTGTTCGAGGCCGAGGTTGTGACCGGAGAAATGGAGGAAGAGGAATGAGAGCCGAAAACTATGTGATCCCCACAGTCTTCGAGCAGACCAGCCGTGGTGAGAGGTACTTCGACATCTACAGCCGCCTGCTCAAGGACCGAATCATCTTCCTTGGCACTCCGATCGACGACACCATCGCCAACCTGATCATGGCGCAACTGCTCCACCTCGAGTCGGAGGACCCGGACAAGGACATATTCCTTTACATCAACTCTCCCGGTGGATCGATCACGTCGCTGTTCGCCATCTACGACACGATGCAATACATCAAGCCGGATGTGAACACCGTGTGCATGGGCATGGCGGCCTCGGCAGCAGCCGTGATCCTGGCCGGTGGGACGAAAGGCAAGCGATATGCGTTGCCCCATGCCCGGATCATGCTCCACCAGCCCAGCGGGGGTGCCCAGGGCCAGGCCAGCGATATTGAGATCCAGGCCCGCCTCATAGTCCAGATGAGGGAGCAGCTCAACCAGATTCTCGCGGATCACACCGGCCAGACCTATGAGAAGGTCTCGCTCGACACCGAACGCGACTACTGGATGCTCGCCGAAGAAGCCAAAGAGTACGGCGCTATCGACGGAATTCTCACCCGTCGAGAGCTTGCCGCTGTAGCCTCTTCCTAATCCCAGGAGGGTTCTCAAGAGATGGCAAGACTCGGTGACGGCGGTGAGCTGTTGAAGTGCAGCTTCTGCGGCAAGTCTCAGAAGCAGGTCAAGAAACTCATAGCCGGTCCCGGCGTATACATCTGCGATGAGTGCATCGATCTCTGCAATGAGATCATCGAAGAGGAATTCTCCGTCACCGAAGAGATCTCCTTCACCGAGCTGCCCAAACCGGTCGAGATCAAGAGCTATCTCGATGACTATGTGGTCGGACAGGACGAGGCCAAGAAGAAACTGTCCGTCGCCGTCTACAACCATTACAAGCGAATTCGCAGTGGTGACGTGCAGAGGGACGTCGAGTTGCAGAAGTCGAACATCCTTCTCGTCGGACCGACAGGAAGTGGCAAGACTCTTCTTGCCCAGACACTGGCCCGTCAGCTCAACGTGCCGTTCGCCATTGCCGACGCCACCAGTCTCACTGAGGCCGGGTATGTCGGAGAGGACGTGGAGAACATCCTTCTCAAACTCCTCCAGGCGGCCGACTACGAGGTAAACCGAGCACAGCAGGGGATCATCTATATAGATGAGATCGACAAAGTCTCCCGCAAGGCGGAGAACCCGTCGATCACCCGAGACGTCTCTGGTGAGGGGGTCCAGCAGGCGCTGTTGAAGATCCTCGAGGGGACGGTCGCCTCGGTTCCCCCTCAAGGGGGACGCAAGCACCCCCACCAGGAATTCATCCAGCTCGACACCACCAATGTCTTGTTCATCTGCGCCGGGGCATTCGGGGGGCTGGAGGACATCATCTCCAACCGGATCGGCAAGAGGGGAGTGGGGTTCGGCGCCGATGTGAGGTCGCGCAAGGAGGGTCGTCCCACCGAACTGTTATCTCAGGTGATGCCCGAGGATTTGATGAAATATGGCCTGATTCCCGAGTTCATCGGCCGACTTCCCGTGATGGCGACGGTCGACGACCTCGACATGGATTCCCTCATCCAGATTCTCACCGAGCCGAGAAACGCCTTGACCAAGCAGTACGCCCGGATGTTCGAGATGGATGACGTCGAGTTGGTCTTCACGCCGGATTCACTCGAGGAGATCGCTGAGCTCGCCTTGAAACGGGGAACCGGTGCCCGTGGTCTTCGGGCCATTCTCGAAGAAGTCCTGCTCAACACCATGTACGACCTTCCTTCCCGTGACGATGTGCACCGGGTCTTGATCGACCGGGAAGTGGTTGTCAACCGGGTCAACCCCACTTTGGTGCCGGCGATCGAGGTGAGCGAACCGGCCGAAAAATCGGCCTGAGGTGCTCCGCTCGCCCGGTCTTCCCTTGGCATTGGCGGCGCCTGGGGAATTAGGTCTCCGGACCCAACTCTTCCTGTCACGCGAAGGCCGGACGACGTGTAGGTTCACGTTTGAATCTCGAAAGCGAAGCCAAACTTCGGTTTGACAACTCCGCACCGGGGACGGCATAATTGTGGTTACTTAACACTCTCAGTGGTCATACCACTGAAACGGGAAAATGGGAGGCGTTGAAGCCAAGACCCGCAAAATCGGTCACCTGGGTCTGGTGGAGCTAGTGGTGAGACCGGCCTGTCCCCGACAACGAAGGGATAGGAACGGAAGATGGGCACGACATTTCTGCGGGCTCGCCTAACAATGGCGCTGGTGGCTTCGATGGTTCTCGCCTTGTCACTTGGCTTTGTCATCGCTCCATCCATCGCGGAGGCGGCCTCCGATTGCACCGGTGTCAAGTATTCGCAGTTCACGTTCAACTTTGTAAACGGAACCACGATTAGCGGAGACAACTGTCCCGGCAGTGACTACGAATTCATTGATAACGGCTCCCGGAAATCACAGGAGGCCTGGTTTCCAGGTACCGGAGGATCGGCTACCTACCCGAACGGTTCTGGGATGCAGGTCCATGTCTCCTGCTCGGAGGTGTTCGCTGGCGGCTGGGACTCAGATGACAGTGACTCTCGGGGACCGAGTCAGACCTACGACCCGAACTGGCAGATCGCCAACTATCACATAGACAAGTATACGGCGGCCGGGGTTAACAACACCAGCTGTGGCCAGGTGTTCGTGACGACGACTACTACGACTGCGCCGACGACGACTACTACGACTGCGCCGACGACGACTACTACGACTGCGCCGACGACTACTACGACTGCGCCGACCACGACTACTACGACTGCGCCGACCACGACTACTACGACTGCGCCGACCACGACTACTACGACTGCGCCGA
>JBFHXF010000133.1:0-4901 GCA_041599115.1 Acidimicrobiia bacterium
ATCCCGGTGGATCCTCCCAGGACCAGCACCGCGCCGGCTGACCACTTGTGGGCCAGTCTGGCCCTCGGCGGTCGAGGCGCGTCCGCCTCCTCGGCGACGAACATCGCTGGATCCCCACCCGGGATGCCAATGTCCACCACAGTCACCTTGCCGCAGTAGTCCGGCCCAGCTCCACGGACATGAGAGGTCTTCAGGGTCTGGAAAGTCACCGTCTCCACGGCCCGGAAGGCCATCTCTTCGACGTTCCCGGTGTTGGGATCGAGACCGGTGGGATAGTCCACCGCAACGACCGGTGCATTGATCTCCATCCATTCGGCCACCCCGGAAGGGAACCCGCCGCGGGCTCCGCCACCGAACAGGGCGTCGACGACGACGTCGGCTCTCCCGGGTGCGGACAACTCACCGATCTTCACCCCCACCTGGATGGCCTTGGTGGCGGCGTCGCGGGCCTCGGGTGTCTTCGGTGGGGCTAGAGCGCGGACCTCGACGTCCGCCCCCCGCAGGTGGAGGTAACGGGCTGCCACATAGCCGTCTCCCCCGTTGTTGCCTGGTCCGGCCAGCACTACGACCCGCTTTCCGTACCCGGCCCCGGCACGCACTGCGGCGAGGGCGACCGCGTATCCCGCTCGGTCCATCGCTTGAATCAAATCGCCGGTAAAGGCCTTATCGACCCGCTGGTACTCGTCGGCGGTGAGGACCGGTTTCACCTCGACAAGCGTACAAGCGTGTGCAGGGAGACCGGCTGAGCCGGTCTCCCTGCACACGCTCAGACCACTAGGCGTGCTCGCCCACCGCAACCGCCATGACCAGCGCCGAAGTGTCGGTGTGGGTGATGGTGACCAGAACCTCGGTAACCCCCAACGTTTCGGCTCGCCGGGCCGCATTGCCCGACATCTTCACCGTCGGCTTTCCCCCACCGGTGATCTCTATCTCCGTCCACCGAATCCGACGCCATCCCGTGCCCATCGATTTCATAACGGCTTCCTTCCCGGCGAATCGGGCGGCGAGTCGGCGTGAGGGGTTGGCGAAGCGGAAGGCGTACTCCCTTTCATGCTCCGTGAAGCATCTCTCGGCAAACCGCGGGTACTTCTCCAGTACCCGCTGGACCCGATAGATGTCGGCTAAGTCGACGCCCAAGCCGAGGATTCTCACTGCTCATCCACCCAAGACGTCCAACACACCGCTGATGACACGGTTCTGATCCTCCTCGGTCAACGTCGACCCGCTGGGAAGGCAGAGGCCGGTCTCGAAGAGATCTTCGGAGACCGAGCCGCCGTAGACCGTGAAATCCCGGAACACCGGTTGAAGGTGCATCGGTTTCCACACCGGTCTCGCCTCGATGTCGAGCGTTTCGAGATGCTGCCGCACTTGTGATGTCGTCGCCCGAGCCTTGCCCGGGTCAACTGTGATGCAGGTCAGCCAGAAAGTGGAGCGCCGCCCAGGGCCCTCGGGCATGAACGCCACACCGGGAAGATCCGAAAACGCCTCCCGATAGCGCTGATTGATTCGACGGCGGATGTCCACCCGTCGGCCCAGGTCTGCCAGTTGAGCCCGCCCCAAAGCGGCGAGGAGGTTGGACAGCCGATAGTTGTACCCGACGGTTTTGTGCTCGTAGTGGGGTTCATTCTCTCGGGCCTGGGTCGCCAGCCATCTCGCCTGCTCGGCCCAGGTCTGGTTGTCGGTCACAAGCGCACCACCTCCGCTAGTGGTGATGATCTTGTTCCCGTTGAAAGAGAGAATCGCCATTCCCCCGAAGCTGCCTGCGGGCCGCTCCGAATACGTTGCCCCGAGCGCTTCGGCTGAGTCGGCGACTACCGGCACACCAGCTTCGCTGCAGAGAGTCTCGATCATCTCGTAGCTGGCGCATTGGCCGTAGAGGTCAACCGGAATGCAGGCGGCGTACTCGCCCTCTTTGAGAGCAGTGTCGAGAAGTTCGGGGGCCATAGTCCAGGTGTCCGCACTGCTGTCGATGAAGACCGGCTCGGCCCCGACATATCGAATCGCATTGACAGACGCAACGAAGGTGAGGCTGGAAACCAGAACCCTGTCACCTTCTCCGATCCCGAGATTCAAGAGGGCGAGATGAAGGGCCGCCGTCCCGCTGGAGAGTGCGACTGCGTAACGGCGATCCGTCGCGGCCGTCAGCTCCAATTCAAAGGCGTCGACCTCCGGACCGAGCGGGGCTATCCAACCCCCGTCCACCGCGCGATTCAGCGCGACACGTTCATCCTGGCCGACGTCGGGAGGGGAAAGATAGATGCGGCTCACTGGTGAAAAACAGTAACCACCACTGCCACCTCAGGAACGCCGCAACGCGTGATGAACCCACGGATGGAGCCCAGACACTCGAGCCTTGAACTCGTCCAGACTGTCGTCGGCATTCACCCTGATCCTCGAAACCGCAAACCGGTCGTCGAGATTGGAGATCCGGTGGTCGAACAGCAGAGCCATCTCGTATCCGAGGTCCGTCAGGACCGCCTTACTTCTCGGAGTCGAGTTGCCGTTGGGATAGGCGAAGACCCTATGGGTTGGGCTAAATCGCTGCTGAATCCAAGCATCTGCCGCCTCGATCTGTCGCGCCTGCTCTTCTGCGTCACATTGATCGAGCATTGGATGATCCCAAGTGTGATTGCCTATCGAGTGGCCTTCGTCAAGCCATAGCCCTATCTGTTCAGGGGTCAACTGTGGTTGGCGCGGAGGATGACCAGTGAGCTCTTGCACTCGTTGTCTCAAGTCGGCAATGAAACCTCTCCGTCGCGAATCCTCCATTGATTTGAGGTGACCGACGGGGTAATCGGGTTCTAACCCGGCGTCAACTGCTGCCTGAACCACCTGCCACCAGAAAGGTTCGTCGGTATCGACCAGACCGGGACAGATGAAAATCGTGGCCGGTATCGACAGGTCCACGAGCACCGGCAGCCCGGCGACCACGATCGAAGGATCCCCATCGTCGAAGGTGATCCACACCGGTCGGCGGTGACGGGCGTAAAGCGACGGGCTTATGGCTTCCTCGATTGTCACAGGCTGGAAGTTCTCGATCAAGAAGGCCATTTGTGAGGCAAAGGCGGCGGCGTCGGATATCTCGTGGTAGGCGAGGACCCTCAGACGTCGTTGCCATCGCGACGTGGTGGCCAGCCAGGGTGACGCCACCGCTCCCAGAACCGACTCGCCAACAGACCTCAGATCAGCCACTGGTTGCCGCCTCCTGAAGAAGGGCGGCCAGACGATCAACCACGACATCGATCGCAAAATTCGTGATTACCCAATCCCGTGCTTCTGCCCTGGTTCCGGCGTCGTCTTGGTCGAGGGCCCGCAGGAGAGCTTCGGCGAGACCCGGCGCATCGCCCGGGGTGACCAAACGCGCCAACCGGCCGCCATCGGTGATTTCACGAACGGGGGGAATGTCGAAGGCCACCACCGGTAACTCGAAGCGCATCGCCTCCAACACCGCCGTCCCCAATCCTTCCATGAAAGAGGGAAACACGAAGACAGCGGCGTGAGACAGGTAATGGAACACATCCGGGGTGTAACCGGTAAAGGTAACCCTGTCGATCAGGCCGGCCTCGTCGACCTGTGTCTTGAGAGCGGAGGAAGCATCGCCCTCGCGTCCCACGATCACCAGGTGAGCCAATCGTTCTTTGAGCAGGAGCCCGAGCGCCTCTATAAGCACTCCTTGACCTTTCTGCGCCGTCTGCCGCCCTACGTTGACCAGGATCGGCCCGGTTTCGGGTATTCCAAGCTCGGCCCGCGGCTTGACGATCTCGGGTCGCAAGTCAGGAGGCAACCCCCGCGGTATAACCCGGCACCGGCCGGCATCAACACCGAGAAGCCTGCAATTGGTCTCCAATGCATCGTTAGTCAGTGCACGGAAAACAACACTGGAGGGTGCAGCCGCCACCCTCGCCGCGCCCCGCAACACCCCCGCTCTGATCGAAGCGGCCCCAGGCTGGTGTGACCGAAGCAGATCGATGTCCCCGCTCAGCGTGAAGGTCGAAACGGTCGGTATCCCGGTCGATCGCCCGGCCAACTGAGCGACGAGATTGGCCGAGAACAGACTCGAATGAATCACGTTTGGCCGGAACTCCGTGATGATCCGGCGAAGCAGGAGGATGGCATATGGCCAATTCTTCCCGGCGTTCGCAGCCTTGAGACCCAACGAGCGCACCGAGAGCCCCGACCTGACCAGGTACTGGTCGAGATGATCCTTTTCGAACAGGCGGATCACCAACTGATCCCAAGCGGCAGGGAGTCTGGCAACCTCTCTGACCATCCCATGTTCGGCGCCACCGGAACCACCCAGAGAATCTATGACATGGAGGACTTTCACAGCACGTCTTCGATTTCACCCAGTGAGAGGTCGGGTTGGGGAACCATCGGCTGGCCAAAGTCGTATAACGTGACCAGAGTCCGCGATCTATCCCGGAAAAGCCATCTCTGGGTGCGGTCTTTGCTTCGTATCCAGGCAAGTCTGGAACCGGTGCGATGAGAGACTGCAGCCAGCAAGGTCTTCCTCTCGGTTGGGGAACCCCAGAGTTCGGCAACCACGAGAAGACGGTATCTCCGGTTCTGACGGAGCCGATAGATGATGCCAGATGGTGAGTTCGACGCCGCCAGCCCGAATGACTCGTAGGAATAGGTAGGGCATTCGCTGTATCGCCATTGGAGATACTCGGCCGACAGAACCGTTTGCAGCACGCTCCTGTTCTCCCGCTGGGCCTCCAGAACGGGCTCATCAAGCGAAGCCCGTCTGGGGACAACCACACCGACACCCTGCCACACCGTCGTCCACTCGGCGAAACCCATCTTGAGATAGCCGGGCAAGCTGTTCTGATTTGGTGTGTTGTAGAGGAACTCCGTGTCCCCGATTGATCCCGCAATGGCCTCCTTGGTCAACGAAGTGA
>JBFHXF010000134.1:0-4821 GCA_041599115.1 Acidimicrobiia bacterium
CCGGCTGCGCCGGTACTCCCCCCGGTTTCCTCCCCCTCGAGCGAAGCGACGTTGGGGGAGGTGTCACGAAGTGACGGAGGGGGCTCCTCACTTCGTTCGCTGGGGGGAGAAACAGTGACGGAAGGGGGCGAGGCCAAAGGCCGACAAGGGGAGGTGTCCAAGACCCCCTCCCCGGCTGCGCCGGTACTCCCCCCGGTTTCCTCCCCCAGGAGCGCAGCGACGTTGGGGGAGGTGTCACGAAGTGACGGAGGGGGCTCCTCACTTCGTTCGCTGGGGGGAGAGACCGCTCGGCGGAGGGAGAGACAGTTCTAGAACTGTTCCTCTTCGGTGGAGCCGACCAGGGCGAGGGTGGCGGCGTTGTCTCCGGCCAGAGCCTGGCTCACCAGATCGAAGTAGCCCGCACCAACCTCACGCTGATGCCTGGTGGCGGTGTACCCCACCTCCTCCATGGCGAACTCCCGCTCCTGAAGCTCGACATAGGCACTCATCCCCCGGTCGGCAAACCCCTTGGCCAGATCGAACATCGCGGCGTTGAGGGCATGGAACCCGGCGAGTGTGATGAACTGATAGCGATAACCGAGCGCTCCCAGTTCCTTCTGGAACCGGGCGATCGACTCATTGTCGAGATTGGCCGACCAGTTGAACGAGGGAGAACAGTTGTAGGCGAGCATTTTGCCCGGGAATTGGGCATGAATCCCGTCGGCGAAAGCCCTGGCCTCCTCGAGATCGGGATGGGCCGTCTCGCACCAGATCAGATCACAGTAAGGCGCATAGGCGAGACCTCGTGCGATGGCAGACTCCAACCCCCCGGTCACCTTGAAAAAGCCCTCCGGCGTCCTCTCCCCCGTGGTGAATCGCTGATCGCGTTCGTCGACATCGGAAGTGAGCAAAGTGGCCGAGTTGGCATCGGTCCGGGCCACGACGATCGTCGCCACCCCCATGACGTCGGCGGCCAGTCGGGCCGCCTGGAGGGTGCGGATGTGCTGACTGGTGGGCACCAGCACCTTTCCCCCCATGTGACCGCACTTCTTCTCGGCAGCCAGCTGGTCCTCGAAGTGGACCCCGGCGGCACCTGCCTGGATGAAGGCTTTGGTCAGCTCGAATACGTTGAGCGCCCCACCGAACCCCGCCTCTCCGTCTGCCACGATGGGGACAAACCAGTCGGTCCCGGTGTCGCCCTCGGCCCAGTGGATCTGATCGGCCCGTCGCAGAGCGTTGTTGATCCTCTCCACCAATGCCGGAGCCGAATCGGCCGGATAGAGCGACTGGTCCGGATAGACCTGCCCCGCCAGGTTGCCGTCGCCGGCGACCTGCCAGCCCGAGAGATAGATCGAGCTGAGGCCGGCCTTGACCATCTGGGTCGCCTGGCCACCGCTGAGCGCCCCGAGGGCTTTCACATAGTCCTCGCTCTGCAGGAGTTTCCACAGTTTCTCCGACATCCGGTTGGCCAGGGTGTGTTGTTCCCGGATGCTCCCCCGCAGCCGGACCACATCCTCGGCGGTGTAGTCGCGAGTGATCCCCTCCCAACGGGGATTACCCCGCCAATCTTCTGCGAGTCGGCGGGCTTCGTTGGCGAAATGGGACACGGACTCCTCCATCAGTTGATCAACTCGTAGGCGGACAATGTCAGAAAATCGATGAAGTACTGGCTGAGTGCCACCTCCTCGAAGACCTTTCGGGCCGAGTTCAGATAGTCCGAGTACGGATGGCCGTCTTTCTCCAGGGACTCGACCACTTCTGCGGCCAGTTCCCTGACCATTGCGTCGGTCACGATCGACCCGTCGTCCATGGCCACCCCGTGTCGCACCCATTGCCAGATCTGGGATCTGGAGATCTCGGCGGTGGCGACATCTTCCATGAGATTGTCGATGGCCGCGGCGCCGGTGCCGGCCAGCCAGGATGCCAGATACTGGATACCCACCGACACGTTGGTCTTGACACCCCCCAACGTCACCTCGCCGGGAAAATCCAGGTTGAGCAGATCCTCGGCGGCGATCGCCACCTCGTCGCGTCGACGATCGAGTTGGTTGGGTCGGTCCTCGAGGACCCGATCGAATTCGGCCATGGCCACCGGCACCAGGTCGGGATGAGCCACCCATGTCCCGTCGCAGCCCGCCCCCGCCTCTCTCGCCTTGTCGGCGGCAACGGCGGCAACGGCGCGCTCGGTCACCTCGGGATCCCTGCGATTGGGGATGAAGGCAGCCATGCCCCCGATGGCATGGGCGCCGCGACGGTGACAGGTCTTGACCAAGAGTTCTGTGTATGCGTGCATGAAGGGAACCGTCATGGTCACCTGGGCGCGATCGGGCAGGACAAAACCGGGGTCGTCGCGGAACTTCTTGATCATCGAGAAGATGTAGTCCCACCGCCCGGCGTTGAGACCCGCAGCGTGCTCGCGAAGCTCATAGAGGATCTCGTCCATCTCGAAGGCGGCCAGCACATTCTCGATCAACACGGTCGCCTTGATCGTCCCCCGTGGGATCCCCAGCCGTTTCTGAGCCCAGATGAACACGTCGTTCCAGAGACGGGCCTCGAGATGTGACTCGAGCTTGGGAAGGTAGAAGTAGGGGCCGGTGCCGGCCTGTAACGCCGCCCGAGCGCCGTGGAACATGAAGAGGCCGAAATCGAACAGCGAAGCCGACATCGGCTGTCCGTCCACCAGAAAGTGCTTCTCCCCGAGATGCCAGCCGCGGGGTCGCACCAGCAGAGTGGCAACTTCTGGGTTCAGGCGATAAGCCTTCGCCTCGGTGTCGAGAGCGAGGGTGCCTCGATAGGCGTCCACCAGGTTGGCCTGACCGTTGAGCAACCCCTCCCATGTCGGCGAAGTGGCGTCCTCGAAGTCGGCCATGAAGACCCGGGCGCCCGAGTTGAGAGCGTTGATCATCATCTTGGTGTCCACCGGCCCGGTGATCTCGACCCGTCGATCGGCCAGATCGGCCGGTACCGGGTCGATGGTCCAGGCAGCGTCGCGTACCTCCTGGGTCTCCTCGAGAAACCCCGGCCTCTTCCCGGTCTGGATCTCGATCTGACGGGCCTGCCGGGCCGCCAGGATCTGACCGCGTCTCCAGCCGAACTCATCTTCCAGATCGGTGAGGAAGGCCACCGCCGCGGGCACCAGGATCCTCCTTTCGACGGGAAGATCATGAAACTGGTTCATAAGTTATGAGTCTCTTGCCTTCTTGACCCCTCGTCATTTCAAGACGGTGATAAGATCAGCCTATCTTTCGTCAGGAAGAGAAATGAAAGAAACTGAAACACTGGATCCGTTGGTTCTGGGGAGACGAGTGAGACATCAGCGACGGGAAAAGGGTCTCACCCTCGACCAACTCGGCGAGATCGTCGGTAAGCCGGCTCCCTATCTCTCCCTGCTCGAGAACGGCAAGAAGGTGCCGCGAGTCACCCTGGTCATGGCCCTGGCAGACGCCCTCCAGATCGAACTGGCCGAACTGCTCACCGCCACGCCGCCGAATCGCCGGGACGGTCTCGAGATCGCCCTGATCCGGTCACAGGAGACCGCCCTTTTCGAATCCCTCGACCTCCCCACCGTCAAACCGAGCGCCAAGCTGGACACCCAGACCCTGGAGCATCTCGTCGGCGTCCATCAGGCTCTTAGGGATCGCTCCGGCCTGGACCAGGCAGGGTCGGAGGACGTGCGCCGGGCCAACGCTCGTGTGGCCGCCCGTCTCACCTCCTCCGACGGCTATCTCACAGACATCGAGGAAACGGCTCAGCAGGCGCTGGCCGCTTCCAACTACACAGGTGAGGGGCCCTTCACCTCCAGGAATCTCATAGATCTGACCGCACATGCCGGTTTCGAGATCCGGCCGATAGACGACATGCCCAACTTCGCTCGTTCGATCATCGACCTGGAGAACCGGCGCATCTACATCGCCCAACGAAACGAGTTGCGGACCAGACAGGCCCGTAAGGCGGTGCTGCAGACGGTGGCCGGCTTCCTCCTCGAACACGAGACGGAGCCAGACTTGAACACGTTCCTCATGCAACGCATGGAGACCGCCTATTTCGCCACGGCGGTGCTAGCTCCCGAGGGGCCGGTGCTGGATCGACTGGCCGACGCCAAGGCGAATCACGACCTCGACGTCGAGGACGTCAAGGAGCTCTTCTACGTCTCCTACGAGATGGCAGCCTGGAGAACGGTCAACCTGCTCACCCACCATTTTGGCCTTGCCAGCCACCTGCTGGTGTCCGACGAGATGGGGACGGTGGTCAAGGGGTATGCCAACGATGGCGTACCCGCGCCCCGGGATTCATTCGGCGGCATGGAGACCCAGATCCTGTGTCGTCGCTGGGGGGCACGAACCACCTTCGACTCCTCCGACAAGTTCGACACACACAACCAATTCACCGACACACCCCTTGGGACCTATTTCTGCTCCACGCACATCGAGACCGGGCGCGAACCGGTACATGCGATAACCATGGGGGTGGGTTTCGGCGACGCTCGTTGGTTCCGGGGGCGTGACACCGAGACACGCGAATCCTCGACGTGCCCCGACCCGAGCTGCTGCCGGGTGCCACCGGCCGAACTCACCAAGAGATGGTCGGACCGGGTTGTGGTCTCCGCCCGATCGCAGAGCCGCATCCTCGGGCTGATGGCGCCGGATCCCTACCCCACTCTCGACCTTCCCAAAGTCCTGGCCACGGTCGACCAGCACTCCCGAGAGTGACGAGGGGGAAAGAGAACAAATCCTCTAGCCAGCTTCGCGCTGACCGGATAAGTGTGTAATCGGCCATCTGCGCGATCACGCGGATGAGCCGATGGAGGGATCATGACCATTCTCGCGCACCGACAGGGGCGGA
>JBFHXF010000135.1:0-4779 GCA_041599115.1 Acidimicrobiia bacterium
ATGGTCGCAGTTCCCCGAGAGTCGGCGTCGCATCGTCCAGCTGTGCCATCCAGACTGGAGGGGCGTTCGCACCGTGGCGTATGCGTTTCGGGCGCCGGTGGTGGAATGTGACGACCTCGATTCTTGGGGGGAGTCTCTCGTTGAGGCCATGGGGGCCGCCTCGATCGATCTAGCGGTGATCCAGGGCTGGCCACCCGGCGCTCGCTCGTTTGCCGTCCGGGCCAGTCGCCGGGGGATCGCCGTCAAGTGCGTCCTTCATTCCTCCCCGGCCCAGCATGGGGCCGAGGCGGGCGAGGCGGCTGCTGTAGACGAGATTCTCGCTCTTGCTACCAGAGGGGTTCTTCAGGGCGTCGGCATGGCCAAATCCGGGGTGTCCGCGGCGTTCCAAGCCGCCGGTTTTGCCGTCGATCATGTGCCGAACCGGGTTCCGGTACTACCCGAGTTCGAGAAGAAAGATCTCGGCGACGGTCTTCACATAGGGGTTTTCGCCGAACCCTTCTGGCGGAAGAACCTGCCAACCCAGCTGCTCGCCGCAGGTCTCATGGGCGGATCTACCATCCATGTGATGCGAAAACCCGGAAACGAGTATTTGAGCGGGCTGAACATGGTTGAACACGGTGAACTGCCGTGGGGCGACTTCCTGGCTCTGCAGGGCTCGGTTGATGTGAACCTCTATGTCACCTTGTCCGAATGTCATCCCTCCACACCTCAGGAGTCCTACCTGGCGGGGGTTCCATGTCTGATCTCCCGGGTGTCTTCTGTCTTCGAAAGCGATCCGGTCCTGTGGAACATGACTTCGACCGATCGACCCGACAACCCCGAGGCTATTGCGGGTGCAGCGATGTCCCTTCTCGAAAACCGCGACCTCGCTGTACGGCGTGCTCGAGAGTGGATGGCAGAAGCTGATGCCGCGGCCGCCACTCTGTGGGAGACGTTTACCGGCCGTTGAGAGGCTCGGTGGCTCGCGCCTTGCCTATACGATGGGCCAGTTCGGTTCGGAGAAAGCCACCCGAGCTTTCGTGGACCCGGTGGTTGATGAGTGCCTCAGGAACGAGACCCATGCGGCCACCGGCAGCGACGATCTGCGACCAGAAATGCCAGTCTTCGCAGTACAGAAACGCCAGATCGGGGGCAAATCGGATCCCGAGATCCTTGACACGCATGTCGACGAGAGCTCCCGTCGAGATGATCGGATTCTCTCTTCGGCCGACACGGGCATCGAAGGGAGGCTTGGCCTCGATCCCCTCGTAGGCGCCAAAGAACCTGGTCCAGGTGGCGACCCCCCACAGGTCCCCGCTCGACTTCAGCGTCTCCACGCATTTGGCGAGACATGAAGATTCGAGAATGTCGTCGGAATCGACCAACAGAAAGCAATCACCGGTCATCAGCGATAGAGCGTGGTTCCTGACGACACAGACGCCGCGATGCTCGGTGCGAGTAATGCGAATTCGCCTGTCTTTCTTCGCCAGGGTCTCGAGGGCACCGGTGACCGCAACGGACGCCGAGCCGTCGTCCGCCAGAATCACTTCGAATGGTTGAAGTTCCTGCGTGAGAACGGAGTCCAGGCACTCCTCGAGGAATCGGATGTCGCGGAACACGGGAATCCCAACGGACACCCGGCCGGGTTCCCTGAGTCGACCGGGCCCGGAGACCCGAGAGGGCTCCGGTGATGCGATCGAGGTCGGCCGTGGATGGGGGGCGTCTCGGTGGAAAAGTGCGACGAGATCGTCGGCGTCACTCCAGGTCGCTGCATCCGGCCACACCACGGCGCTGACGCTCCTCTCCGGGACAACCACCGCCACACCCGCTGCGCAGAGTTCACGGGTGGCAGGGTCCGGCGGCCAGAATGGATCGCCAACAACGATCACCTCGGGCGTCGTTTCCGGTTGGTTGCTCCGGCTCACCCGGTTTCCCAGCAGCCCCAGGGAGTGTCGTTCCGCCTCCCAGGTCGTCCCCGTCCAGATCCCGTCGTTGACGTCCTCATCCGAGAAGGTGGCATGGACCGAGGTCAGCGAGGTCAAAGCCCGCAGGATCACACCGCTCTGGCCCCGACGTGAGACCGGGCCAGGAACCCACCAGTAGGCGCAATGCTCCGGCGGTCTCGAGACCTGGCCGCTGTGAGGTTGCCGGACCAGCTCAGTGGAAACGCCCAACGGCGCTACCTCCCCGGCTGCCATTTCTGATGTGGCGAGCACTCTTTCCGAGTTCCGGTATTGAACGATTTCCCAGTCGATTTCAGCGGCAAGGGGCATAGGGAGATCTGTGTGGGTCTTTGCTTCGAAGCGGGCCTTGAGGAAGGAGGAGTCGGCTGCAACGGTCCAGAGTCTTCGCGGGCCGGGAGAGTAATTCTGTCTCAAGGCAAAGATGCCTGCCAGGCCGAATTGGTCGCTGGCGACGACGATGTCCCCCGGTCTGGTGGCGGCTTCTAGCTGACGTGCCGCCCGCCAGGAGCGAAGCAGCGGATCCGGGGTGTGCTTGAATTCCTCGGCCAGCTCCCGGCCCTCCCGATCTCCCCCGGCCACGTCATCCACCGAGATACCCAGCTCTTTGAGCCGGATTCCCTCACCCGACAGAACACCTCGGACATAAGCCAGGCTCGCGGCAGCGGATGTCTCCTCGGTGAGCAGAAGAAAGGCGGTCATTTCCGTCTTCGACCCATGATCTGATGGACGATGGCCGTCAGGGATTCCCGGTGGTGGGGCAAGGGGCCCAGGCCCAGGGTGTCCAGCCTTTCGCTGTCCAGCACTGAATTCTTTGGACGAATCGCCGGCCGGGGATGCTCGGCGGTCGATACCGGGATGACCCTATCGGCGTCGTGGCCGGACAGGCTTGCGATCTCCTTGGCGAGGAGATACCAGGTCGTCTCGCCCTCGTTGGCGAGATGCACGATTCCGTCGATCCGAAGCTCGATCGCCCTGAGGACGGCACCGGCAAGGTCGTCGGCTATGGTCGGTCGCCCCCTCTGATCGTCCACCACCCGGACCGATCCCCGTTCCAGGGCATCGAGGATCTTGTGGGCGAAACCCGGGTGGGAAGCCGACAGCAGCCACGAAGTCCTGATTATGAGAGCCCTGGGGTTTGCCGCCAGCGCCAACCTTTCTCCTTCCAGCTTCGTCTGGCCGTAGACGCTCAGGGGGTTTGTCGGGTCGCTCTCCACGTATCCACCGGACTTCATTCCGTCGAACACGTAGTCGGTTGAAAAGGTGACGAATTCGGATCCGTATTCCCGGCTGGCTGCCGCCAGTTCCCCGACAGCGAGTGCGTTGACTGTCCTGGCCGACTCCTCGTCGCTCTCAGCGGTGTCCACCGCCGTGTAAGCGGCACAGTTGACGATGATTTCGGGTCGCTCTCTCAGCATCCACGGGCGGATCGAATTGAGATCGGCTATGTCCAGATCATGCCGCCTCACCGCGAGGCCAAGCGCCCCCAACCTTGTGATGAGAGCTGAGCCCAACTGCCCGGAGGCTCCCAGAACGGCGGTCTTCATCCGGCCTGACGGCTCACAAAAGCCGCTCCAGATACTCCCTGTACCCCGATAGCGGCATTCCCATTACGAGACGGGTGAGATCGGCATGATCAATGTATCCCTGGCGGAGCGCGATTTCCTCGAGACATGCGATCTTCAATCCCTGGCGATGCTCGATTGTGGCGATGAAGTTGGCGGCATCCAGCAAGCTGTCATGAGTACCGCTATCGAGCCAGGCAATCCCGCGACCGAGCTGGATGGTGCGAAGCTCGCCCCGGTCCAAATAGGCCCGGTTGATGTCCGTGATCTCCAGTTCACCACGGGCTGATGGTGTGAGCCCCTTGGCGATGGCTATGACGTTGTTGTCGTAGAGGTAGAGGCCTGGCACGGCCAGGTTGGAGGTGGGCCGTTTAGGCTTCTCCTCGAGAGCGAGGGTCTTCCCGGACGAGTCGACGGTTACCACGCCATATCGTTCCGGATCCTGGACCGGATACCCGAAGATCGTGGCACCACCTTCGAAGTCGGACACGATCTCAGCCAACTCGAGAGTTCCGTGAAAGATGTTGTCACCCAAGATCAGGGCGACTCCCTCGTCGGCAATGAACTCTTCACCTATCAGGAATGCCTGAGCGATGCCACCGGGATGATCCTGGATTGCATACGAGATCTTCACCCCCCATTGCTCCCCCTGACCGAGGAGATCCTCAAATCGTGACGTGTCGTCTGGCGTGGAGATGATGAGGATCTGGCGTATCCCCGCTTCGAGGAGAGTCGCCAGCGGGTAGTAGATCATGGGCTTGTCATAGACAGGCTGAAGTTGTTTGCTGGCAACCCTGGTGATCGGATCGAGCCGCGTGCCGGCGCCCCCTGCCAGAACGATACCCTTCATTGTGGGTCGCCCTTGAGTGGTCTCCACCAGTCATCTCGACGTCGATACCAGTCGATCGTTTCGATCAGCCGGTCTTCGAATCGGTGCTTGGGCGCCCAGCCGAGTTTGCGGATCTTGGAAGAGTCGACGGCGTATCTGAAGTCGTGACCCGGCCGGTCGGGTACGAACTCGATCGACGTGTCGGTCTTTCCAAATGAGTTCAATATGGCGCGGGTCACCTCGATGTTGGCCAACTGCTCATCGGCGCCGATGTTGTAGATCTCGCCGGCTTCTCCCTCGTCGATCAAGAGGTATATGGCCGAACAATGATCCTCGACATTGAGCCAATCACGCTCGTTCCGTCCGCTGCCGTAGAGGGGGACCTTCTTCCCTTCGAGCAGGTTGGTCACGAAGAGCGGGATCAATTTCTCGGGAAATTGGTAGG
>JBFHXF010000136.1:0-4739 GCA_041599115.1 Acidimicrobiia bacterium
CCGGCTGACACGGAACATCACCGCGAATCCTTCGCTGACCGGATCGATCCCCGTCTGCCGGGCCGCCTCATCGAGAGTGCAGGTCAACTCGACCACTTTGCCCAGCTCACTCAGATCGGAGAGCTGCACGCCTACCGGCCTCATGACCCCGGAGGCACGTCTGTTCCGTAGCATTGTTTCGATCTGACCCAGTCCATAGAGGATCGTCACAGCGATCAAGGTGGCGACCACCGCACCACCAACCAGCCCGACACCGGCGGTCATGCCGATGGCAGCCACCGCCCACAACCCGGCGGCAGTGGTCAAACCACTGACGTTGACGCCGTGGCGAAAGATCGCCCCCGCTCCCAGGAAACCGACGCCGGTCACGACCTGGGCGGCCACCCGTGTTGGGTCGGCCCCCTCGAAGGCGTAGGCCCCAACCAGAGTGAAAAGCGCCGCACCGAGCCCAACCAGCATGTGCGTGCGCAAGCCAGCCGCCTTCTGCCTCGCCTCGCGCTCGAAGCCGACCAGACCGCTGAGAACAGCAGCCACCACCAGGCGAATCGTCCAGTCGAAAACCGAAAGGTCGGCAGGCATCCCCAAAGTCTGCCACGTTACCGGGCACACCGCAGACGAAAGCCATTGGGACCCCCTCTGGGTCTTCCGGGAGCGGTTCAGAGGTTGAAACTGGAGCCGGCCATCCCCGGAGTCACCTCGACAGAAAGGGCGCGGGCATTATGCGCCCGGTCATGGAGCTCATCGATCATGTCGTCACTGTGCTCGGGATCATGATGGAATGTGACCAGCTGGCGTACCCCCATCTGTTCAGCCAACGCGATCACCTGGGTCAACGTGCTGTGTCCCCACCCCACACGTCGCGAATACTCGTCCTCGGTGTACTGAGCGTCGTGAATCAGGAGGTCCGCATGCATGAGGAGATCGGAGCCCGATGTCCAGCGAGGATTTCCGGGGAATGAGCGATGCCCCAAGGCGGGCTCATGATCGGGTATGTACACAAGGGCCTTCCCGTTGTCCACGAGACGGTATCCCAGCGTTGGACCCGGGTGGCACACGAGGTCGGCGGTCACGTTCAAGGACCCGATCCTGAAACTGCCGGGCGCCACATCGTGGATGTGATTGGCCTCGAGCTCTCGCAGTCGGAGGGGAAAGAGAGGCGGAGACAGATATCGGGCGAGGCGCTCAGCGAGCGAGTTCGCCGCGATCGGCCCCCAGATGTGCGTCTCCACATCGGCCGAGCGAAGCCAGGGAAAGAACCCGAGTCCCTGGATGTGATCCATGTGCAGATGGGTCAGAAGCACGTCGATGCGTCGGGTGCCCTCTGGGATGCGTGGACCCACGTGAAGTATCCCCGATCCCCCGTCCAAGATCACTACACCACCGTCGGAGCCGATCACCTCCACACAGGCGGTGTCGCCGCCGTAACGGAGTGTGCTCTCGCCGGCCCGCCCCACCGAGCCCCTCGTACCCCAGAGGGTGACCTTCATCCCGGCTCCCAGAAGGCTGCCATTGCCCCCAGGTGACGCCCTCCCTGCCCGACGATGGGAATGGCGGTGACCTCGATCAGACGGAAAGACCCGTCGAGCGCTGAGATCCGGATCTTTCGATGCGACGGGATCTGTTGCGTTAGCGCCACCACCAGGGGGAGCTCTTCGCTTGGTATGGGGGACCCGTCGGGATCCGATGTGACGAAAACCTCGGCGAGTCGATCGGCGGCTATCTCGCCGGCCTCGTCAAACCGCCGGCCAAGGATCGGCTCCGCCGGCTCGTTGTAGAAGGTCAGGTTTCCTGCCGAGTCGGTGATCCAGATTGGCGTGGCCACATAGCTGGCCCAATGCTTCAGAAGGATCATCTCGATCGGTTGTTGCTCCACGACGACCTGTTTCCGCAGGGTCCGCGCATACTACGTTCGACAAGACCGTCGAGGTGTCTTCCGCCGAATGTACGTCTCAAGCGGGGCAGACATCGTTTCGTCGCGACAACGCGGCCGCAGCAGGGTCAGGGCAATGCCGGCTGCTGCAAAGAAAGACCCCAGGCGCTTGACCTGGGGTTTCATCGTGTCGGAGAGAGGACTCGAACCTCCACGTCCATATTCGGACACTAGGCCCTCAACCTAGCGCGTCTACCAATTCCGCCACTCCGACCAGAGCCGGGCGAGTTTACCGCCGGACCTAACCCAACGCGAAGGTAAGGATGAAAGTGCTGAGACCGAAGAGGATGCCGACAATTACCGTCAAACGATCAAGGTTTCGTTCCACGACGGTCGACCCACCGAGGTTGGAGGTTGACATCCCTCCACCGAACACGTCGGAAAGACCACCGCCCTTCCCCGAGTGCAACAGCACCAGAGTGGTGAGCCCGAGGGAGAGGATTATGTGGATGACGATTGCAAATGCTTTGAGAAAAGCCATGGCTCAAGTGGGGTTCGGTAGGAAACATCCAGCGTTTTCTGGAATGAGCGTGATGATACCAGCCGGCTGGTGCTTCACCTACCCGGCCTCTTTGCCCACCGCTTCAGCGGCGGCGCGAGCTGCATCCGGGTCGCCGAGGTACCGGCTCGAGACCGGCTCGAGGTCTGAATCGAGCTCATAGAGAAGCGGCACGCCGGTAGGGATGTTCACATCCACGATGTCGTCGTCGCTGATTTCGTCGAGATGCTTCACCAAGGCCCGCAGTGAGTTGCCGTGCGCTACCACGAGAGGTAGCAGTCCCGCCATCAGGTCGAGGACGATCGTCTCGTTCCAGTAGGGCATCATCCGGGCCACCACATCGGCGAGGCACTCCGTCGCAGGCAAATCATCCCTGTCCACGCCGGCATATCGTGGATCGTGAACCGGATGACGCTCGTCTTGAATCTCCAGCGCCGGTGGCCTGACGTCATAACTGCGTCTCCACTGGTGGACCTGCTCGGCCCCGTATCGTTCCGCGGTGTCCTTTTTGTTGAGACCTTGCAGCGCCCCGTAGTGACGCTCGTTCAGCCTCCAGGAACGACGGACGGGCAGGTATTGGAGTCCCATTTCGTCAAGAGCGATCTCGGCGGTCTTGATGGCCCGTACCAGAACGGAGGTGTGGAGCACATCGGGGCGCAGACCTTCGTCGTTCATGAGACGGCCCGCCTCCTGTGCCTCGGCAACGCCACGCGGGGTCAGCCCCACATCGGTCCATCCCGTGAACAGGTTCTCCAGATTCCAGGTCGACTGCCCGTGTCGAAGAAGTATCAATTGATGGCTCACATCCAATACCTGACGATGGCGGCGAACTTGTCGGGATCGAGCGACGCCCCGCCTACCAGTGCACCGTCAACATCCGATTTGGCCATGTAGTCCTTGATATTGGCGACATTCACCGAGCCTCCATAGAGGATTCGCAGACCGGCCGACGCCACGCTGGAGAACCGGTCGGCCACCGTCTCACGAATGATCGAAGCCATCAATCCAGCGTCGTCCGGCAATGCGTTGCGACCTGTCCCGATGGCCCATATCGGCTCGTAGGCGATTGAAGACCTTGTGATCGCCTCCGGCCCGATGTTTGAGATCGCCGACATCACCTGGCCCGCCACCACCTCTTCTGCCTCTCCCGCCTCTCGCTGCGCGAGGGTCTCGCCCACGCAGATAATGGGGGCCATCCCGGCCGCCAACACCGCCCGGGCCTTTCTGTTGACGGTCTCATCGGTCTCCCCAAACAGCGAGCGCCGTTCCGAATGCCCCACTATCACGTGCCTCACCGAGAGTTTCGCAAGCATCAGGGGCGACACTTCGCCGGTGAATGCTCCCGATTCCTCCCAATGACAGTCTTGTGCCCCGAGACCAATGCGGAGATGGTCGGCTTCGATGACCGTCTGCGTCGATCGCAAGGAGGTGAACGGCGGGGCCACCACCACCTCGACTCGGTCGTAATCGCCCAACTCCAAGCGGTACGAGAGCTTTTGCACCATCTGAATCGCCTCCAGATGGGTCGCGTTCATCTTCCAGTTGCCCACCATCAGTTTCTTACGATCACTCATCACACACTTCCCTGATTCGAAACCGGAAATCGGGCGAAGGCCCGGAGAGGGAAGAGAAGCAGTTCACACCCATCTTCTCAAAACTTCCACGCCCGGCAGGGTCCGGCCTTCCAGAAGTTCGAGCCCCGCTCCTCCACCGGTCGACACATGTGACACCCGCTCTGCAAGACCGAGCGTTCGCAACGCCGCAACCGAGTCGCCGCCACCGACGGCGGTGAAGCCCTCACAGCCGGCCATGGCCCTGGCAACGGTTTCGGTGCCTTTTCGAAAGGCCGGCCATTCGAATACCCCCATCGGGCCATTCCAGAAAACACTGTCCGAGGAGTCGATCAACTCCCAAAACCCGGCTCCCGTTTCGGGGCCTATGTCGAGGCCGATGCTCCCGCGGGGAATCTCGGACGCATCGACCACGGTTCTCGAGGCGCTCTCATCGAATCGCTCTCCCACTGCGATGTCCACCGGGAGCACGATCCTCTTTCCAATCCTGTCATTCATGATGTCAGCGACGACCTCGATCATCTCAGGCTGGACGAGGGAGTCCCCTATCTCGTAACCCTTTGCCGCAAGGAAGGTGAAACACATACCTCCTCCGATGAGCAATCGATCGACCTTAGGCAGCAGATTGCGGATGACTCCGAGCTTGTCGGTGACTTTGGCACCGCCCAGGATCACCGTGAAGGGACGCGCCGGATCATCGATCAGCCGGTGGAAGGCTTCGAGTTCGGCATTGAGGAGA
>JBFHXF010000137.1:0-4704 GCA_041599115.1 Acidimicrobiia bacterium
GTAGGCGCGTGCCTCGTAAGAGGCGGCCAGGACCACCCCACCGCCGACGAGCACCGGTCTGCCGCGCAGCGAAGGATCGAGCAGCTGTTCGACGGATGCGTAGAACGCGTCGAGGTCGGCGTGAAGGATGGTCGACTCCATTCGGTCATGATGCCGACGCGGTGTGACAGATCTGCGCCAGTGACGGCCTCGTGGAGCACGCCCCCGAGTGTCGTGGCACGGTTACGGTTCCCTGAGCGTGAGAATCGCCCTGGTAACCGGACCTACCTCCGGCATCGGATTGATCGTGGCCAGGAGCCTGGCCAGGGCGGGGTTTCATGTGATCGCGGCCGGCCGTTCTCCCGAGCGGATGTCTCGAGCCGTCGATTCCATCATCGCCGCCGGAGGTTCGGCTGAGCCCCTTCTGCTCGATCTGGCCTCGCTCGAGTCGGTTCGATCCGCGGCCCGATCCTTCACCGAGTCGGGACGGGTGCTCGACGTGCTGGTGAACAACGCGGGGATCGGCATCGGGCGGGGACAGACCCGCGACGGATTCGAGATCCATTTCGGGGTGAACCATCTCGGCCACTTCCTCCTCACCCGCCAGCTGAGCCCTTGTTTCGTTCGTGGCACTCGGATCATCCAGATGGCCAGCTCGGTCCACGAACGGGCTCGCGGGATCGACTTCGACCGGGTGCGAGGCGGCACCCGATCATTGAGCGGAATCGACGAATATGCCCAGTCGAAGCTGGCGAACATCCTCTATGCCCGAGAACTGGCTTCGAGAAACCCGAACTGGAACACCTATGCCGTCCACCCGGGATTGGTCGACACTGCCCTCATCCCCCGATGGTCGAAACCTCTCCTCAGGAATCGGCTGCTGAGGCCCGAAGACGGAGGCGACACCCCGATCTGGTGTGCCACTTCTCCCGACGTCGCCGGCCAGTCGGGGCTCTACTACGCCCGGCGTCGGGTGGTGGAGCCATCGAGTGCCGCCCGGGACAACAGTCTTGCCCGCGAGCTCTGGGAGCGATCCGAACGGTGGTGTGGGTCGGAGCTCCCTGATCAGCCGGATGAGACCGAGACGACATAGCCAGAGGTTGAAGACGCCGCCACGGCGTTAGCCATGCCACAGAGCCAGGCGATCGCGCAGTGTCTTCAAATCGGCAAGAATGCCCGGGTGCCGCATATGCCCGAGCTCCGGGTGGTCCCCTTGGAGGGAATCAGACCCCATGAGGAGATCGACCCGATGAGGGTTGAGCGTTTGGCGCGTCGCATCGAGGACGAAGGGCTGCAGATCAATCCCGTCGTCTGCATCCGAGAGTCCGATTCCGATTTCGTGCTGCTCGACGGTGCCACCCGGACGGCAGCTTTTCGCAGTCTGGGGCTCAGATTCGGGGTCGTCCAGGTGGTGAGACCCGACATGGTGGTTCTCGGCACCTGGAATCACCTGATCCGAGGGGCAGAACCAGTAGAGGTTGTGGAGGCGATCAGGGCCCGGGACGATCTTCGGTTATCGGCCGACTCCGGCAAGCCGCGGGTTCTCATCCCCGTTGGGCAGTCGTGGTCGGTCGTAGGGGTGGGGGTGAGCCCAAATGCCGCACTCTCATCGCTGGTGGCCACCTACAACGGTCGATGGGGTGTGAATCGCGTCATCGACACCACGCCGGATGAGCTGTCCCAGACCTTCCCGGAATGGGCGCTGGCGGTGGAATTCCCCGTCATGTCCATACGGGACGTGACCAGGGCGGCCATGGAGGCCGATCTCCTGCCCGCCGGAATCACCCGCTTCGTGGTCTCCGACCGGGCATTACGAGTCAATTTCGATCTCGATGTCTTGCGATCACCAGGATCCTCCGAAGAGAAGCAAGCGCAACTCGACGCCATCCTGGCCGAGCGAGCCGGACAGGGGCGCATTCGTCGTTATGACGAGCCGGTGATCATCCTCGACGACTGATCCGGCCTAGCGGCCCTTCCAATCCGGCGGCCGCTTCCCCGTGAAAGCCCGGTAGAACTCGGCGTGGTCCTCGGTTGTCATCATCAGGGCCTGGGTGAAGGCTTCCATTTCGATCGACGAGGCCAGGTCCATATCGAGCTCACGGCTCAGCAGCGTCTTGGTGACGCCGTAGGCGAGACGGGGCCCGTCGGCCATGCGTCTCGCCAGCTCGATTGTCTCAGCCATCAGGCGCCCATCATCGACGACCCGATTGGCGAGACCGGCAGTCAGAGCGGCGTCGGCCGACACCTTGTCTCCAAGGAGCAGCATCTCCGTCGCCCTACCCAACCCGACAATCCGTGGGAGGAGATAAGCCGAGCCCATGTCCGCCCCAGCCAGACCGACCTTGGTGAAGAGGAAGTGGAATGAGCCGGACTTGGCAACAATGCGAAGGTCGGCGGCCAGGGCGATCACCGAGCCGGCACCGGCTGCCACACCGTTGACTGCGGCGATCACGGGGATGGGAACCCGGCGCATGCCCTCGACGACAGAACCCGTCAGTCGAGCGAATTCGATGAGACGCTTGGTATTCGATTTCTGGAGATCGCCGATGATCTCCTCGACATCGCCGCCCGAGCAGAACCCACGGCCCTCGCCCGTGATGATCAGAACTGAGACATCATCCCGATGCTCCACCTCACCCAAGAGATCCCGCAGGTCGGCATACACCTCGAAGGTGAGGGCGTTGAGTCGGTCAGGGCGATCGAAGGTGACGGTTGCGACGCCGTCGTCCACCTCGAACCTGAAATGGTCCCACGACTCGGTGAAGGCGGCGGATGCTCTGAAGGGGCTCACTGCGCCGGAGGCTAACCCCCCGGCGCAGCGTTCAAGTGATCTAGACGACCGCTTCGGCCGATTCGATCCTTGGTTGGGCCCTCAAATGTGAATAGATACCGAAGAGAAGCGCTGTTCCGAGGATCGGGGTGAAGGTGCGCTTGAGTGGGGCGCTCTCCATGATGAGCCCGACAATGAATCCCGCTGCCCCGACATTGAGACCGTAGTAGACGATCCGGTTCGTCAGGTCGGATACAACCGACGACGCCGCCAGCATGCCGAACACGACGTTGGTCACGACCAGCAGGAAAGTGCTGTGATCCAACGCCAGGATGAAGGGCAGGATTTCGGCAAACAGCGCTTCCTGGTCATCACCTCCCGAGACGAACTTGTTCACCACGATTGCGGTGAGGACCACGGCCAGCACAAGACCGAGACAGGCGGTCCGGACGAACCGTCCGCTGACGTCACCGCGCCAGCGGGCAGGAGCAAGCTCCTTACGGAGTCGCCACAAGAAAATGAGAAGACCTATCACCTGTAAGGGCGTATTGGCGATGAGCAATGGCTCGTTGTTCAGCAGGAGCCCGAGCATGCCAAAAAGGCCGGCGAAGAACATCAGCAACATCTGCACTACGCCCGCTTTGGCCTTACCCATGGACGGCACGGAGTCACCCCTCAGACGCCACTCGATGATGGCGAGCATGGCAAGCACGACGTATCCGATCACCATGGCGGCAGGGTGGGCGTCCCCTAGCCGTCCGGCGTTCTCTCCTTTGAGGATCTCGACGTCGGCCAGTTGCAAACCCAGAAGTACACCGAGGATCGCCCCTAAAACGAGAAAGAGCAGGGCGAGCCCCATCCCGAACTCGGCAACGTTCCATTTCTCGCCGCGCTTGCTGCGCAGGACCCAGGTGAACATCCAGATGATGGCGATGAACACCAGGGTTCCCCCAATCGGGCGCTGGATGCTCTCGGTCGTGCTGAACAGGTCACCCGACCAGAAGGCCAGGACGTACAGCGAAACGGCCACCATCGAGAACACGGCCAGAGCTTTGGGCGGCTCTTCGCTCGCCTTGGTGAACATCCATATAGCCGCACCGAAAACAGAGAGGGTGATCCACCCCAAGGTCCCTGCGTGGACATGGGTGAGCAGGGTGTTTCGCGGTGGATTCCACACATCTGTCCCGTTGAGAATCCCGATCACCACCGTGATGACGAAGATCACCAATGCTGCGCGGAACAGATTCCTCGACCATGCCGGCGATGCGGCCATAACTGCCTCCCTGAATAAGTTGCGGCACGATTATCACGACCGGCGACCGGAGATGTCGCCGAAACGACACTTTTCCTAACAGGCCGGAGCTGACCGACGGCGCCGGGGCAACCCCCGGCGCCGCGAAAGAACAATCAGCCTGAATACTCCGCCTGCTCCACCGGCACCGCCGGCTCCGCCACGAAGTAGCTGTATATGCCGTAGAGAAGGGCCACACCCATGATCGGAGTGAAGATCCTCTTCAACACTGCACTCTCGGTGATGAGGCCAACGGCGAATCCGACAACCCCGACGTTGATACCCCAATACACGATCCGATTCACCGACTCGGTGACATTCGAAGAGAGAGCCATCATGGCGAAGATCAGATTGGTCACCACCATGATGAAGTTGATGTGGTCGAAGGCGATGCCCACGTTGGCAACATCCTCGAATTCCTTGCCCGAGGAGATCTGACCGATCAGATAGACGATCAGAGCGACGGAGATGATCATTCCGACGACTGCGGTGCGCACGAACTTGTTGACCGTGTCCCCGCCCCATTGTGACGGGACCAGGCTCTTCCTGAATCGGCCAATCAATACGAAGGCCCCGATCAACTGCAACCCCCCGGCTGCCTGCAGCAGCGGGTCCACGCCAAACAGAGACCCCGCCACGAACAAGAGACCCGCCACGAACAGGA
>JBFHXF010000138.1:0-4695 GCA_041599115.1 Acidimicrobiia bacterium
ACCCTCATTGCCCTGTCGGTGGAAGACGTGGACGATTCGGTGCTCTCCGACACGCTCCACGTGCTTCTCAAGTATCAGGCCGACATCGAGAAAGCGGCCAAAGAGCTCACTTCGAATCCGGCCGGCTGACCATGCTCGGCGTGCTCACCGGATTCATCGATGAGCTGCGCGGCGCCGGTGTCCCCGTCTCGATGGTGGAGGTGATCGACTCCATGCGAGCCGTTGAGGCGATCGAAGTCGGGAGCCGGACTGAGCTCCGGGAAACACTGCGGGCGACCCTGATCAAGAACTTGAGATACGAGCGGGCGTTCGACACGGCTTTCGATGTCTATTTCTCCACCGTGATAGCTCCCTCGGAGGCTGCCGGTGACCCCGGGGAAGCCGACGAATTCGATCCGTCAGGAGGTGGCCGCGGCGGTGGAGAACCCGAATTCGATCTCGATGCCTTGCTGGAGAGCCTGCTGGAGGCATTGGCCGGGCTCGATCTCGACGCTCTGCGTCAAATGGCGCGAACCGCCGTTGACCAGCTGTCCGGCATGGAGCCGGGACGTCCTGTCGGGGGCACCTACTACTTGTATCGCACCCTGCGGCGCCTCGACCTGGAGACGATGGCCCAACAGCTTCTCGCAGCGTTGATGGGTGACGAGGAGATGTCCGATTTCGATCGCCGGTTGCTGCGCGAGGAGGTGGAGAGTCGTATGGAACGCTTGCGCGAGGAGATCCAGGAGGAGATCCGGCGTCGGCTGGTGGCGGATCGTGGACGAGATGCGGTCGCGCGGACTCTCCGGCGCCCTCTGGTCGAAGACGTCGATCTGATGCATGCCTCCTCCAGCGACCTCGCCGAAATGGAAGCGGCCATAGGACCCCTCACGAGGAAGTTGGCCGCCCGGCTGGCCAGGCGACGGAAAAGGCGAACCGGGAGACTCGACTTCAGACGAACCGTGCGCCGATCTCTCGCAACGGGGGGAGTTCCCGCCGATCCTCAATTCAGACATCCAAGGCCGCATCGGCCCGACGTGTGGCTCGTTTGTGACATCAGCGGATCCATGGCGACTTTCAGTCGATTCACCCTTCAGTTCACTCACGCCATGTCCACTCACTTCTCGAGACTCCGGTCATTCGCCTTTGTCGACACAGTGGACGAGGTCACCGACTTCTTCGGAGCCGGCGTCGATTTCGGTTCCGCGCTCAAACGGGTCACAACCGAGGCGGAGGTGGTGTGGATGGATGGCCATTCCGATTACGGGAACTCATTCGAGACCTTCCTGACCCGGTATGGAAAACAATTCACACCGAGGACGACGGTGATCATCACCGGCGATGCTCGCAACAACTACCGGCCTCCTCGGGGAAAGATCATCGGTGAAATCGCCAAGTCGGTGCGTGCAGTGGTCTGGCTCAACCCGGAACCCATGGCCTATTGGGACACCGGTGATTCGGCCATGAGTCATTACTCACCACATTGCACCTCGGTGCACGAGGTGCGGACCCTGCGCCAACTGGAGCAGTTCGTTGAGGACCTGGCGCTCCCGGCTGGAAGCGCAACAGCGAATATCTAAACCCTTTGGCCCACGGTGCCGATGTATGACAGATCCCCCCGCTTGGGGGGAAAGGACTGAGGTGTTGAAATGGGCTCTCGGATACTCGTTGTTGAGGACTCGGCTGTCATCCGGCGGCTGATCGAGGTCTGTCTCCGCGCGGCCGATCTGGAGATCATTACCCGTGATGACGGAAAAAACGGCCTTCAGGCCGTGAGCTCAGAGTCTCCCGATCTCGTCGTCCTTGACATCGGTCTCCCCGGAATGGATGGCTGGGAGGTTCTGGACCGGATCCGTCGGGATGAGTCCACCAGGAGCATCCCGGTAGTGGTCCTCACTGCTCATGCCGAGGAGGAGTCGCGCCGCAGGGCGAACGAAGGCGGCGCCGACGCCTTCGTGACGAAGCCGTTCCAGCCGAACGACTTCAGGTCGACGGTGCTCTCCCTGCTGGAGTAGAAGTCTCTTTCCGCAGGCCGGTAGGCTGCGGGCGTGACCACTGAACCTGTTATCCCATCGTTCTTAGGCGCGTCCGTGCAGCGACGCGAAGACCCTGCCTTGATCGCCGGGACAGCCACCTTTGTGGACGATTTAGCTCCAGCCGGGACTCTGCACCTGGCGATCGTGCGCAGCCCCTTTGCCCATGCAGATGTGAGCCATGTCGATGTCGAGACGGCTCGAAATGTCGCGGGAGTTCGTCTGATCCTGACTGCTTCCGATGTGGCGGACGTCAGGATGCCGCCCACCCCAAACCCCGACCGCAATATCCCGCGTCGCTACCCCCTGGTTCAGGGCCGAGCCCTGATGCCCGGCGATCCGGTCGCGGCGGTCGTCGCCGAGACGGCCTCCGCAGCCCGTGACGCCGCCGAGCTGGTCTTCTCCGACTTCGAGCCCCTTCCGGTTGTCGGTGATGTTGACCAGGCCCTGGAGGCAGCCCCGATCCATCCCGATCAGGGGTCGAATGTTGCTTATGACCGCACCCGGGGTGACCGCTCGCTGTTTGACAGCCTTGACGGGCTTCGCCTATCCGGAACTGTTGAGCACCCCCGGGTGGTCCCCGCCCCGATGGAGCCGCGTGCCGTGCTGGCCCAATGGAAGGACGGCGGTCTCGTGGTGCATCTGTCATCACAAGCGCCCCAACTGATGCAGGAGCAGCTTGCTGCCGATTTCGATCTCCCCCAGGCCTCGGTCAGGGTGATCACACCTTTCGTTGGCGGCGGATTCGGGTGCAAGTTCGACCTCGCCGAGGAGGAGTATCTTGCCGTCATCGCATCCCGGGCAACCGGCCAGCCGGTGAAATGGACTGAGACCCGTCGCGAGCACCTTTTGACCATCGGTCATGGTCGAGCCCAGCGGCATCTCTGGGAGGCCGTGATCGACGACGACGCCAGGATCAAAGGACTCTGGGTAGACAGCCTCATCGACCTGGGTTGTCGACACCGTTATCTCTCGTTCATGGAGATAACCCCCAGGATGCAGACGGGGTCGTATGACATACCCGTTTATGGATGGCGGATGCGCGGCGTCTGGACCAACCGGGCACCCAGGGGTATTTATCGCGGTGCCGGGCGTCCGGAAGCGACCCTCACCATCGAAAGGGTGGTTGAGGCCGTCGGCCGGGCGACGGGGGTGGATCCGGCGGAGGTACGCCGTCGCAACTTCGTCCAGCCCGATCAATTCCCCTACAAGTCGGGGGGTGGCTACACCTTCGACACCGGCGAGTACGAGAGGGCCCTGGACCGGCTTCTAGAGGTGTCCGACTATCCCGGGTTGCGGGCACGGCAGAAAGAGGCCCGAGCAGCAGGACAGATCGTCGGCATCGGTTTGGCCGCGTATGTCGAGGTGTGCGGCTTCGAAGACTGGGGGGCCGCCCGTGTCCAGGTCCACTCCGATGGATCGGTGTCGCTGTATGTGGAGACTCTCGACCAGGGTCAGGGTCATCGCACCTCGTTCCCGCAGCTGGTGGCATCGGTATTGGGTATCGCCATCGAAAAAGTTCGTCTGGAGCAGGGAGACACCATCTCCGCCCCTTACGGGTGGGGGACGTCAGGGTCGAGGTCGCTGGCTCAGGGTGGCAGCGCCAGCTTTGCGGCTTCCGAAATCGTGGCAGGCAAAGCCAAGCGCATTGCTGCGCATCTCCTCGAGGCCTCGGCGGCAGACATCGTCCTCGAGAATGAGCGGGCAACGGTCACCGGCACCGACGTTTCGGTGACATGGCAGAAGATCGCCGAGGCCGCGAACAATGGAAACGTCCCCGAGGGAGAGACCCCAGGGCTCGACGAGGAGATCCACCTCAAGTCGAACGGGCTCAATTATCCCTTCGGGGCCCACCTGGCCGTGGTCGAGATCGACCCCGACACCGGCTCGCCCAAACTGGTGGAGATGTGGGCGGTTGATGACGCCGGGAACATCATCAATCCGATGCTTGCCGAGGGTCAGAGGCACGGAGGCCTTGCCCAAGGAATCGGTCAGGCTTTGTGGGAGGGTGTT
Source organism: Acidimicrobiia bacterium (assembly GCA_041599115.1). Taxonomy (GTDB): domain Bacteria; phylum Actinomycetota; class Acidimicrobiia; order Spongiisociales; family ZC4RG35; genus JACZUI01. The sequence continues at coordinate 4,026 of JBFHXF010000138.1, forward strand.
GTCTATGACGAGGACGGCAACCTCGTTACATCATCGTTTATGGATTATCTGATACCGAGCGCCGTTTCGTTGCCGATGTTCGGCCTGGACGGGACGGTCACACCCACCCCAACCAACCCCTTGGGGGCCAAAGGAATCGGAGAGGCGGGCGCGATCGGGGCTACACCGGCCGTGCTCAACGCGGTGTGTGACGCGCTCGGTGTCGACGAATTGCCCATGCCTGCCACGCCCGAGAAGATCTGGCGGACGCTGAACAATTGAGAAGCATTCGCTCTAAGAGGTTGTCAGAGAAAGTGATCGCTGGGGCTTTCAGCCACTTGTCCAGGCTGAGTCAAAACCGCGCTTCCACCGTTGCCGGGTGGTGAAGCGTTGGCACTCGGCACCCTCCTCGATCGCCAGGCCAGGTACCGGCCGGATCACACCGCTTTGGTGTTCGAGGATCTCAGATTCTCCTGGTCCGAGCTCAAGCAGCGCGTCGATCGTCTCATCAACAGCCTTCATGAAGAGGGTTTGTCGAAGGGCGACTCCATCGCGCTCCTCCTGGATAATTCTCCGGCGATCATCGAGCTGTATCTGGCTGCGGCCAAAGCCGGTTTCGTCGTTGTCCCTCTCAGTCCCCTGCTTCGTGGATCGGGTCTGACAAAACTGATCAACAACGCGGACTCACGTG
>JBFHXF010000139.1:0-4651 GCA_041599115.1 Acidimicrobiia bacterium
CCTGGCATGGACTTCGCTTCACACGACAGAGGTCACCGGTTCGATCCCCGTAGCGCCCAACCCGGAATTCCCTATGAGACAAGGGAATTCGGCCCATTGAGTCGTTCTTCCATCCGGCTCGCCGGCCAGCCGGGACCACATCACGACCCGAAAGGGTCTGAGGACCTCGGTCAAGGGCGCCGTCGAGGGAGCCGTGTACGCCGCACAGTCGTGCCCGTTGCTCGCGGCGAACTCCCAGTTCAGGGGGGGTTTCTGGGCGTCCCGGCCTCCGGCGACGGTGGGGGAGAGGCGTTGCGGGCAGACGGCTGCTCTAAGGACAATGATGCCGCGTGCGGGCAGAGGTCGCTCAAATCACCGTCAGAGCGCCCGGTGTAGCGTGCACGGTCTCATGAAAGGGGTGTCCAATCATGTGGATGGAATGCTTCGCTGGTGACGCCAGGATCGAAGCCGACGATGCCGACACAATCGCCGAACGGTTCGTCCAGCATGCCGCCGACCACCACGACTGGTCCTATCCTGACCAGGCGCTTCGCAACTACGCCCGCAACTATGCCGAGGCGATCGAACGTCTCACGGGCAGCACCGAACGACTCGTCGAGATCGCTGAGGTCACGGTCCACCCGGTGACGGAAGACCGCATCGACGACTGGCTCGATTTCTTCGATCACGACGCCTTCGCCGGAAACCCGGACTGGGCGTCCTGCTACTGCCTCGAGCCGCACGTCTCTGGCACCGCCGAGGTCGAGCGACCGTGGCGGGACACCCGGGCGATGATGATCGAGCGGCTCCGCAGTGGGCGCACCTTCGGGTATCTCGCCTACGTCGACGGCAGGCCCGCCGGTTGGGTCAACGCCTCACCCCGCTCCGACTACGAGCTGTTCTCTCTGGTCGACCCCGATGGGCCCGACCCAGGCTCGGTGATTGGCATATCGTGCTTCGTTGTGGCCCCGCCCTACCGGCGGCATGGGATCGCCTCCAGACTTCTCGACCGGGTGATCGCAGACGCCGCCGGCCGGGGCGCCAGCTGGGTGGAGGGCTACCCTCGCAATGTCCCCGAGGAAGGCGACCCCGGTCACTTTCGCGGACCGCGCCACCTCTACGACGATCGGGGGTTCCAGCCCGCGGAGGAGCGCGAGCGCGACACGGTGATGCGCCTCCCGGTCGGGACGGACTGACGACCAGTCGCCCTGCGATACCCACCCAAGCCAGTACGACTTCGCGCCATGCGTCGCTACGGAATACTGCACTCCATCTGGCTCATGGCTGGCGTCACGACTTGGAGGTCGGCCGCCCTGACGCTTCGCCCCCGGGTACTCCGCGACCACATCACAACCAGCAATGACCGTGGATGACCGGTGGCGTCGGTTTGGCGTTCACACGGCAGAGGTCACTGGGTCGATCCCAGTGGCGCTCGCCACGCGAAACCCCAGGCAGACCGGGTTAATGCTCGCTTACCGGGTCAGCCCAAGCCCCAATACTGACAATAACCACAGGCCTCTCCGTTTCAACGCGTCCTGGTTCGCTGTGCGATGCTGCCGGCCTTCTCGCAGGGAGAAGGGGAAGGGGAAGTGGTCTTGCGCGTGCAAGGGGTTGCATATATGCTATCCCTTATGAAAGATGGAGCTGCCATTCTTCGCGATGCTCGAACCGACGCTGGCTTGTCACGACGCGCGCTTGCTACGAAGGCAGGTGTTCCGACGTCCACTGTCTCTCGAATCGAAGAGGGCCAGAGTGATCCCACGCTTCGCATGCTTGCTCGACTCGTCAACGCAGCTGGAAGCGATCTCGTAGTCGAATCACGGCCTAGGGAAGATCGCCTTAGCCTTGCTGAACTGGCAACAGCTTGGAGCGATCAGGCTGGGCGACTCAAGATCGACTGGACACGACTGCGTGCCTTTGTCGACCGCATCCAACAGGATCCTGGTGCTCTTTCAGATGCAATAGCTGACCCACCCGCCCGGACCCAGCCGCTGCTGAATGCAGTTCTCGCGGCACTTGCAGAACAACTCGCCGACGAAAACGGCATCGAGCGCCCGAGATGGACTCGCGCTTTCGGGCCGTTGGACGAACCGTGGGCTCCGCCTTCCACCCCTCGAATGCGCGTCACCTTTGAAGAATCGACACCCGACGCATTCAGGCGTCGCAACCTTGTCCTGTCACGTTCTGCCCTGTTTCGAACGGCCGATTGAAGCGATGGCTCGAGGGCTGATCGAAGATCGTTCCGAGCTGGAGGCACTGTTCGACGAGTTGGCACACGAGCTGGCCATGCTTGGAATCTCGGCCCAAGTGGTCATGGTTGGCGGAGCCTGGATGCTCTGGCACTCGCAACGGGTGTCGACCCGAGATGTCGACTCTGCTCGCACGCTTGACCCTGAACTCGATAGTGCTATCCGCAAGGTCGCCGAGCGGCACGACTTGTCGAACAGGTGGCTCAACGACACGGCGGCTGGGTTCTGGCCTTCGAATGCGAGCTATGAAGACTGTGAAGTGGTGTATCAGCACCCGAGCCTGGAAGTTCGAGCACCGGATCCAGAGGTCATATTCGTGATGAAGCTCTACCGGGCCGACCCTCAAGATCGAGAGGACCTGGTGTCCCTATGGCCAGTGTGTCGATTCGGTGACCCGGAGGCTGCGGTCGCTGCGTTCCGGAATGCCTATCCACACGCACCGGAGGACGAACACTTGGCTGACTACATCGCGGATGTGGCCCGCGATGCTGCTTTGTGATCGCATCGCGCCCGTGGCGTTTGATGATCGTTCGGCACGATTCACCTGACTGCTCAAATCCCCAACAACGGCAGCCGTCTTAGCCCCAACCCGCCCTGGTTCGTCGCGCCCCCTCTCCGTGGTGAAGTCAGGCGAGCTCGGAACAGATTCTCTGGATCGCCTGAGCCGTTTCGATGGCTTCCTGGATCTCCGCCTTCCCGAAGCCCGTGGAGCCGTACTCGGATCTGTTTCGGCTGCGGCGTAGCCGGTCGAAGCGGGCGAGCGCCGGTTCGTTGGTTGGTTCGCTGAGACTCTTTGCGTACTGAGCGAGGGCTTGATGAGCGCCGGGTCTGCGCTTGACCCGATGCCCGGTCTTCAGGAGGGCGGCGGCGACAGATTTGCGAGCCGCGTCATAGGCGAGCACGTAAGATCCCGACGGGTCGAGCTTGGCGATCGCCTTTGCTGCTTCAAGGTGTCGTCCGGCGTCTTGGAGCCATTGCCTGGCAACGGCCTCGTCGGCCTCCACCGCCTCTATGAGGCCCTTGCTGATGAGATCGTCGAGGACGCTCATTGCAGGTCCACCTTTGGTCCACTCCGCACCGCCCGTTCGAAGGCGCCATCCGCGGTGTCCCATTCAGCGGGGGAGCGGACTGTGACATTGATCGGGCGGCCGACCTCAGTCTCGACATCGGAGACGGCGTCGTATACGGCAGCCACTTCCGGTGTTCCGATCACGAGCACATCGATGTCAGCCGGGTTGGTCTGAGAGGGATCTGCCCATGAACCAAAGATGAACGCCTCACTGACACCGTCGATATCAGCCAGTGCCGATCGGAGTAGCGGGGCCGGTCCAAGCGTCTTGACCAGCAGGCCTCGCAGCTCCGGGTACAAAGGGGAGGATTCGTCCGCTTCGAGGAGTCTCGATCGCCCGACGGTGGTTGACCTCACTAGACCAGATGCCTCCAGCCGTTCGACCTCCTTGTGAGTACCTCCCAGTGAAGTGCCAGCCCTGGACGCAAGCTCGCTCAGCGTCATGGGGGTGTCTGCATAGACGAACAACACCGAAAGGAGGCGCTCCTGCTCTGGCGAGCGGAAGATAGGGAGACGGTTCTTTACTTTCACAAATCATGAAGATATCTTCACGCAAAGTGAAAGTCAAGACTTGTGAGAATCCGACACTCTCTGATCCCGCGGGCAGGGTGCGGCGGGGGGCCAACATGACCTAATTCGTTCCGGGGTTTGATGTTCCCCCGGTTTCGTGGGGTCAGCTTGCTTGATTCCGGTGCGCTGGGGTTGGTTGTGTCGTGGTGGATTCTCTCGTATTCGATCGGCGTCGCTGACGATGCGCTCCGATCGTCTAGCGAGCTGCGATGAAGTCGATTTCGATCCGCCACTCGGGTCGTGAGAGCCCAACGACATACATGAGAGTCGAAGCTGGTCGATGGTCGCCTAGCACTTCCTGTCTGACGGCGTGGGCCGCATCACGATCGGCACGATCAAGCAGAAGCATGTTGAGCTGCACGATGTCGGTGATTTCCATGTCGGCGGAAGCGAGGACCTCCCGGATGTTGTTCCACACCAGGCGCGCTTGCTCGGCAACGTCCTTACCCATCGTCCCATCGGGATGAACGCCGACCTGACCGGCTCGACCAGAACTGGCGGGTCGAAGACGCGTTCTTTGAGCAGAGATTCCCGCCTGCGGCACCGACCCGGTCACTGACCCGGGGCAAGTCGACTGTTGACGGCCTCCAAACCTCAAGACTCGCTGTCCGTCGCGATTGCATCTCGCTGTGGGATCGAGCAGGGAGAGCCTGGCTCGCTGGGGCGAACTGGCCCCGCTTGAACCCCATTTCATGGTGAGTTGAGCCCTCGGATTAGCAAAGCGCTCACCCCTCGATTGTTATCTGCCCTGTCATGCCCTCACCTGTTGCCGGGTCGGTGTGTA
>JBFHXF010000140.1:0-4626 GCA_041599115.1 Acidimicrobiia bacterium
ACCACGTCGCCAACTTCGTTGCCATTGGAGAACACCACCCAGGGATCGTCGCTGGTCTGACGGATGGAGAGTGAGATGCGCTCACGATCGAGATCGACTTCGAGGACCTTGACCGTCACCTTGTCGCCGACCTTGACGAGTTCGCCCGGGTGGTTGACGTGCTGCCAGGACAATTCCGAGACGTGTACCAGGCCGTCCATACCGCCAAGATCGACAAAGGCCCCGAAATTCACCACAGACGAGACCACCCCATCGCGAATCTCGCCCTCGTGGAGGTCATCGAGAAACGCCTGGCGCTCCTCTGCCTGGGCCTCTTCGAGGTGGGCGCGCCGCGACAGAACCACGTTGTTGCGGGCCCGATCGAGTTCGATGACCTTGGCGGTCACGGTCTCGCCGATGAAAGGGTCGAGATCCCGAACCCGGCGCAGGTCGATGAGGGAAGCCGGAAGGAATCCGCGAAGGCCGATATCGACGATCAGACCTCCCTTGACCACCTCGATGACCGTGCCCTCAACTGTGCCTTCATCCCGGGAGATCTGCTCGATCCGTCCCCAGGCGCGCTCATACATGGCGCGCTTTTTGGAGAGGATCAGACGGCCTTCGTCGTCCTCTTTGTTGAGGACGACCGCTTCCACTCGCTCCCCCGGCTTGACCGAGTCGTTGGGGTCGATGTTGTTTCGTATGGAGAGCTCACGGGTGGGGATGAGGCCCTCGGACTTGTAACCGATGTCGACCATCGCCCCATCGGCGTCGACGCTGACAACGGTGCCTTCGACGATGTCGCCTTCCTTGAACTCGAGAACCGTGGCTGCGATAGCGCGCTCGAAGTCGTCACCTATGTCATCGGGGAGATCAGTCAGATCCGGTGCAACAAGCGCCTCGCGCACCGCGACCTCAGGCTTGTCGCCGGCGTCAATCGATGGGGCCGGCTCACCTTCTGATGACTCGTCGCTGGTCGGTGGTGTGGCCGCGGAATCTGCGGCAGCCTCGCCGGCGGTGGGCTCGTCTTCGACGGATGATTCCAAGGCCGGGGTCTCGGGCGCCTCGACCACGGCCTCGTCGGTCGTGCTCACAGACGCGTTCTCTTGATCGTTGGACATTTGTAGGGGGTTACCTCCGGAGGGGACTCTGCCGACGCCGGGTCTGCAGGTCCGAGAAGTCTACGTGGAACTTCACGGTTTCGCCAAGCCGTTTGGGTTGGACGGCCCGACGGGGTGCGGCTGCCGTGGTCATCGACGGCCACCTCTAGCCCTTGACAGATGCCAGATCTGTCCCGGTCGACACCTCAACTTTCAGCGGAACATCCAGGGCGACTACCTGCTCCATGATCTCAACAACCAGTCCCTCTGTCTGCGACAACTCTTCGTCCGGACACTCGAGTATCAACTCGTCATGAATCTGGAGAATCAGCGTGGAGGCCAGCGCTTCCATTCGCAGTCTGGCGTCGAGATCGATCATGGCTTTCTTGATGATGTCGGCAGAGGTTCCCTGAACGGGGGCGTTGAGCGCCATCCTCTCCCCCATCTGCCTGATCCTGTAGTTGTCCGATTTCAGCTCGGGCAGATACCGGCGCCGGCCAAACAATGTCGTGGTGTAGCCCTGGTTCCGGGCTGCCGCGACCACCGACGCCATGTATTCCTTGACCTTGACGAATTGGTCGAAGTAGGCATCCATGTGTTCTTGTGCCTCGCCGCGCTCGATCCCGAGCCGGTCGGCCAGTCCGAAGGCCTCCATCCCGTAGAGCAATCCGAAGTTGATCATTTTGGCCCTGCCACGCTGCTCGGAGCTCACCTCGTCTTCCGGGACGCCCCAGACCCTGGCCGCCGTTGCCGTGTGGATGTCGATCCCCTTTTGGAAAGCGTCCAGCAGGAAGGGATCGTTGCTCATGTGTGCCAGAACTCTCAGCTCTATCTGGGAATAGTCGGCGACAAGGAAATGCTGGGCCGCGCCGGCGACGAACGCCCGTCGAATCGTGCGACCCGATTCGGAGCGAACCGGGATGTTCTGGAGGTTCGGACGATCCGAGGACAGGCGCCCGGTCGTCGCGGCCATCTGGTTGAACCGTGTCCGGATTCGCCCGTCGTGGTCGATGAGTGGCAGATAGCCGTCCACGTAGGTGCTGCGAAGCTTCTCGAACTCCCGGTACTCGAGTAGGGCGACCACCAGGGGGTGTTCCAGCTTTTTCAGCACTGATGCGTCGGTCGACGGTTTGCCGGTGGAGGTCTTCTTCAGCACGGGGAGACCGAGTTTCTCGAAGAGAATCGTGCGGAGCTGGTCTGTGGAATTCACATTGAATGGCTCACCGGCCATCTCGATGATCGTCTTCTCCAGACCTGAGAGTTTTGTCCGTAACTCGTCCCCGAGACCCTCCAGGTAGCTGCGGTCAACTCCGATGCCGGCATGCTCCATTCGGGCGAGGACCGGAACCAACGGCAACTCGAATTGGTCGAACAGCGCCAGTTCCTCCCTCGACTCCAGTTCTGCCCGCATGATGTCAACCAGGCGGCGCACCGCCTCGATGCGACGCCCCTCGAGAGCGACATCGGGCCCGGCGTCGAAGGGAAGCGTTCCCGGTGGTATGTCGTCTTCAGGTGAAGTCAGCTCGATGCCCAGCATCGAGTCCGCCAGTTCCTCGAGGTCGTAAGCCCGCTGGGCCGGGTTGAGAATGTATGCCGCCAGCGCGGTGTCCATCTCCAGACGCGCCACCTCCCGGTCGAGCGTCAGCAGAGCCCGCAGGAGCTCTTTGACGTCGTGTCCGGAAAGCCCCACGGCCCCGCTCTCCATTGCATCCAATATCAAATCAGCGTCTTGGAACGGGATTATCAAAGCTTCACCGGGGCCCGTCGAGACGGATAATCCGAATGGCTCGCCCGCATCATTCACCAGACCCGCCACCAGGTGTCCTGATCCGACGACGGCCTCCAGCCCGACGGCGCTTCCGAGCGCCGATTCGACCTCGAGAATCTCGACCGGGCCCGGTTCGGAGGGAATCGCTTCCTCCAGATCGCTCCACATCGAGTGAAACTCCAAACTGTCGAACAGGTCTTTCACCCGACTTCGATCCCACGGCTTGACCTCGAAGTCGGAACTGACCACATCGAGGTCCAAATCGTCGACCAACCGCATCAGGTCACGGTTGAGAAACACCTGCTCTCGACTGGCGGCGAGGTTTTGTGCCAGCTTCGGAGTCAAACTGCCGATGCCTGCGTAGACGGCGTCGATATCGCCGTAGTCGGCTATCAGCCTGCCTGCCGTCTTCTCCCCAACGCCAGGAACGCCGGGGAGATTGTCGGAGTTGTCCCCTCGGAGGGCTGCATAATCGCGGTACTGATCGGGTCGAACCCCGTACCGCTCTTCGACGTAGTCTGCGTCCGCCATCACGATGTCGCTGATCCCCCGGCGGGTGTAGACGACTTTCACGGGCCCGCCGATCAGTTGGAAGGCATCGCGATCGCCGGTCACGATCAGGACTTCCCATCCGTCTGCGACCGCCCGGGACGCCAGTGTGGCGATCAGGTCGTCCGCCTCGAATCCCTCGAGGCGGATCTGTTTGATGTCCAGCGTCTCCAGGACCTTGTCGATTAGAGGCAGCTGGCTGCGAAAGTGGTCCGGCGCCTTCTCCCGCTGCGCCTTGTACTCGGGATAGGCCTCGCTGCGAAACGTCTTGCGGGACACATCCCAAGCGACCGCGATGCCGTCAGGGTGATGGTCCTTCACCAATCGTATGAGCATGCGGGTGAAACCAAAGACCGCATTGGTGACCTGGCCGCTCTTGGTCGCGAGGTCCTCGGGAAGGGCATAAAAGGCCCGATATGCGATCGAATTGCCGTCGATCAATGCGAGTGTCGACACCGGGCTGACGGTAGCGGCATGAGGCGGGTCCTAATCGGAGAGACCTGACACCCATCGCTCTCGCTTGGCGGAGAGCCGCGCCCTCTTTTCCTCGAGGTCCGCCAGCGCCTCCTCGAATCGCCGGACGTCACCTGCAGTCAGGCCGGCTTCCTCCCGATCTATGTAGTTGCCGACGGCGGCATCACGCTGGGCGTCATCGTTGATAGCCCGGTGATACTCCAATTCGGCTCGGATCTGGTCGATCTCGCGATCAATCGACTCGATCTTGTCGTTGAGCCGGAAGATGCGGCGGTGTACCCGCTTCAGGCCCGGTTCGATGTATCCCCAGGGGTCGCCTAGTCCTTTCACGTCCCATACAATCCCACAACTTGCCGGAGTGACGGAATTGGTAGACGTGCAGCACTCAAAATGCTGTGTCCTCTGGGCGTGTGGGTTCGAGTCCCACCTCCGGCACTGTCCGCTTGATTCCGGCCGACTTTGGCCCTCGGCCACCCACACCTCGGGCCAAACAGACGCCGGTCGGCCGGAGCTACCTTCCCTTCTCTACCTGCGGCCTCGCCCCCTTCGTCACTTCGTGACACCTCCCCTTGTCGGCCTGCGGCCTCACCCCCTCCGTCACTTCGTGACACCTCCCCCAGACTCGCTTCGCTCGAGGGGGAGCAAACCGGGGAAGGTCACCCGGATTGTGGTTCCTTCGCCCGGCTGTGACTCGGCGGCCACCGAGCCCCCGAGACGCTCTGCCAGCCCTCTGACGATCGAGAGACCCAGCCCGCT
>JBFHXF010000141.1:0-4610 GCA_041599115.1 Acidimicrobiia bacterium
ATGATCTGCCCCCGCTGATTGCCGGTGGCGTCGTTGTAGGCCTTGACGAAGTCCATCAGGTTGATCCCGTGGGGGCCGAGGGCCGTGCCCACCGGAGGGGCAGGAGTGGCCTGCCCGGCCGGAAGCTGCAGCTTCAGCGTCGTTACGAGTCTCTTTCTTCCCATGTCTTTCTACCTCTGAATTGGGTCAGGATCAGTTCTTCTGAACGTCCTGGAAACCGAGTTCAACCGGGGTGTCCCGGCCGAAGATGTTGACCAGCACGACGATCTTGGATTGGTCGACGTTGATCTCTTCGATGATTCCGTTGAAATCTGCAAAAGGGCCGGTGACCACTCGCACCTGCTCGCCGACCTCCCACTCCGGCTTGAAGCGGGGCTTGGTCTGCTCGTCCTCTTCCTTGACGCCTAGGAACCTCTCGACCTCCCGGCGGGACAGCGGGGTCGGCTTCTGGGCATTGCCGGCGACGAAGCCGGTGACGCCCGGAGTGTTTCGCACCGTGTACCAGGAATCGTCGTCGAGAGTCATCCTCACCAGGATGTAGCCTGGAAAGACCTTCTTGGGGACCGTGACTTTCTTCCCGGCCTTGAATTCGACGACGTCCTCCATGGGGATGTGCACCTCGAAGATGCGATCACCCATGTGCATCGACTGGATCCGGGTCTCGAGGTTCGCCTTGACCTTGTTCTCGTACCCCGAGTATGAGTGGATCACGTACCAGTCGCCGACGAGGTCGTAGGGGCTGATCGGCTGAGGAGCGGCCGCGATTTCGTCTGTCACCTCGTTGATCTCGGCTATTTCGGCCATCAGAACTGTCCCAACAGCCAGAAGACCGCTTCCTTCATCACGATGTCCAGGCCAAAGACGACCGCAGTGAGGATGATCGAGGTGAGGACCGTGACCGTGGTGAAGGCGATCATCTGCTCGCGGGTCGGCCAGGTGACCTTGCGCATCTCCAGGCGGACCTCATGCAGGTAGTCGTTGAGCTTGCGCACGAAGGGCTTGCGCTCGACGTTGGGCGGGCGCGACTGCATCGCCGCGGCTTTGCGCTGGGCCTTGCTCCCCTTGGAATCTTGTTTCTTCTGCCGTCGGTCTTCACGTTCCTGAAGCCGGCGCATTTCTCGGTTCATCAACTCTTCCTACACGTCGTTCGAGCCATGTATCGCAGGGGCGGGAGGACTCGAACCCCCAACCTCCGGTTTTGGAGACCGGCGCTCTACCAATTCGAGCTACACCCCTAGGGGGTTCGGGAGGCCAAAGTATAAGGGGGATCCGGTCGGTGTGGAAACTTGGACCCGGGTTCAGGGTCAATGCGTGTGCACCCAGACCGGTCTGGGCCACTTCCCTGCACACGCATTGTCATGCGTGTGCACTCAGACCGACGTGACACGCCCCCCTGCACACGCATTGTCTGCCCGCAGGTCAACCGCTGGCTTCAACCGGCGCAGTCGCGGGCACAGCCGGGATCGTCAACCGGAACCGGGTCAACCCGTCCACCCTTTGATAGACGAGGTCGCCGCCCATGGCTCGGGCAAGTGATCTACTCACGGCCAGACCGAGGCCAACCGACGCTGGTTGCGTCGGGTTGTCATGTGCCCGGACATAGGGCTGAAAGATCCGCTCGGGATCGTCACCGATGACACCCTCCCCATCATCCTCAACGATGATCTCGACGTTGTCCTCAGCCGCCATCGAGCAGACCCTGACGTGGTTTCCCCCGTAGCGCAGAGCATTGGTCAGGAGATTTCTCAGCACTTGACGAAATCGAATTGGGTCGCCCCACACCCAGCAGGACGTGCAATCGAAGGTTATTCGACTCCGGTCGACAGCGGAGAAACCTGCGACGACTGACTCGAGCTGGCTCTCGAATTCAAAGAGGTCGGGTATCAGGGTGACAGTCCCGATGTCGGCCCGTGCAATCACGAGGAGGTCTTCGACGATCGAAGACACCTCGCGACTCTCCCGGGAGATGTCACCGATCAAGGTGTCCAGTTCCTCGGCCGGAAGATCCCGCCAGGTCGCCTCCAGGATGTCAGAGAAGCCGACGACCGCGGTGAGGGGGGTGCGCAACTCATGAGAAACGGAGGCAACGAATTCGTCCTTTGATCGAACCAGTTCCTGCAGTCTCTGCAGATTCTCGACTCTCTCGGTCACATCCTCGACTGTCACCACTGCGGCGACATCGCCCTGGGACTGTTCAACTGGCGCCAGGGTCGCTCGCAACGTCCTGATCTTGCCTCCCGCCGAGGACGTCAATTCCAGATCGATGTGGTCGTTGTCACGGTTTACCGCTGCGGTGATGGCACCCCGAACAGCAGCACGATCCTCCGGGTTGAATAAGAGCTCGATAAGACCCTTGAAGTGTTCGTTCCCATCAAGCCCGGCAAGCAAATCGATTCTCTTGTTGGCTCTGAGAACAACACCGTCGACGGAAAGAAGCGCCACTCCAACTGGCGCCTCCTGGAAAGCTCCGCGGAACATCGCCTCACTCGCAGAAAGAGCGCTGCGAGACGCCTTGAGGCTTCGCCCCACGAGTGCAAAAAGCATCGATGCAAGCACCAGGAGGCCCAGCCTGAGGGCGACACCTGTAATGAACTCAGCGGTGCTAACGACCTGAGAAGGAGAATGAAAGAGAGGCAGAGGGCCGCGGTTACTGGCCCAGAGATGCAGCGGAATCTGGCTTGCTTCTGCCAGCAACACCAAAGAGATCAACCAACCCCGGCTGGAGCCTTCGAACACCAGAGCCGCGGCTGCGGCGACGACCAGAAGGACGAAGTCGGTGCCGGCACTCGGCCCGAACAGCCACCAGGACGCCAAGGCAACTCCGCTGTCGATGGCCAGGGCGCAAAAGAGACGACCGTATGAGGAGGCAAGCCAGGGCAAAACCAGCGCTGCCGCGATAATCGGGAGCATCGCCTCGAGACGCATATCCCGGCCAAAGAGGGCGGATGCGACCAGGACCAGCCCGAGTCCGGCATATATGAGGGTGCGAACACGCAGAATCCCCGGTCCGCTCCGGTCGATCAGATCGAAGGCAACACTCACCAGATTCTCATCGGCAGATTCGCCAAAGTTATTCAGGGATTTGAGGCAGATGCGTGTGCACCCATACCGGTTTGGGCCACTTCCCTGCACACACATCTTCCGGCGTGTGCACCCAGGTCGGCCTGACACGCCCCGCTGCACACGCATTGCCTGCAGGCTTTCAGCGAGTGTCGTAGACGTAGCTCAGCGTGGCTCCCTTGTAGGAGGCGGTGACCTCCCAACAGCCGGGTTCCTGGGGGTCTATTCCGGCGATCATGAACCAGCCATGCTTTCCGGTGTGGGCGTTGGTCCCCTGAGTCTCGGTGATATCTGGTCGGTCGACATCGAGGCGTCTCCAGGTCACTGTGATGTCCGGATTCTCCTCCGAGAACCCGCCGGGGAAGTTGGCGCTCCACCACACACTTTTTCTCGGTTCGTATTCGCCTGGGCGGATCGGCAAAACCGTCCAAAGATCCTCGGTTCCGTACCAGAACTGGTTGGAATCAGAAGGGAAGTACGTGGGCCAAGGATCGGGCGCCAGGAAACCGGATGGGGTTGGCACCGTGACTGGACACACGAAAGGCTCCGGCCGCACCAGGGTGCCGGCCCCGGAGGTGGGGATCACCACGAAGTCGAGGGTGCCCCCATAGGGCAGGGTGGTGATCACGGTCTCACGGGTGAGCGCATCGTGATAGGCAACCCCCATCTCCCCCATGCCGTAGCTGTATCGGGAGGCAAACAGGTCGGTGCCGTTGGGGGCCCAATTCGTGAAATAGGTGTCGTTCTCACCAAAGTCGATCGCGGTCCACGACTCTCCGGTTGTCACGTCGGCAACCACCACACCGGTAGAGGTCGGAGCTGCCAGGTATCGGCCATCGGCCGAGAACCGTGCCAGCCCGGCGGAGAAGTACGGCTCGCCCTCGGGCAGCGGAATCGTCAGATCGTCACCGCTTCCGATATCGGTGACATGCATCACATTGCAGGATTCGTCACACCAGGCGATGAGACCGTCCGATGTCGAGTCTGAGGGAGTGCCGGCCCCAAGAGACCTGAATACCGCTTGGGTATCCAAATCCCAAAGCAAGTTTCCGAGCGCCAGACCACCCGGGATGCCAATCTTCGGTCCGCCCGCGATTGTCACCGGCTCGGTCAACTGCTCGCCATCGACCGACACCTGCCAGACGCGAGTGGTGCTGGCGGGGTAGCTACTCCCGGAGTCCACCAGCCACACCCGACCGGGTTCGGCGGCGGGCACATAGATGGTGGCCTCTCCGAGGAGGGTCGATTGCCCGGTCGCGATGTCGTATGCGTAGATCTCTCCCCAGCCGACGACCAGCTTCCCATCCACCAGAGTCAGTCGATAGGGCTGGTCACCAGCGGCCCCGCCGGGTATCTCGGTCTCGTAGGGGATCCCCTCGTTGACGTCAATGGTCTTGACCACGTCGTACCCGTTGTCGAAGACCAGGGCCCACGGCAGCGGTGTGCCAAACACATAACCGGGGACCACTTCGGGAGCAGGGGTGGTGGTCGGGACGAGGCCGGTGGAGCCCACCGGGGTGATCGTCGTTGCCCCGATGCCGGAGGCAAGG
>JBFHXF010000142.1:0-4560 GCA_041599115.1 Acidimicrobiia bacterium
CGGACAATCAGCAGGGAAGGCTGGAGTCCTACTTAAGTGGATTCGCCGATGGAGAAGGATCATTCTCGGTTGGGGTCACACGACGACCCGATCTCGAGAATGGATTTCAACTCGTTCCTGAGTTCCGAGTGAGCCAGAACAATGAGCGCGCCTACGTGCTCGAACTGTTCTTGACCACACTTGGATGCGGGACGATCCGACAGAACGACCGGAAGCGGTCAGCGGATCGGACCATGGTCTACGTCGTCAGACGAAGGACCGATCTCAGTGAGCGGGTGATTCCCTTTTTCATTCGAAATCCACACCTCTCAACGAAGAGATCTACTTTCGAGAGATTCGCCACGATCGTTCATGGAATGGAGCAAGGAGAGCATCTCAACCCCAGTGGGTTCGAGAGGCTAGCCCGCACCGCATTCGAAATGAACGGAAATGGCAGATATCGGAGGTGGACCCTCGGTGAGGTCTTAGGAATCCAGAACCCTCAGAGACTACACGCCGGACCCCATCGTCAATGATGGGTGAAGATATAGTCCGAGCTGTATGGCGACATACAGAGTCAGGCAGAAATGCCTGGCCGCCGCTCACCACGAAGGCGAGCGGTAGTAACAAAACTGTCGGTCCCTATCCGCCGCAGGCGCAGGAAGTTTGAGAGGAGCTGCCCCTAGTACGAGAGGACCGGGGTGGACGAACCTCTGGTGTGTGAGTTGTACTGCCAAGTGCACCGCTCATTGGCTATGTTCGGACGGGATAAGCGCTGAAGGCATCTAAGTGCGAAGCCCACCTCGAGATGAGACTTCCCACCCGTTATGGGTTAAGGCCCCTGGTAGAAGACCAGGTTGATAGGCCGGACGTGTAAGCGCAGCAATGCGTTCAGCGGACCGGTACTAATAGGCCGAGGGCTTGGTTTTGAATCCAATACATGACTTTGTGCTCGCTATGGAGTGCTCGGGTTGTCGAGACTCAGAGATTTGTCCGGTGGCGATAGCGTCAGGGCCCCACCCGTTCCCATTCCGAACACGGAAGTGAAACCTGTCAGCGCCGATGGTACTTGGGGAGCAATCCCCTGGGAGAGTAGGTCACTGCCGGGCAATTAACGTCGAAGGGTCGCCGACTACCGTCGGCGGCCCTTCTCATATTGAAAGCTGTTTAGTGAACTACCGATCCGACCAAGACAAGTCCAAGGGTCGCCAGCGACGCTCCGATGCCGGCCCGAGGTCCCGCCAGACCCGGTCTGTGACCTCTGTGCCCGGTGGCGATCTCCCGAAGTGGGTTCGTGAGGAGATCCTTCGGTCGACCCCCAAAGACCGGCGCGAACCTGCTTTGGCACACCTATCCAAGGCAGTCGAGGCCTATGCCGAAGAGCGTTACGGAGCGGCTCTGCCCGATCTCCGTAACGCGAAGAATCTGGCGCCACGCTCGTCAACCGTTCGGGAACTGCTCGGACTCGCTTCGTATCAGACCGAAAAGTGGGAAGACGCCTTGCGTGAGCTTCGCACCTTTCGCCGGATCACCGGCGACATGATGCACATGCCCATCGAGATGGACTGTCTCCGGGCCCTGGGTAGGAAAGCCGACGTCACCAAGACCTGGGAGCTGATGCAACAGCTCGATCCTTCCGCCACGGTTTCGAATGAAGCACGGGTGGTGTATGCCTCCTTCCTTCTCGATGAAGGCCGTCCCCGAGACGCCTGGAACATCATCAAGCCCGGGAGGCTGGTGGCTTCGCCCGCCCCCGGCGAGGTGAGACGTTGGTTTGTCGCGGCAAGGGCTGCTCTGGCTGCGGGGGACAAGGACGCGGCGCGCACCTTGCTGGCAGCGTTGGACCGACAGGAGCCCGACTTCGAGGGTGTCGAAGAGCTGAGGGCTCAGCTGCTCTAGAAATCTGTCGGCCCCGGCTTGCAAGATCGAAACACCGCACTTCCCACCAAGAGAAATGGGGGAGTGCCATGGATCTCAATCTGATAGTCCTTTGTGGACGACTTGCCACCGAGCCCGAAGTCAGGCTTTTCGACTCGGGAACACGACTCATCCGGCTTCTGGTGACCGTGCGGAGTGACATGCCTAGAAAGCGAGTCGATGTGATCCCCGTGACCATGTGGGACCCACCGGACGATCTGGTCGACGAGTTACCGGAACGTGGGACACGCGTCTGGGTATGCGGTGCGGTTCAGCGCAGATTCTGGGAATCATCGGAAGGGCGGCGTAGCCGTATCGAGGTGGTGGCTGAACAAGTCAATATCAAGGATGTGACCGATCTGGAACCGGTTGAACTACCGATTTGAGACGGCAGATCGAACTCTTGACACCGGGGTTACAGTGGCGAGGTCCCAGCCCTAAACCAATTCTGCGGAGGTCACCCTTGCCCTGGTACTGGACCGACGACATGGCCAAAATTCTTCTCGATGGGGGACGTATGCCGGCGTCTGCAGCCGAGGGGGCGTTCCAGGCACCAATCGCCATTCGTCATTCCGAGGAGACGATCGAGGCTGCCGCCGCGGCACTGCTGGACGAGGGCGAAATACCCTTAGCCGCCTGACTCTTGAGGGTTCTGCTCACCCCGCGCTGGATCATTGCCCACCTGGTGGTGCTGGTGGTCGCCGTGGTGTTCGCAGGTCTCGGTTTCTGGCAACTAGATCGTCATGAGCAGCGTCTCGTCGACAACGCCGTCAATCAGAGCCGGTTTGGGGACGACCCGATTCCCTTTACCGAGCTTCTATCGGCTGCCGGGAGCGACTTCACTTCCCTCAGGTTTCGCAGGACCTCAGTCACGGGTGTATTCGACACCGACAACGAGGTCTTGATCCGGAGTCAGGTCTACCTGGACACGGCGGGGTTTCATGTTGTGACACCACTCGTACAGTCGAGCGGGGAGGCAGTTCTGATCAATCGCGGCTGGGTGCCCCTGGTCCTCGACACGGTGCCGGTCATCGAAGCACCTCCACCCCAAGGGGAGGTCACAGTCGAGGGGTGGATCGAGACCTCAAAGATGCGCGGGGCTCTGGGTCCCACCGATCCGGAGGAGGGCCGGCTCATCTCAATGAACCGTGTCGATATTCAACGGATTCAGGAGCAGGTTCCCTACAAGTTGCAGCCGGTATATGTGATCGCTCTCGGTGCACGCAACGGGCAGATACCGGTCGCTGTCAGCCCACCCAGCTTTGACGACGAGGGGCCACATCTGTCATACGCCGTTCAGTGGTTCGGGTTCGCCCTGGTGGGCCTGGTGGGGTACGGGTTCTTGATAAGGCGGTCCTTGGGGAGGCCGCGTCAGAAACGATCCTCCTCCGATGAACCCGGGGCTGCAAACGCCGATTAAGTCTGCTGCGGATTCAATGCCAGATCCTCGACCACCTCATACCGGTCGTTTCGCACAAAGAGTGTCGGGTCGAGTCTTATCTTGGCCGAACGGCTTCCGGCACCGACAATGACCCAATCGAGCTCGATGACCTTCGAGTCGACCCAAACCGGCATCTCGTCGGGCAGGCCGAAGACGGTGACGCCTCCGATCTCCTGACCGGTGAGTTGCATAGTCAGCTGGGGTGGGGCAAAGCTGACCTTTCGGACTCCCAGCTTCCTTCGCACAAGGCCGTTGACATCGAGCCGGGTCGTTGCCAGAACGAGGCACACCGCATGGTGGCCTTCGGGCTTTCTAGACGCCACCAGGATGGCATTGGCAGACCGCTCCAGGGGTACGCCGTACGCCTCGCAGAACTGGTTCGTATCGGCGAGGTCCGGATCGCAAGCCATCTCTGTGAAGGATGCTTGGAGTCGGGTCAGGTCGTCGAGGACTGATTTGGCTGCGGGCATACGACGACGATAGGTGAAAAGGTGCGCAGTCGACAGCACCGGATGGCAGAGTGTGCCTGTGAAGGATTGGGCAAAAGAGACCTATGGTGACCTCTGGGCGCCTTATTACGACGAGATCTACCCCGCCGTAGACAATTCAGCCATAGTTCTGCTTGCCGGTTACGCGGGGGAGCCGGCTCGCGCCCTCGAGCTCGCCATCGGGTCGGGTCGGGTCGGCCTGCCGCTGAGTCATTCAGGAGTCGAAGTCGTGGGGATCGAAGCATCACAGGAGATGATCAGCCTTCTGCGCGCTAAGCCCGGGGGAGGGGACATCGAAGTGATCATGGGCGACTTCGCGGACGTACCAGTGGGAGAGCGCAGATTCCCTCTGGTTTATCTGGTGTTCAACACGCTCTTTGCCTTGCCGAGCCAGCAGCGTCAGATCGAGTGCTTCGCAAATGTGGCCGCAGCCCTGGAGCCGGAGGGTCGCTTTGTGCTCGAGGGCTTCGTCCCCGATCTGGGGCGGTTCGACCGACACAACACCCGAATGGGAGTCTCCAGTATCTCGACCAATCAGGCGCATGCCTACGAATTGTCGATTCATGATCCGGTCGACCAAACGGTGACATCGCACACGGTTCGCAGACTGGAGGATGGGAAAACAGTCGTCCTGCCCGTGGTACTCCGCTACGCGTGGCCGGCCGAGCTCGATCTGATGGCGCGGCTCGCCGGTTTGGAGCTAGAGAATCGCTGGGACTGGTACGACCGTCGCCC
>JBFHXF010000143.1:0-4518 GCA_041599115.1 Acidimicrobiia bacterium
ACGCTCGACGACAACTATCCGATGTTCCGCCGGCAACGAGTCCCGAAGGTGGTGGGCGGCCGTAAGCCCACCCCATCCCCCTCCCAGGACTACAACTGTTTTAGGTGCCATAAGTCGCCTTTAGGTGCCATAAGTCGCCCCAGGGCCCACCAATCGTCGCCCTGCCCACGGAACTGCCAATAGAGGACAAAGTCACATTCGGCTAGCTGAGCCGACAGCGCCACCGGTTCAGATGACCCGATAGCGATGTTTGGCCGGGCGTCGTCCTTCAGTCGGTCGAGGCACCGGCCGTCTGACGGTTCCTCAGTTTTCTCCGGACCGGGATCGAGTCATGTTCAGTGAAGTGGGAAACGCCATGGATTTCACAGAGCAGCCCGCGGGAAGAGATGAAGACGGCTGGAGCGGAGCATTCACGGCAGGCTCGAACTTCAGAGGTGCGCAGGCCGTTGTCGTGACGCCTCACTGGGAGTCGACCTCGTAGCGAGGCGTCGGGATGCCTCGCCGGGTCACCCAATCACTAACCAGCTTGACATTGACCTGACCACACCCCGCACAGACAAGACGCTCCATACCCGCCACCGAGCTTGCGATCGTCTGTTCGTGGCTACACCGATTGCGTCTGTTGCGGCGGGTGCTCGCAGCTCTCATCTCTACTCCTTGAACTCGTCGACTGCCGCCACATACATCGGATCTGAGCCGAAAACCTTGAGTGCGACCCCAGCTCACGGGGAGTTTGCTGTCACCCCCCCCACACGGCTGCTCACGGCGGTTGGCCAGTTGTGATGTAGGTGTGTTGAAGCCGACTCGTCCATTTGAAGGTGCCATCTGGCTGGGTCTCATAGATCCAGCCGAGATTGTCTTTGATTCGATGGTCATGCCGGCAGAGAGGGTGGAGGTTGCCCGTCTCGGTGGGGCCGCCCCGAGAGTATTGGATGCGGTGGTCGAGGTCGCATTCGGCTGCGGGCATACGGCAGCCGGGGAAGATGCAGAACTGGTCTCTGGCCTGAATGAGATGTTGCTGCCCTGAGGTGGGTCTTCTTCGAGTGACCCCGGTGTGAAGAGGAACCCCGGTTTTGGGTTGGGTGACGACATATCGCCATTTGGCTCGGGTCTGATCCCTGGCTACTTGCCGTGCGATGTCGGCGATGACAGGGCCAAATCCCGCGAGTTCTCCAGGTGTTTCGTCCAGTTGGGCGAGGGTTTGGAGGTCGACGCGTATCTCTACGGCCCCAGAAGACGACCCTGGCTTCGTGCCCACTCCGGTGAGAAGGTCGAGGTAGACATCAGCGCGAAGTTGATCGATGGTCCGCTTCTCTCCTTCTCTACGCAATGTCTTTGCGATCTCGTTGATTCTCCGGCTCGCTTGGGCGACACGATCGGGGGGCAGATTGAGCCCCATCATGTTGGCGGTCCCCTCCGCGGTCATCTCGGCGAAAGTCCTCCGGTCAGCAACTGTGTGCCGGTATCGAGCCTCGGCTTCCTCGGGATCGGCTGCGATGCAGATACGCCTGATTCGGGCGGCTAGCTGAGTGGTGGTCATGCGAGGTGCGTCCGGGGTGATCTCGTCGGCAACCTCCCGTGCAGTCTCGTCAGGCAAATGAGCGGTGCCATGCACGATGGTCTTGGCCTGACGCACATCTATCACGCCTGAGCTCAGGGCCGAAAACACACGAGGAATTCGACGTATCAGGTCCAGCGCAAATCCCAACTCGGAGTCCGCATATCTCCGCGTCAACCCGAGAGCCGCCCGAACCTCGGCTGCAGTGGAATCAGACGCCAGCTCCGCATCGGGTTCGATCAAGTCGATGTGATCCGAGATCGATGCCATGTCCGCATACAGCCCGGCGTTGACATGAGACAGCAGACGTTGTCGGGCCCGCAAGACGATCACACGGTCGTGTCCCGACAAACGGGTGGCGTCGACGCAAGAGAGCACCGCAGCAAGAAACGGACCGGGAGCCAGCTCATCCAAGCCGTGGGGAATCGGCTCCTCGAGCACGGATTCAGCGTTGTGCTGCCAGCTATTCCACGCCGTCTTGGTCAGCTGATGGAGGCGCTCGTCAGAGACCACCCCATCTGGATTGCAGGCGAGTCGCGAATCGAGAGTTGCCTGTGCGTCGAACATATGTTCGATCCTACTCCGGACCAGGGTCAAAAACAACCCTCTCGCCCAGGAAAAACCAAGGAATTTCGGGCTGAGAAATCTTGCTCCGCAGGTCGGACTCGAGCCCAACACCTATGCTTGGAAATTCTTAAGAAGAATCGGCTTTCATGGCGTCGGTCTGGCCCGTGCGAGGTAGACGGCCCCGAGGGCTGCCATCACAGCGTGGAAAGCCACGAAAGCCCACGCCAACGGCTCGAAGTCACCCTGTATCACCGATATGACATCGCCCAGACCGGTCAGACCAAACACGACGACAGCACCTGCAAGACCGAGACGAAGCTCGCGTGGGGCAGTGCGATCGACCATCCACAACAGGACCGCTAGTCCTAAGGCCGCTGCCCCGAAGCCCCGACCCCACAATCTCCCTCCGACACTTCCTCCAATACCGAAGAGTGCATCGAGGTATTGGTCGGGAATGATCAGGCCGATCACTCCGGACACCGCGAAGATCACCGCGGTGACCCTCAAATAGACGAAACCTGTCTTCATCGCACGCCTCCCAAGGAACGTTATCTGAACACCTCATGAGGGGTCACGGCTGCCAGTCTGTGACCACCATGCCTATACCGAAGATGACCGGGAACAGTGCGAGAACGGCAGGCAGGTCTGACCTGAAGACCAAGGGGAAGAACAACCAAAACCCGCTCCACCCGATAGCGACATACCCGACCCACGGGGGCAGGACACCGGATCGGAGCACCGCCCAACCGAACCCAGCGGCAGCCAGAAGATAAGGGATCTCGGCGAACCAGAAGAAGGATTCGCCGGCGAAAGCTCTCAGCGGCTCGTAGATCTCGGGGACACTCCCCGTCTCGGCCCACCGCTCACCGGCCCACACCGTGATGGTGGCGTCTGAAGCGGCGCGAATAACCCCTGCCGCGGATGCCAGCACGAATAGCCCGAAAGAAACGAGCGCCAGAGTCCTCTCCCCGGCTTCAGTCAGAACCGACGCGAGCACCCCGAACCCAATCAACGCCAGAATCCCATACACGGCCTGGCCCTTCAACAAGGTCCTGAGAGCCGAAGCTTCGCGACCTATCCCTTCGACACTCAGAAAGGAGGCTGCCACGCCGCGCATTTGACCTCTCATCGCGATGATGCCAAACGTCCCGGCCAGAGCCGCGGTGGCAACCAGGAACGCAATACCGCCGAGTCTCAGGTCGCTGCGCATCAGGGGGCACCGCTCATGCCCGTGATGTCTACACGAACGGGTCCGCCTGCTGCCCGGAAAAAACGCTGTCGAGCCCAGGTGGTTGTTTTGAGCTCCATTCGCTCGATGAGGCCTCCGGGAGGACCGACGCCCATGCATCCTGGCCTTAACCGCCCGGTTCGGGGGGTTGAAGCCGGGTGGGATGCGCCATCAAGGCCCCTCTGAAAGTCCAGGTCAACGGGGTTTCACTCCCGCCGAGCGGGGGCGAGCTGCCTCTCTTGCCCGCTGGTCGGCGGCTGATCGTCCGTATATCTGAATCATCTGCGGGCTAGACCATCCGACGATCCTTTGGAGGTCTCCCTCGTTGCCACCAGAATCGATTCCTGGTGATTCTCGTCCCGTGAAACGACCAGAGACCACGAATCGCCAGATTCTCCAGGCAATGAAGGGAGATTTCGGCGATCGCCGAGGTCAGAATCTTGCTCCGCGGGTAGGACTCGAACCTACAACCAATGGATTAATAGTCCCTCTGCAACAACGCCCTGACCAGGGAAATTATAAGATTCCAAGGGGTCTGTTGCACAGCTGTTGCACAGAACAAGTCGGATTCCGCGATTCGTGGGAGTGAGGAACGCTGCCGAGCAGTCTGAGCAAGCGTTTGTTCGGGCTCTTCGAGACCGGATTCCTCGAATCCGACCATCGCCACTTTCGATTGGGCGAGATCTGGCCGCCTATGACCGAGGCCGGCCGATGGGACGGCGGCCTCACGAAACGCGAACAAGACCTCCACGGTCGACAAAGAACTGTTCGACACCCGTCTGAGCTCTATCCGATGAGGTGCAAGACGGAGGCATGCAAGTCGTGCCCCCCAACACAGGACGAGGAGAGCCGAATGGCTATACAGGTAACAGGCGCTCCCTCGACGAAAGGAGAGAAACTATGACTCTACTTCGCCGCCTATGGTTGCTGCTCACAACGTTGATCCTCGTGGCGGCTGCAGCGACGCCAGCCTTCGCTGCCAAAGACACCACGACGGCGACGACGCTGCCAGCTCAGTTGCAGAGTAGCTTTTCAGCTGGCGGGATAACACCGCTGTCGGCTAGCTGTTTCGGCTGCTACGCCGCATGGGGGTTATGGGAGAATGGCAACACAATTCGTGGCTTGCGCGGCTCCTACACAGGTGAATGGGTGAACTTCATCCACG
>JBFHXF010000144.1:0-4511 GCA_041599115.1 Acidimicrobiia bacterium
CTCCAGGCGGCCTATGCCGCGCCCCTCATCCTTCTGGCCCAGACCCGGCAGGCCGACCGGGACAAGGCGCTCAACGAGGCCGACACCCGTCATCGTGAAGATCTGGCCGCAGCCGCTGTGCAACGACAGGAGATCGCCGACCAGGAGTTAGCCACGCTGCACGAGCTCTTGGAGGCGAACACAGAATTGACCCAGCAGGTCCAACAACTCACGGCCCAGATCCACGCGCGCATCGTTGCCGCATCCTGACAACCCGCGCAGAAACCTATCGTCGATAACGTGTGGCTATGTTCACCTTGGATGTCCCCTGGTGGGAGATCTTCCTTCGAGCAACGATCGTCTATCTGGCGTTGCTGGTTGGATTGCGCCTCGGAGGCAAGCGGCAACTCGGACAGATGACCCCCTTCGACCTGGTGATCATCCTGCTGATCGCCAACGCCGTGCAGAACGCCATGGTCGGGCCCGACACCTCCGTCACCGGCGGGCTCATCGCCGCTGGTGCCTTGCTGTTGGCGAACGCGGCACTGGCCCGTTTCCGCAACCGGATCCCGTGGTTACGCAAGGCTGTCGAAGGCGACCCGATCGTGCTGGTCAGCGATGGCTCGCCGGTGACGCGGCTAATGGAGCGCGAAGGTGTCGATGTTGCCGAACTGGAGCAAGCCGCACGGGAACACGGGTTGGAAGGCCTCGCCGACGTGAAACAGGCCGTGCTGGAGATCGACGGGACGATCAGCATCGTGCCGCGGTCGTCCGAGACCATACGGACCAAGCACAGGATCAGGAGCCGGCGTCTCCCTTGATCCGGGCAAAGCGGAACCGTCGTCTGACATCCTCCACCGAGCTTATAAGCTCGCGGTGATGGAGAGGGTTGTCACCGTCGAGCGCCTGGTCAAAGAGTACGGACCCGTCACCGCGCTGGCTGGAGTAGACCTCGACATCGAGAGAGGTCAGATCTTCGGGCTGTTGGGGCCCAACGGGGCGGGCAAGACGACTCTCATCCGCTCCGTCATCGGGGCGTTGCGGCCCACATCCGGACGAGTCTCCGTCTTGGGGCTCGATCCCCTGTCGGATCGTTGGGAGCTGCGCCGCCGGTTGGGATACATGCCCCAGACGCCGGCTCTCTACGGTGACCTGACCACGAGGTGGAATGTGGCCTTTTTCGTCGCCGCGCATAGACGGGGTGACACTGAAAGCGCCGTGGATGAGGCACTGGCTGCCGTGGATCTCACCGACAGGGCTGATGATCCGGCCCGGACCTTGTCCGGGGGGATGAAGCAGCGCCTTTCCCTGGCCTGCGCCATCGTCCATCGACCCGAGCTGATCATCCTCGACGAGCCCACGTCCGGCATCGACCCCGAGTTGCGCGCCACATTCTGGAATGGTTTCCGGGAACTGGCATCCGCAGGTACCACCGTGGTCGTCAGCACCCATCAGATGGGCGAGGCCCTCGAATGCGATCGCGTGGCCCTGCTCCACTTGGGCGATGTCGTGGCCGTCGACGATCCGCGTCACCTTCTGCGATCCTCACGCGCCCGGATACGTCTGTGGAGTGGGGGTGAGGAGCGGTCGATCGAACTCGACGACTACCCCAACCAACTTCGGGCCCTGCTCGCCAGCGAACCTGCGGATCGGGTTGAGATCGAACTGGAAAGGGTCGACGACATAGTCCTTCGGGTCTTTCGCAACCAGGTGAAAAAGGAAGGGACCACTAGTTGACACCGGAACCCGCCACCGCCGGCTCACGCACCGCCGCCGTCGCACGCAACGCACTCGCCGCACTTCGAGGCGACCCCCGGTTCCTGGCCGTCTCCACGATTGCCCCTCTCGTGGTGGTTTATCTGCTCAAGGTGTTTTGGGATGCCATCGACACACCTCTGATCCGCCAGGCTTACTTTGCCGTTCCCGGAGGGGCCTACATGGTCCATTTCGTGACCTACATCCTCACCGCCATCGTCCTGGTGAGAGAGCGCGTGGCCGGGACCCTCGAACGAATGTTCATAAACGGCTTTCGGGCGAGGGAGATCGTGGCCGGCTATCTGGTCGCCTACACGGTGCTCGCCACTATCCAGTGTGTCTTGATACTGGCCGAGCTCTCCTTCCTTTTCGACCTTGGCTACGACTTCCTCACGATGCTCGAAGTTTTCCTGGTCATCTGGCTTCTCGCCGTGGTGTCCATGGCGCTGGGGATGCTGGTCTCCAATGCCGCTCGCAACGAAGGTCAGGTCTTCCCATTCGTCCCGCTGGTCATGCTCCCCGCAGTGTTCCTCTCTGGCATGGTCGTCTCGGTGGACTCACTCCCCACCTGGGCCCAGACCGTCAGCTACATCGTCCCACTGAGATACGCCGTCGACGTGATCCATGAGATCGCCGACGGAGGCGGGCTGCTCGGCCAGGTGGGGCCGCTGCTGCTCCTCCCGCTGCTTGCCATCCTGGCCGTCGGGTTCGCCGCAAGGACCCTGAGAGAGGATCTCTAAACCGAAGGCATCGATCAGAGAAAAGCGTTGGCGACGGCCAGGAAACCGGCAAACCCCACCAGGTCGGTGAAGGTCGTGAGGAATAGGTTCGAACCCAGAGCCGGGTCGAAACCGAGACGCCGCAGCGTAAGAGGTATGGCAGCCCCCGACAGGCCGGCGAGAATGAGGTTGGCCCACGAGGCGAGCATCATCGCCCCTGCCACTTTCCACGGGTCGGGGCCCGCCTGGATCGACTGGAGGATGTAACCGAGAAGACCGGCCATCGTTCCGATGACCAGGCCGTTGAAGATGCCTATGGCTGTCTCCCGGCCGAGAACCCGTCGAACGTCGCTGCCGTGGATCCCATCGGTGGCGAGACCGCGGATAACCACCGCCAGCGTCTGAGCTCCCGAATCACCCCCAATTCGTGCGACGAGTGGCATGAGCGCGGCGAGAACGACGAAGGTCCCGATGACATCATTGAACTGAGAAATGGCGATTACCACTGTCGTCGAGATGGCCACATCGAAGGCAATCCACGGGAGCCGGTGGCGAATGGAACGACGGATCGGCAGGTAGACCGAGTCCTCTGCAGCGGTGCCGACAGCCACCGCGAAGTCTTCACCTGCCTCCTCCTGGATTGCCTCCAGGACCGTGTCGTTGGTGACCATGCCGAGCAGTCGATGCTCGTCGTCAACCACGGGGACTCCGAAGAGGTGGTAACGCTGGACGAGGTCGGCAACAACGGCACGATCGGCGCCGACGTTCACTGACATCGGATCGGGCACCATCGCCTCATCGAGCCCGACGCCTGGACGACGAAAGACCAGGTCGCGGAATGACACCACACCTTTCAGCCGCTCTTGATCATCGACCACATACACGTACGAGAGGTCTTCCAGCTCTTCGTGCAGACTGCGGATCCGTTCCACCGCCTCCCCGACCGTGAGACCAATCGGCAACGCGGCGATGTCGGTGGTCATCAGCCCACCGGCCGAGTCCGGATCGTGTGCCAACAGATCTCGGACTTCGCCAGCCGATGTGTCATCCATCGACTCGAGGAGTCGTGTAACCGTTGTGTCATCGTCGATCGCGGCGAGCAGGTCGGCCGCCTCTTCGGGCGGCATCTCCTCGAGCAGCCTGGCCGCGTCGGCCGGAGGCAGGTCCTCCAACAGATCGGCGGCGAACTCGTCTCGAAGTTCTTCGAGGAGGTCGGCAGCCTGGGCTGGCTGGAGATCGGCGATCAGCACCCCGGCGGCCTCACCGCCGATCGCCTCCAGGATGTCGGCGGCGTCACCCGGGCTGATATCGGCAACCGTTGACCATTCGGTCGCGTGATCCGCGATGTATTGCTCGGCGTCGCGCGGCTCTAGCCGCGCCAGGGTCCGCAGCCACCGGACCAGATCGCGCGGTGAGCGGGTCGATCGGCCGGGCCTCCTGGCCCTCCGGTCTCGATTCATCTCGCTCATGAGAACTCCTCTGCCGACCGGGGCACTGCACCCCGCGAGGAACTCAGACCAGCGACGTTGCGGTCGAGACTCGGAAGGGGACAGCGCCCTTTGGTTTCGGACTGTCGGCGGTCACAGACCGCAACCTCCTAACGACAACCTCGCGATATTAGAACACCCGAACCGGGACGCGGCTCTCGGGTCCACTCATCCGGCGAGTCTTGCCTTCATCCGCCTCTCAGGTGCTCTCAGCCTGTCCACAGCAGGGCGGAGGCATGATGTCGGTGGCCGGGACAACAGGACCGGCATTACCAGGAGGTCACTCGATGACTGACGAGTTATCGCCCGTTTGCCCGGTAAACCCGGACTTCGACCCGTTCCATGGTGATCAGGCCGTCTCCGATCATCCCGTCGAGAACCGGCAGAATCGCTTCGATCTTGCCGGCCGTGTCGACACATTCGATCACGATGGGCAGATCCTCGGACAGTCTCAGGATGTGGGCAGTGTGGAGCCGGCTCGACTTACCGAATCCTTCGATACCCCGCAGAACTGTGGCGCCGGCAAGACCCTTGCCCCTGAGCACCTCAACGATGGCCTGATAGAGCGGTC
>JBFHXF010000145.1:0-4493 GCA_041599115.1 Acidimicrobiia bacterium
CATTACAAAGGAAGCCATCGCCCCTGCATGGGTTCGCAGCGCGCCCGCGGCGACTCGAACACCCAGCCTCCTGATCCGTAGATCCTGACAACCCGTCCATGCGGCGCCCACAACGGCCGGCCCGAATCCATAGCCTATGGCTCCCAAGCCGGGGGTGAGAACCTCCCCGCCGAAGGCTCGACGTCGAACCCGACGCTTGCCAGCACCACTCCCAGCCAACGACTCCCCATACCGGCCCTGACCAGACAGTAAGCTGCGCGGTTGATGCCCATCCCGGTTTCGTTTCACCGCGAAAAGGTCTTGATCCAGGGGAGGTTTCATCGGGCCGTGGGCCACCGGGCATGCCCTACCGTCATTCTGCTGCAAGGCAGTCCGGGGAACACGGAAGATGTGCTCGGACTTGGCCGACGGTTCGCATCGAACGGCTACAACACGCTCACCTTCAACTACAGCGGAACGCAAAGAAGCGAAGGTCTTTCCAGCTTCGCCAACTCCCAGTTGGACATCGCGGCCGCCTATCGCTTTCTCGAGGAGAACGACGACCTATCGGTGGACAGGAGTCGCCTGGTACTTGGGGGCTGGAGCTACGGAGGCGGAATGGCCCTCACTTATGCCGCGCGCCAACCTGAAGTAACGGCTGCCTTCTCCCTAGCGGGAACCGACCACGGTGAGTTCATGCGTGAGTACATCCGCGACGCGAGCTATCGAAGCCTGGTCGACGGCATCTCCGATGGATTGTCTGTCCCGGACAGCCCCTGGCGTTTGGCACCTGGTGCCACCCCGCGTGAAATCGCTGAGCGGCATCTCGCTGTCGACGCCTACGACCTTCGGATGGCAGCGCCAGGCCTCGCCGACAGGCACCTGCTACTCGTCGGCGGTTGGGATGATGTCAATGTCAAGATCGAGAATCATCTCCTGCCACTGTACCGGGTCTTGCAGTCGGAAGGCGCTCGCCACGTGTCGATCGTGGCCTTCCAGGACGGTCACGGTTTCGAAAACGTGCGCGACAAACTCGCCGATCTCATCATCCGCTGGATGGACGCCGTGCTCCAATGATTCTGCAGGACATGCGCGCTGCCTGGCAGTCACGTCAAGCCACTTCGAGGAGATCGTCAGGGGCAGCACAGCATCCGGGCCAGGGATCGATTCCGCATCTGTCTCCGATGGAAGGAAACGGGTCTGGTCGACGTCGAGGTCGACTACCACTCAGGCGACGATGGTCAGCCTTCCAACTCAAAGGGAACCAACCCCATCCGGGAGAGATTCCGATGCCGTACGTTGTCACATTTCTCGCGCGCGGCATGAAAGCAAGGCCACGTGGGGAGTCTCGGAAGGCCACATTGGACCTCAAGCCCCTGGCGACCATCATCAGCGTCTCATTTCTCCTGTTAGGTGCGTGCACCGGGCCGCAGATCACCAACGGACCAAGTTCCACCCATCCGCCACAGATAACCGTCGCTCCAACGCGATCCACTTCCTCGACCACATCGGCCGCCCCTGCTGGCCACGGGCCCCCACTGCTCTTCGGCAAGTCGGTGCCGGGAGGCGGTGACGAGATCTTCCTTGCCTACTGGGACGGCACCATCGGGGAAAACCTGACCATGAGCCCCGCAGGGGATCATCGGGGGGAGATATCGCCAGACGGGAAGATCATGGTGTTCGGGTCCGACCGCGATGGCCCCACGAACCTATATCTGATGGACCTGGCGTCTCACGAGGTCACCCGGCTGACATCGAATCCAGCGAATGACTGGGGTCCGGTCTGGGCTCCGGACGGCTCCAGGATCGCCTTCTATAGGGCGGGTCCCGGCCTGGTGCCGACCGTCTATGTGGTCGAACTTCTCGGCTCCGAAGAGACCGCAGTGACTGACGGAGTAGTTCCAGCCAATGCTGTCGACTGGTCGAGCGACGGTGAATGGCTTTTCGTATGGATGGCGCCGGAAGGATCCTTCGACATCTACCGGATACGTCCCAACGGTACTGATCTCGATCAGATCACGGATTCGCCCGGAAGCGAAGGACCCGGCGCGGTTTCACCGGATGGGACACTTATCGCCTTCTCGTATGCCGGCCCCGGGGGTTCCCGCGATATATGGGTAATGGGCGTGGATGGGTCGGGCAGACGACAACTTACCGACGATCCGGCTGAGGACTGGACCACCGAGCCGGTGTGGTCACCGGATGGGTCTCTGGTGATTTACCAGGCCGGAGTGCGTGGGGACTACTACACGGTCGGCATCGAAGGATCGGCTCCACGTAAGATCTTCGACGCCCCCTGAACCTGTTGGACCCACCCCGTGTACGGCTGAGCATGAATGTGTGACCCCTGCACTCGGCACTGGAAGCGACGGCATGATCGACGGATGAGCGAGCCGAACCAGCAAGCTTCTTCGCGTAGCTGCTAGCCAACCACCTCGACTGAAGAATTGGTCTCCATCGCATCCAGCGGTCCATCTCTGGGCCGAATCAAAGGCGCGCTCGGGGCGACTCGAACACCCAACCTCCTGATCCGTAGATCTTCATTGGGGTTCCGTGGGCGTCCACAGGAGTCCGCCGAGGCCGGCGCGCCGGACTCCCCTGTCCAAGGGCGTCCGCGGCCGCTGACGCGATTTCGCAGAGAATGGTCCCAGCCTGGCTCCCAGCCACAGCGTCGTCAGCGATACTGCGGCAATGACAGGCTCGCCGGTCCGCGGGAGCTCGGTCGCTTCGAAGGGCTCGTCGATGGGTTCGATCACCCGTCGATCGGAAACACAGACCCCTCCGCGGTGATCCGGCTGACCGCCGACTCGAGAGAGCCCCCCAAGCCGGTGGCACCCCGATGCGGGGCTAGGTGTCCTGTCCCTGGGGTGTAGCGTTTGGCCCATGGAAGGAACAATTCCCGTCAGCGGGACCGAACTGTTCTACGAAAGCATCGGCACGGGTGACCCGGTGGTGGTTCTGGGTGGCACTGCCCTCGGCCATTCCTACCTGCGTCCGGCCATGGACCGGCTGGCCGACTCGTTTCGCGTCATCTATTACGACCAGAGGGGAAGTGGTAACTCACCACTCGGCGAAGCCGAGAGTCTCAGCTTCGACACCGCCATCGCCGACCTCGCCGCGCTTCTCGAAGGACTCGGCCTCGCTAGCGCACATCTGCTGGGGCACAGCCTTGGTGGTGACACCGTCGCCCTCTTCGCGTCTCGCCACCCCGATCGCGTCGACGCTTTGGTCGTGAGCAACCCGGGTCCACCGTTCGACCCTGAAGGCATGAAGGCCTTGGAGTCCGAGATGATGAGCCGCCGCACCCCCGCAGACAACGAGGCGCTGGATGAGATCCGGACATCCGAGGCCTTCCAGAACGGTGAGCCGGCAGGCGTTGAGGCGTTTATTCGCAACATTTATCAGCCGTTCTTCTTGGACCGCGCCAACTCCGATGATGCTCCTTACAACTTCACCGCCAACAGCGCAGCCACCGTCCTGGATCAGGAGTCGGTGTTGTTCCAGGACTTCGACCGTGAGGCAGCCTGGTCGGCCCTGTCCAACGTCAAAAGCCGGACCTTGGTGGTCTACGCCGAGCTCGACCCCGTACCCGAGTCCTTCGCGCGTGGCCTCGTCGAAGCCATACCCGGCGCCCAGTTCCAGTTCCTCACGGGCACGAATCACTTCGCATTCATGGAGACCCCCGACCTCTTCTTCCCACCGGTGAGGGAATTCCTACGGTCGGGGAAATGATCATCCGCGGGGATAAGACGCGTTGAGGACGCCCGCCGGTAGCTGAACGGCTCGAGAGGGCTCAGCGAGAACATTCTGAAGGGTGATTACGAGAAGACTCGATGTGGGAGATCGCTGAACCGAAGGCGCGGAGACACCCAGCATCGCTCTGAAATTCGCGGAAAACACATCGGCCGTCGAGTCGGTTTCCGGATGAACGACAAGATGTGCTTGGAACTCTGCCAGGCCGGTCCTAAAGAATGTCAGGGTGAGAAGACCTCGCCGAGGCAGAACGTCGAAGGTCGAGCTGGCCCGGCCACGCCAAGACACCTTAAAGAGGGCCTTCAACTCGCCCGTGATTCGCCAGTCAGATGGAGAATGGCTCCCCAGGATTGCTCCCACGGCAGGACGTCGGCCCGAGGAGCGAACTCCGACGCGCTGAAACCCCCTTCTGAGCAGGGGTTTCGCCTAGCGCGCCCGGGGCGACTCGAACACCCAACCTCCTGATCCGTAGTCAGACGCTCTATCCAATTGAGCTACGGGCGCGGAATCGTCAAGTATCGCAGCCCATTCGAGCAACGACCAGTCGATCTCAGCCAGAGCTAAGGGAAGAATCGCCGGTCTTGTGGATTCGGTCAGGATGTTCTCAGCAGTCCGTTCCACCTTTCCATGTCCACCGTTCTCAGCCTTCGGTGACCCGATAGACCTCGTCTCCGGTTCGCGCCCGGTCGGTGGTCTTTATGCCCACGCTGTCGCCTTTGCCGGCGCTCAGGACTGCCTCATGTTCCAGCTGCATCGACACG
>JBFHXF010000146.1:0-4431 GCA_041599115.1 Acidimicrobiia bacterium
ACGTTCGAGATACTTGGCCCGGTTGTAACCGCGGTGCATCGCCCGCAGGATCCGGTCCGAGCCCGACTGGAGCGGGAAATGGAGCTGCTCACAGACTTCGGCCGTCTCCGCCATGGCCAGGGCCACCTCCTGGTTGAAGTCGTTGGGATGGGGACTGGTGAAACGGACTCTCCTGATCCCCTCGACGCCGCCCACCCGGCGCAGCAGTTCGGCGAAGATGGGGCGCCGCCGACCTTCCAGGGCCAGATCGCGGCCGTAGGTGTTGACGTTCTGGCCCAACAGAGTGACCTCCACCACGCCATCGGCGGCGAGACGCTCCACCTCCCTGACGATGTCACCGGGCCGCCGCGAGATCTCCACTCCCCGCACCGAAGGCACGATGCAGAAGGTGCAGGTGTTGTTGCAACCCACCTGGATGGTGACCCAGGCGGAGTGCTGCAACTCCCGCTTCACCGGAAGGGAGCTGGGCATGGCCTGAAGCTCGTCGACGACCTCGGTGATCGGTCCCCAGGCTTCGGCGTGGTCCATCAGGTCGAGCACCCGGTCGAGATTGTGGGTGCCCATCACCACGTCGACCCACGGCGCCCGCTCCCGGATCAGGTCACGGTCCTTCTGAGCGGCACAACCGCCCACCACAAGCATCATTTCGGGGTTGAGGTCTTTGATGGCCTTCAGTTGGCCAAGGTTGCCGTACATCCGGTTGTCGGCATTCTCCCGGATGGTGCAGGTGTTGACGAAGACCACGTCGGCTTGTTCGACTTCGGCTGCCCTCGTCATCCCGTCCGCTTCGAACAGCCCGGCCACCCTCTCGGAGTCGTGCTCGTTCATCTGACATCCGAAGGTGCGCAACAAATAACGCCGGCCGACCCGGCTGGGAAGCCGCCGGACAGGTTCGCGCAGGGTCGGATTGGGTATCAGGACGGTCTGTGACATGTGAAACCGGCCCTCAGCGGGCGAAGTCGGTCGCCCTGAACTCCCGTATGACGGTCACTTGGATCTGCCCGGGATACTGAAGGTCCTCCTCCAGCTTACGGGCGATCCGTCGGGAAAGCTCCCTCGCCTGAAGGTCACTGACGTCGCCGGGGTCGACCACCACCCGAACCTCCCGTCCGGCCTGCAGGGCGAACACGTGATTCACGCCGTCGAACTCGGCAGCCAATGTCTCCAACCGCTCGAGACGCTTGACATAACCCTCGAGTGACTCGCGGCGGGCACCGGGACGGGCCGCCGACACCGCGTCGGCGGACTGGACGATCACCGCCAGGACGGTTCTCGGCTCGACCTCGTTGTGGTGGGCCTCGATGCCGTGGACGACAGCGGGGTCCTCACCGAAACGTCTGGCGATCTCCGCCCCGATCAGGGCGTGGGAGCCCTCCACCTCATGGGTGACGGCCTTGCCGATGTCGTGGAGCAGAGCCGCTCTCTTCACCGGAGCGGGGTCGACGCCGAGTTCGGCGGCGAGCATTCCGGCGATGTGAGCCGTCTCCACCAGGTGGTTGAGAACGTTCTGACCGTAGGACGTGCGGTATTTGAGCCGGCCCATCAGGACCACCAGCTCGGCATGCATCCGCGACATCCCCACTTCGACCAGAGCCCACTCACCGGCGTCGCGGACACTCTGTTCCACCTCGGCGCGGGCCTTCTCGTATGCCTCTTCGATGGAGGCGGGGTGGATTCGCCCATCGGCCACCAGCCTCTCCAGGGTGATGCGGGCAACCTCACGACGCACCGGGTCGAAGGAGGAAACCGAGACGGCTTCGGGGGTGTCGTCCACGATGAGACTGGTGCCGGTCACCGACTCGAGATGGCGGATGTTGCGACCCTCACGCCCGATGATGCGGCCTTTCATCTCATCGCTGGGAAGCTGGACGACCGAGACCGTGGTCTCGGTGACGACCTCGGAGGCCAGCCTCTGGATGGCGGTCGCCAGGATCCGCCGGGCGCGGCGGTCGGCCTCCTCGCGGGCCTTTATCTCCAGATCGCGGACCACGATCATGGCCTCGCGGCGGGCTTCGTCCTCAACTTGGGAGAGCATCTCAGCCTTGGCGGAAGCCACATCAATGCCGGAGATCTGTTCGAGACGAGCACGGGCATCTTCCTTCATCCGCTCGAGGGCACCACGGTTGGTGGTGAGCTCCTCCTCGCGCTCGATGAGCATCTTCTCCCGCTGCGCCAGGTTGGAGGCCCGCTGGTCGAGTGTCTCCTCCCGCTGCGCCAGCCGGTTCTCCTGGTTCGCCGCCTCGAGACGGCGGTGCTCCAGGTTGGCCTCCTCGCGCTCCCGGTAGGCCTCGGCCTTGGCCCGACCCTCTTCTTCGGCCTTGGTGAGAATTCGTTGTGCGTCGAGACGCGCCTTCGACAAGGTGTCCTCGGGCCCGAGATCTTCGCCGCCCCGCCGCCGTCCCCTGACCAGACGGACGATGAGGTAGCCGAATCCGAGCCCGACGGCGACCCCCAGGACACCCAGTCCTATCGCCAGAGCGTTGCCCATTTTGTTCCTTCCCAGGACCTGATAACAGACATGCCGAGCCCAATAGGGCTCGGCACACGTGAGGAGTCAACAACTAAGGGCTTTCACCCGTCAGTTCGTTTTCTCCTCCTGTCCATCTCCAGATCCGGTCTTACAGTTAAAAGTGTTTAATCGTGTGCTGGGATGATCTTACACCGAACCTCTGATTTCTACAGAGGATCTATTCCTCCGCACCGGCGCCGCCCTCGGCCGGCTCCACATCGACGACTTCCACACCGTCGTCACCGTTGTTGACGAGACCGACCGCCTCGTAGACCTTTGCCTGAAGCTGGACTGCAACGTCGGGGTTTTCCCTGAGGAAGCGCTTGGCGTTCTCCCGGCCCTGGCCCAACTGGTCTTCGTCGAAGGTGTACCAGGCGCCGCTCTTCTTGGCGACACCCTGGTCGACGGCCACGTCGAGGAGGCTTCCCTCCCGGGAAATCCCATGACCGAACATGATGTCGAACTCGGCGAGACGGAAAGGCGGGGCCATCTTGTTCTTGGCGACCTTCACCCGCACCCGGTTGCCGACATTGTCGACGCCGTCCTTGATGGCCTCGATCCGGCGGATGTCGAGCCGGACCGACGAGTAGAACTTGAGGGCGCGACCACCGGGGGTGGTCTCAGGCGAATTGTGCACCATTACCCCATCCACGAGGTAGTTGTGATGTCCCTCCACCTCGATGTCGAACCGCCTCATGCTTCGGGTGGGAGGCTTGAGGTGGATGTCAACGATGGGAACCGCGGTCAATTGATACCGTTTCACCGCCGGCTCCACTTCGACCGAGAAACGACCACGGTGATGTTGCAGCAGTTTGTAATCCATGCAGGCAGGCACGTATGGGGCAATAAGCTCATGAAGCCTCTCGGTGCCATCCCTGTCGAAGACGATCACCGACTTCCCCCCACGTTCGGTCAATTTGCAGCTCAGCCCGTAAGTCTCCCGAAGGGTGGCCAGCAGCCGTCTCTGTGACCCTTTTTCCATGGCCTCAACCACCATGTCGGATCTGCCTGCAGAGCCGTCCTTTCGCCGAACCGCGAAGGTCCCGTCGTCGAGATACCAGATGGCAAGAGCGAAGGGGGTCAGTTCCTTGAGGTAGTCCCAGCTGAACACCTTCTTCCCGGCGACATAGACCGCTTCGCGAAGTTCGTCCAGTTCCACCAGGGGGGTGGTTTCCACCATGAGCCCACCTTGGGAGTGTGGGGAGATCGAAAGCGGCACACCATCGAGGAGGTCGGCCTTCCAACTGGCGTAAGCATCCTGTTTCGCGCCGTGCCCGAAGCGGAACCGGGACTTCATCCCCGGACCGGTCGAGTGGTCCCGTTTCGGTGAGATCGAACCATCTCCCATCAGCGAGCCGAGCACCAACTGTCTCTGCTGGTCGGAGAGATAGTGAGGCAACGGCAACAGGACACGATCACCCGCGAGCAGTTCCCCTGCCTCACGCCATCCCCCCGGAGTGGAGATCAGATGATTGGCGGTTGCGGCGAACTGAGCCCTTCCGTTGCCCTCGGGTTTGTACACGGTGAACTGGAGAAACTGATCGGCATTGCCGTTGTCGAACCAATTCACCACCCGCTTTGGCTCCACGTTGCCGGTAGCAGGATCGACCGCCATCACCTCGACGGGAAGTCGTTGGTTGACGATCTTGCCGATCTTCTCCTGGGACCCGTCGGCAAGGGTGACTTTGGTCGAGTATTGGAAGCAGCCGAACATCACCCCGATCTTCTCCCGCAACTGGTTGATGAAGACGACGGAGGTACGGGAGCGGTTGATGTTCCCCGCGAGCTTCCGCAGCGCCTGCGACATGAGACGGGCTTGAAGTCCCACATGGGAGTCACCCA
Organism: Acidimicrobiia bacterium; assembly: GCA_041599115.1. Classification (GTDB taxonomy): domain Bacteria; phylum Actinomycetota; class Acidimicrobiia; order Spongiisociales; family ZC4RG35; genus JACZUI01. The sequence continues at coordinate 4,352 of JBFHXF010000146.1, forward strand.
TCTCGCCTTCCAGTTCCGCCCGAGGCACCAGAGCGGCCACCGAATCGATCACGATGACATCGATGGCATTCGAGCTCACC
>JBFHXF010000147.1:0-4421 GCA_041599115.1 Acidimicrobiia bacterium
ACCAGGACAATGGTGCCGCCCCGCGCCTTCATCTCCTCCATGTTGGAGAGGGTCTTTGATCGGACATGACTGTCGGTGGCCACGCCGACGACCACCACCCCCTTTTCGATGAGGGCGATGGGGCCGTGCTTCATCTCTCCCGCCGCATACCCCTCCGCCCGCACATACGCGATCTCCTTGAGCTTGAGGGCGCCTTCCATCGCCACCGGGAAGTCTCCTGACCGGCCCAGAAAGAAGAAGTCACGAACATCGCCCCACTGCTGGGTCAGCCGCTTGATCGAATCCGAAGTGGCGAGGACCTTCTCGACCTGTTCGGGCAGATGCATCATCTCCTTGACCAGCACTTCGACGGCGCCCGGGTCGAGAGTCCCCCGCGCCTGGGCCAGATAGAGCCCCAGCAACTGCAGGGCCACCAGCTGAGTAGTGAAGGTCTTGGTCGCGGCAACGCCGATCTCCGGCCCGGCTCGCGTGTAAAGGACGGCGTCGGCGTCTCGGGCGAGGGCGGACTCGACGACATTGGAAACGGCTATGACATTGGCGCCCTGCGCCCCGGCGTAGCGAATGGCGGCAAGGGTGTCGATGGTCTCCCCTGATTGGCTGATACCGATGACAAGCGAGCGGTCGTCGAGCACCGGGTCCCGGTAGCGAAACTCAGAGGCGATGTCTATCTCGACCGGGAGCCTGGTCCATCGCTCGATGGCGTATTTGGCCATCATCGCGGCGTGATAGGAAGTGCCGCAGGCGATCACGAACACCTTGTCGATCTCCCGCAGCAACTCGGGGTCCATGTCCACCTCGCCGAGAACCACCTGACCCGAGGGTGACACCCTTCCGGCGAGGGTGTCGGCGATGGCGTGGGGCTGCTCATAGATCTCCTTGAGCATGAAGGTGGGGTATCCGCCTTTCTCCGCGGCCTCCAGATCCCATTCCACTTTGTGCTGCGTCGGCTCGATCGGGTTGCCGTCGAGATCGGTGATGGTCACCGAAACGTCGCGCAACTCGACCACCCGATCATCGTCGATAACGACCATCTCCCTGGTGTACTCGAGGAAGGCGGGGATGTCGGAGGCGAGGAACCCCTCGCCGTCCCCCCGACCGACCACGAGCGGGGAACCCCGCCGGGCGCCAACGATGAGATCGGGCTCAGACCTGCGCATCACCACGAGGGCGAGAGCTCCGTCCGCCTGTTTCATAACGCGGCGAACCGCGTCGGCAAGAGACAGATCGGCCATTTCCTCGATCATGTGGGCGACGACCTCGCTGTCGGTGTCGCTCTCGAACGAATGACCACGTTCGGAGAGGCCTCGCTTCAATGCGGACCAGTTCTCGATGATTCCGTTGTGCACCACCACGACTTCACGGGTGCAGTCGAGATGGGGATGGGCGTTGCCGCTGTTGGGCGCGCCATGCGTTGCCCACCGGGTGTGCCCGATGCCGCTGAGGGCCTTGGCCGGCGCCTCCCTCTCCACCAGTTCCCGTAGGTCGGCGATCCGCCCTGCCCTCTTCAAGACGCTCAAGGATGTGCCATGGTTGAGAGCGATTCCGGCCGAGTCGTAGCCCCGGTATTCGAGGTGGGCAAGCCCGGGTACAAGCACATCCACCACCGAGCGGGGACCCACATATCCAACGATTCCACACATTTGCGATCAGCTTCCTCTCAGTTTTCCCCTGACCAGTAGATCACCTGCCCATGCCAGGGGTTCGAATCGGATCGCGTGCGGCGAACGGTCTGACGAGACCGCTACCACTCACATGAGTCTCTGTGTCCGGGATCGCTCCCGGGTTTTGCACTCATATGTGACGACCGTGGCCGGCCGGGAAGGCATCCGCCGAATGTTTCGATGACCTTCCTCCTCGTCACCTCATGAGATCGCTCACGAGGCCAGGCGCTATGTGTTGTGCCGCACGTCTTGGTCTCTTCTCGGGTCACTCCTTTCCAAAAGATGCCTCGGTCACTTCTACCAGACGATCAGCGTACCTCCTGGCGTCGGCTTCGGAAGAGGCTTCGATCATTATCCTGATCAAAGGCTCGGTTCCGGAAGGCCGAACGAGCACACGACCGTCGCTGCCAAGTTCTCTCTCCACCTCCGCGACCTCGTCCCAGAGGTCTGCTGCGGCAGTCAGATCGACCTGACCGTCGATGGCGACATTGAGCAGCACCTGGGGATACTCGGTGATTGCCTCGCTTCGCAACTCCCTGAGCTCTTTGCCTGTCCCGGCCATCACATCGAGAAGCCGGACAGCGGTGAGCAATCCGTCCCCGCTCTGTGCCTTGTCGAGGAAGATGATGTGTCCACTCTGCTCGCCGCCCAGAACCGCCTCCCGGGCCAGGAGCGCCTCCATGACATACCGGTCGCCGACTTTGGTCTCGACGACCTCGATCCCGGCTTCCTCCATCGACTTCCGGAACCCGAGGTTGGACATGACCGTGGCCACGACCAGGTTCTTCTCCAGCTTTCCCTGGGCCTTGAGATGACGGGCGATGATCGCCATTATCACGTCGCCATTAGCGATCCGGCCGTCCTCGTCGATCGCGATCAACCGGTCGGCGTCACCGTCAAAGGCGAAACCAACTCGACCCTCGGCCAAACGGGCAAGATAATCCGGTGTCGTGGCGCCGCAGCCGGCGTTTATGTTCGTGCCATCTGGCTCGACGCCGTACATCGTGGAGTCCGCCTTGAGCCGATCGAAGAGCAATGGCGCCGCTCGATAGGCAGCCCCGTGGGCACAATCGACTGCAATCCGGAGCCCACTCAGACTGTATCTCGAGGCCGCGATCAGATGATCGAGGTACTTCTCCATGGCCTCATGGTCGACGAATCGGGTCCCGATAAGGGGTCCGATAGCGGTCTTGGAGCCGCTGTCTCTCAGCCGCGCCTCGATGTCACGCTCGGCCTCATCTGAAAGCTTGGTTCCTCGAGCCGCCAGGAGTTTTATTCCGTTGTCCTCGGCAGGATTGTGAGAAGCCGAGACGATCGCTCCCATGGTTGCCGCCGAGATCGATGTCAAATGGGAAATGCCGCCGCTGGGAAGGACCCCTACATCGACGGTGTCGATACCCACCGCATGGAACCCGGCCTGGAGGGCCGCCGAGAGCATCGAGCCAGAGCGCCGGGTGTCCTGACCGACCAGAACCGGACCGCCGCGTAGATAAGACCCGGCGGCCCTGCCGATGGCGAGTGCCAGTTCGGGGGTGAGCTCGGAACCGGCTACCCCCCGCACCCCATCGGTACCGAAAATCGGCATGCCCTCGTCGACGAGGCGACGTAGGTCAGCCAATTTCAGCGCTTGGTGTACTGCGGGGCCTTCCGCGCCTTGCGAAGGCCATACTTCTTGCGCTCAACGACACGTGAATCTCTGGTGAGAAGCCCGGCCTTTTTGAGGGCCGGTCGAAGCTCGGGGTCGAGTGCGATCAGGGCCCGGGCTATACCAAGTCGCAAGGCGTCGGCCTGGCCCGTCGTCCCGCCACCTTCGAGGGTGGCGTCGATGTCGTAACGCCCTTGAGTCTGGGTCAGGGTCAAGGGTTCCATCACACGCATGCGAGCTGCCATCGTGGGGAAATACTCTTCCAGGGGACGCTGGTTGAGGGTCATCTGCCCGGATCCATCGCGAAAACGAACCCTCGCTACCGACTCCTTGCGTCGGCCGGTCGCCTGGATCAGTGGCTTTGTCATCAAATCTCAACCTTTCGGATGTCGAATTCAAGTGCCTCAGGCTTTTGCGAGGCGTGGGGATGATGAGGGCCGGCATAAACCTTGAGTTTCCGGGCCATCTGGCGGCCCAGCTTGTTCTTGGGAAGCATGCCTCTTACCGCTCTCTCCACCACGGCTTCGGGACGACGCTCCCGCAGTGAATCGAAGGACTCCGCCTTGATCCCGCCGGGATAACCGGAGTGGCGGTAGTAGATCTTGGACTGGCTCTTCCCCGAGGTCACCGCCACCTTCTCGGCGTTGGTCACGACGATGAAATCACCACAGTCCATATGAGGAGCGTAGGTGGGCTTGTGCTTGCCGCGAAGCCTGGTGGCTACCTCCGAGGCGAGACGACCCAGTGGAAGATCCGTTGCGTCTACGACGTACCAATTCCGCTGAATATCAGCCGTCTTGGGCGAGTAGGTCTTGTTCATCTTCATTGAGGGATTCCTCGCACAGGTCTAGACCGAGGAGCGTTTGGGGAAACGACTCCCGATGTGGGAGCGTACATATGCTATTCGCAAGGCACCGGCTAGGCCAATCGATGGATCGCTCTCGACGACATCCCGAGCGCCAGGACCTCCCCATTTCCTCCCCGTCGAGCGAAGCGAGTCTCTCCTCCCCCTCGAGCGAAGCGAGTCTCTCCTCCCCCTCGAGCGAAGCGAGGCCACTGGCCGTGAGGGGGAGGTGTCACGAAGTGACGGTGGGGGCTCCTCACTTCGTTCGCTG
>JBFHXF010000148.1:0-4411 GCA_041599115.1 Acidimicrobiia bacterium
TATCTGGCGGTCGACGACTGCGGAAACGTGATCAACCCGATGATCGTCGACGGGCAGGTCCATGGTGGGATCACACAGGGAATCGGTCAGGCACTGTTCGAGGACGGGACCTACGACAGTGACGGCAACCTCCCTGCCGGGTCGTTGCTCAACTACCTCCTACCTACGGCGGCCGATCTGCCGTCGTTCGGTCTCAGCCATACGGTCACTCCAACGGACGTCAACCCCATGGGGGTCAAGGGCATTGGAGAGGCCGGAACCATCGGGAGTGCACACACCATTGTCAACGCAGTGGTCGACGCGCTCAGCCCGCTCGGGGTCAAACACATCGACATGCCGCTGAGACCGAAACGGGTCTGGGCTGCGATTCAGGAAGCGAGGGGCTGATGTATCCACGTGAATTCGAATATCTGGCGCCTTCGACTCTCGATGAGGCTCTGGCCGCATTGGGTGGTGACTCCAAAGTGATGGCGGGTGGGATGAGTCTCATCCCACTGATGAAGCTGAGACTGTTTTCGCCGAGCCTGGTGGTGGACATCGGTCGTATCCCGGGGCTGGGGGAAGTGTCAGATGACGGTGACCACATCTCGATCGGGGCGCTGGTCCGTCACGCCGAGACCGCCCGCAACCCGTTGGTGACGGCGAACGCCGCCGCCCTGGCCCGCGCCGCCTCCCTCACCGGAGATGTCCAAGTGCGTAACCGGGGCACCACCTGCGGCGCCCTCGCCCATGCCGACCTGGTTGCCGATCAGCCGGCAGGCGCCCTCGCCTGCGGAGCCGTGATGGTCGCCCGATCCGCCTCCGGTACACGTGAGATCCCGGCGTCGGAGTTCTTCGTCGACACATTGACCTCGGCACTCGCTCCCGATGAGATCCTGACGAGTATCCGTATCCCCAAGGTCGGACCCGGGGAGGGATCGGCCTACGACAAACTGGGTCGACGCGGCGGCCATTCCGACTATGCGGTTGCCGGAGTGGCAGCATGGGTAAAGAAGTCCAATGGCTCGATCGAGGACGCCCGGGTCGCCGTCACCGGTGTCGGGACCAAACCGGCACTCGCACAGGGGGTGGCAGAGGCGCTGATCGGGACCGACGGGTCGGAGGCGGCCATCAAAGCAGCCGCCGGGAAGGCGGCCGATGACATGACCGTCCTCGAAGACCTATACGGTTCGGTCGAATACAAGAGTCATCTGGCGAGGGTCTACGCGGCCAGAGCGATCAGGGAGGCAATTTCGAACGCGGTCTGATGCGATGCCGACCGGCATCGCGCTTGCTAGGTTTGCTCGTCGCGCATAGATAGGAGCTTCTTGGCCGATCCGACCTGCCGGCATTTTTCACAGCTGGCCGAAATCGTCGATCCGCAATCGACCGTGTGTGACCAATGCATAACGATGGGCGACACCTGGGTTCACCTCCGGGCGTGCCTGGGGTGTGGCACGGTGGGTTGTTGTGACAATTCGAAGAATCGCCACGCCCGGGCCCACTGGCATCAGCAGGGTCACCCGCTGATTCAGACCATCGAGCCGGGTGAGAGTTGGCGGTTCTGCTTTCCCGACGAGATACTGGTCCTATGACAGCCAAACCTGTGATTCTCACCGTGGATGACGAGCCGCCGGTGCTGGCCGCAATTCAGCGGGATCTTCGTTCCCGGTATTCAGCCGACTACCGCGTGGTTGGCGCCCCCGGGGGCGAGGAAGCAATCGAAACACTCAAGACATTGGCCCTGCGCGAGACGCCCCTCGCGCTCCTCCTGGTGGATCAACGCATGCCGGGAACCACCGGAATCGATGTCCTCAGAGAATCCCTGGTACTTCATCCGGAGGCGAAGAAGGCCCTGCTCACTGCCTACGCCGACACAGATGCAGCCATCAGCGCGATCAACGACGTTGGCCTCGATCACTACATCATGAAGCCATGGGACCCTCCGGAGGAGCTCCTGTACCCGATTCTCGATGACCTTCTCGACGATTGGCAGGCGGGATACCGGCCCGTGTTCGAGGGCATCCGGGTATTGGGCCAGCACTGGTCCAAAGACGCCCACGAACTCAAGGCTTTCCTGACACGAAACCAGATCCCCTACCGATCCGTCGAAGTGGGCGACGAGGGTCGGGCAAACCAACTCATGATCGATGCCAACGCAACCATGGCCGACCTGCCCCTAGTGCTTTTCCCGGACTCTGATCCACTGCTGAAACCGTCCATCGGGGACCTGGCCGCGAGAGTCGGTCTCAAGACTCACGCCAGCTCCCCCGCCTACGACCTGGTCGTGATCGGGGCGGGACCATCGGGTCTGGCCGCAGCCGTATACGGCGCATCGGAAGGTCTGAGCACTTTGATACTCGAAGAGCAAGCTCCCGGCGGCCAGGCGGGCCAGAGCTCCCTTATCGAGAACTATCTCGGGTTCCCCAAGGGAATCAGCGGCGCCGACCTGGCACGAAGGGCGGTGACCCAGGCCACGCGGTTTGGGGCGGAACTCCTCGTTCCGGCGTCGGTGCAAAGCATCGAGCGGAAAGACCCGTTCCGCATCATCCATCTCGAGGACGGCACGACGGTGACGGCCAAGGCGGTGGTTGTTACCAGCGGTGTTGCCTACAGACGTCTGCCGGCCGAGGGTCTCGAGAGATTGACCGGCATGGGCGTCTATTACGGCACTTCCCGTGTCGAGGCCGTGCAGCATCAAAATGAGAAGGTCTTCGTGGTGGGGGGTGGCAATTCCGCCGGCCAGGCGTCGCTGTTCCTGACCGGTTTCACCGATTCGGTGACGATCATCATTCGCAGCGAGAATCTGTCGGCCACCATGTCCCAGTATCTGATCGACGCCATCGACGCCAACCCGGCCGTGTCGATCCGGCCACAGACTCAGGTGGTCGCCGCAATCGGCGAGCAGCATCTCGAGAGGCTGCGCATTCGCTCTGTCACCACAGAAGAAGAAACCGAGGAGGAGGCGGGGGCACTCTTCATCTTCATCGGGCAGAGTGCCCGCACCGAGTGGCTGGCCGACCTCGTCGCCCTGAATAAGCGTGGGTTCATCATCACCGGCGATGACCTGGGCCCGGTGAAGGGATGGAACGTCGAACGCGACCCTCTCCCCTTCGAGACGAGTGTCCCCGGGATCTTTGCCGCAGGCGATGTGCGCCAGGGTTCGATTCAGCGAGTCGCCGGCGCCACAGGTGAGGGTGCCGCGGCGGTGCGGTTCGTCCATCAGCATCTCGCCAGCCTGTGAAATCCACTGCCGAAATACTTCGATCGCTCCCCTACTTCGCCGACCTCGACGACGAGTTGCTCGACGACGTCTGCAGGAAATCGGAACAATTGACCCTTCCCGCCGCCACCAGGATCATCGAAGAGGGAACCCGCTCTGAGGAGATGTACGTGATCGTCAGCGGACAACTCGAAGTCACCAAGAGAAGTCCGACCAGGGACGTGGTCCTCGCCGAGTTGGGTCCGGGCGACGTGGTCGGGGAGATAGCTCTTCTCGATGGGGCGCCACGTACCGCCAGCGTCGTGACCACCACCTCATCCGACGTCGTCAAGATCCCCGGGGCCGCTTTCGAGGAGTTGATCAGTGACTCACGGGTGGTGCGGAGAATGTTCCGCACCGTGACCTCGAGGCTGCGGGGTATCGAGGAGACCTTGCGCCACGAAGAACGGATGGCCGCCCTGGGCAAGATGGCTGCCCAACTGATGCACGAGTTGAACAACCCTGCTGCTGCCGTCGGTCGCAGCTCGCGTCTTCTCTCCGACATCTACCAGCGGCTGGGAGATGCTGCGGTAGCCCTGGCTGATTCGGGCTCGGATTTCCATGGGCGAATCATCCAGCCCGAGAAGCCGGGACATCTCGACGCGTTGACCCGGTCGGAACGAGAGGAGGCGTTGGCTGATTGGCTCTCCGACTCGGGCCTGGCCGATGTTGCCTGGGACCTGGCACCAGCTCTAACGGCGGACGGCTGGTCAACGGCGGATTTGACGACTGCCACCACCGGCCTCGACCCTCTCGCTGCCGCGGCTCTGGCGAAATGGATCGGCCTTCGCTGCCTTGCCGGACAGGTGCTGGGTGAGGTCTCGATCGGAGCCGAACGCATCTCCGAGTTGGTGCGCATCGTGAAGGACTACTCATATCTCGACCAGGCACCGGTCCAAGAGATCAACCCGACCGATGGAATCGCCGACACTCTGATCCTATTGAAGCACAAGTTGCGCCAGGTCGAGGTTGTCACCGACTTCCCCGAAGGACTGCCCAAGATCGAGGCACCCGGTCGGGATCTCAACCAGGTGTGGACCAATCTCATCGACAACGCGGCAGATGCGATGGAAGAAGGCGGTATTCTCACAATCACGGCCCGTGCCGACGGCGGCTCGGTGGTAATCGAGGTCTCGGACACCGGATCGGGGATCGACGAGGAAACTGCAA
>JBFHXF010000149.1:0-4335 GCA_041599115.1 Acidimicrobiia bacterium
GTCGACTTGGGCCGGCACGTTTTCGACACGGCGCGTATGTTGGGGAGATGCTGCTGACAGGAATACTGTTGATGGCGGGGATCTTGCTGGTCGCCGGGGAAGCGGTCGGATACATCCGGGGCGGATACGACTCGGCGTTCTGGAGGCTCACCAGGGACGACCAGCTCGACCATATCGCAAGAAACACCGGTTACTGGTGGTGGATCTCCATCTGGGAGTTGGTGGGAGTCTTCTTCATGACCGGAGGGGTTGTCGCACTGGCAAGTCTCCTCGCCGAGCAGGGCGAACCGGTGCTGGCCTTTGCTGCCGTGGGCGGGTATCTGGTCGGTTTGATCGGCTGGGTGTTCGGTCTCGTGATCCAGACGACCGCCCTCTCCGCCGCGGCCGCCGAGCGGGCTGAGTCGGGAGTGACTCCCGTTTGGATCCAGCCCTTCTGGAACGCCGCCTACCTGGCGGAGGGAGCCTGGATCGTGGCGGCCAACCTCGCCTATGCCGTCATCGGCCTTGCCATCGTCGGGTCGGGACTGCTCCCGGGATGGGCGGGCTGGACGGCCCTGGCCCTGGGCGTGGCGATCGCGATCGTCGTCGTGGCCACACGAAACGGGTTCCCTCAACTCGCCGGACTGGCCCCGTTCATCATCGGTGTCGCCGCCGTGCTGGAGTCGTTCTGATCAAGGCCCGGCTTGGGCGCAGGACGGGGTGGGGCGACGGGGCCTAGAGGCCGTTCCTCACCAGAGCGGCGCCGGCGGTCAGAGCCTGCATCTTGGCGCGGGCCACCTCACGCGACAGGGGCACCATGCCGCAATTGGTGCACGGGTAGACATTCTCCACTGCGGCATGCTCCAGAACGGCGCGGATCGTTTCGGCAACCTGCTCGGGCGTCTCGATCCGATCGGTGGCGACATCGATCACCCCGGCGAGAACGTCCTTTCCGTCGAGAAGATCGATCAGCTCCAGGGGGACCTTGGAGTTGGCCACTTCCAGCGAGACCTGGTCGATCGATGACGTCGCCAGCACCGGGAAGGTCTTCTCGTACTGGCGCCACTCGCCCCCCAGACTCTGCTTCCAGTCGATGTTCGCCTTGACTCCGTACCCGTAGCAGATGTGCACCGCGGTGGTGACGCCCAGGCCCTCGGCGGCGGTCTCCAGGGCTTCGATCCCCCACCCGGCAACCTCGTCGAGGAACACGTTGAAGGCGGGCTCGTCGAACTGGATCACATCCACGCCCGCCGCCTCCAATTCTTTCGCCTCCTGGTTGAGAGTCCCGGCGAAGACCCTGGCAAGGGTCTCGCGGTCGCCGTAGTGATCATCCTGAAGTGTGTCCACCATGGTCATCGGGCCGGGCAGTTGGACCTTGATCGGGCTGTCGGTCAATGAGCGAAGAAAACGGGCGTCTTCGACATAGACCCCTCCCTTGCGGGACACCGGCCCCACCACCCGGGGCACCGAGGCCTGATAACGCCGTCTGATCTCAACGGTCGCCCGGTTCTCGGCATCGACGCCTTCGAGACCTTCGATGAAGGTGGTGACGAAGTGCCGCCGGGTCTGCTCACCGTCGCAAAGGATGTCCAGCCCCGCCGCCGCCTGATCGTCGACCGCCAGCCTCACTGCATCCCGCTTTGCCTCGGCCAGGGCGTCACCCTCCAGTCGCCAGCCGGCCCACAGCTGATCAGGAGTGCTCAGCCAGGGTGGCTTGGGGAGGCTTCCGGCGATGGTCGTGGGGAGAAGCTGGGTCATGAGAGGTTCCTGACAATCGGAAGTGACGGAGCGAGGCTAACCCGGCTCGTCGGCGGCGGCCATCGCCCGGGACACGTTGCCCGATCCATCCCCGCCGCCACCGGGGTTAATGTGAGCGCATCCGGGCGGTGACACGCCTGAGGAGGAACAGATGACTCAGCCCCGCAAGCTCGAAGAGACCGTTCACGAGTTGATCACCACGCCTCGTTTCTCCTACCGCCAGCGGCTCCACCAACTCGCCCTCTTCGCCGAGGATCTCCTTCCTTACCCCAAGCTCTCCGCCGACGCCGAAGAGGCTCTCCTCTCCGGCCTGGTGTCGGATCTCGATGAGGGCCACGCCCCCTACCGGCCCCGATATGCCCTGCCCGACTACGGGAAGGCGCTGCGAGCCGGTTCTGAATACCTGGAGCTGGACCCGGCAGTCGACCTCGAAGACGCCCTCACCAACCTGGCCATCCTCTATCACAACACGCCGTCGGTCACCTCCTACCCGGTATATCTGGGTGACCTCGACTCGATCCTTTTGCCTTATCTGGGCGACCAGGATGAGACGACTCTCGACCGGATCCTGGCCCGTTTCTGGCGTTTCCTCGATCGCACCATCCCCGACGCCTTCACCCACGCCAACATCGGACCCGTGGACAACCCCCTGGCGCGATCGATCCTCCGGGTCGATACCGCACTGGCACAGGTGATCCCCAATCTCACCCTGAAATACGACCCCCGGCTGAACTCGGATCACCTGCTGGAGATGGCGGCCAGGGCGATCTGCGCGGTCAACAAGCCCCACATCGCCAATCATCCGATGATCTCGGCCGATTTCCCCGAGGGTTACGGAGTGGTCAGTTGCTACAACACCCTCCCGCTCGGCGGTGGCTCTCACACGCTGGTCCGGCTCAACCTCAAGGAGAGCGGTTCCCGGGCGACGGTCTCGGTCGAGCGTTATCTCGACGAGGTCCTGCCGGAGCATGTCGAACTCACCTTCGAGGTCATCGAGGCGCGGATCAACTTCCTGGTGGAGGAGTCGGGGTTCTACGAGCACAACTTCCTGGTCAAGGAAGACCTCCTCTCAGCCGATCGCTTCACCGCGATGTTCGGGGTGTTCGGGCTGGCCGAGCTGGTCGACGGGATGCTCGGCGGACGTGCCCGCTACGGGTGGGACAGCGAGGCGAACCGGCTCGCCGAAAGGGTCATCGAGAGAATCGCCAGGGCAGTCGCCGATCGCCGCCTCCCCAACTGCCGCAACGAGCGGGCGACCCTGCACGCCCAGTCGGGGATCGCCGAAGACGTCGGTGTCACCGCCGGGGCGCGTGTCACCACCGGAAACGAGCCGGAGCTCTTCGAGCACATCCTGGCCATGGCCCCGCATCATCGGCAGTTCGCCAGCGGGATCAGTGACATCTTTGCCCTCGAAGCCTCGGTGAGGGCCAACCCGGGGGCCATCGCCGACGTGACCAGAGGGGCGTTTCGCGCCGGCATGCGGGAGATGACGTTCAATGTCGAGGGAAGTGACCTCGTCAGGGTCACCGGTTACATGGTCAAACTCTCCGACATACAGAAATGGAAGAAGGAGAGCTCGCGCATCGCCAGCACCTCTCTCGGGGCCGGATCGGTGGAGAACTGGGGGCTGCTCAATCGAACTCCCCGGGTGATAAGCCATGAGCTCGACCCGCGGCCTGGTCGCTAGCACCGTCCCGTTCAGCGCGGTGGACGGTCCGGGAAGCCGGTTCGTCTTGTTCCTCCAGGGATGCAACTTCGAATGCGTCGCCTGTCACAACCCCTCCACCATCAACCTGTGCGACTCGTGCGGTATCTGCGTGGGAGAGTGCCCCCACATCGCCCTGGAGATCATCGAGGGCGGGCTGGTCTTTCATCCCGGCCTGTGCGACGGGTGCAATCTCTGCGTGCTGGCATGCCCCACCGACGCCTCACCGATCGTCGAATACCGCACCGTTGAAGAGATAGCGGCCGGTTTGGCGGACATCGCAGGTTTCATCTCCGGCATAACCGTCACCGGAGGCGAGCCGACCATGCAACTGGACTTCCTCATCGACCTCTTTGCCACGGTCAAGTCCGACCCGGCCCTGAGCCATCTCACCACCCTGGTCGACACCAACGGGACCCTGGCGCCCGCCGAATGGGAGCGTCTTGCGCCCGTGCTCGACGGGGCGATGGTGGACCTCAAGGCCTTCTCGGAGGAATTACACCGGGAACTGACCGGACAGGGAAACCGGGAGGTCAAGGAGTCCATCCGCTGGCTCGCCGGGCACGGCAAGCTCGCCGAGGTCCGGTTGCTGGTGATCGAGGGGGTCACCGACGATCCGGAGGAGTTGGAGGCCTGGGCCGGATTCGTCGAACAGATCGACCCCGAGGTCCCGGTCCGGCTGATGGGTTTCCGACACCTCGGCACCCGGGAGACGGCGAAGCGATGGCCGGAGACGACCGACCAGGGTCTGGAACGGGTGGAACGCATCCTGCTCGATGCCGGTCTCACCACGGTCAGCGCCGGTCTCGTCTCCGCCTGATCGAGCGATGCCGTGGGGGCGTTCGGCCGTGAGAAACCGGTGGAATAGGCCCTATGGGTCCGATAGATTGGAA
>JBFHXF010000150.1:0-4281 GCA_041599115.1 Acidimicrobiia bacterium
CCACCGGACGTCGGCAACTATCCCGAACCTGCCATCGCGTGGGAGGAAATAGGGTGGATCTGCCGCCCTCAGCCAGCAACTAGCCTTGCGAAGTATCGGGGCCCGTAGCTCAATCCGGTCAGAGCAGCGGACTCATAATCCGTTGGTTGCAGGTTCAAGTCCTGCCGGGCCCACTTAGTCCGCTGCCCGCAGCGGACTCACCGTGACCATCATTTGGCCGTTGGTTGCAGGTTCGAGTCCTGCCGGGCCCACAAACGAAGCTGCCGGTCGGAAGCCTTCTCGATCTCATCGATCCGTCGTTGCCAGGGCCTCAGCGGCTGGCTGCAAGAAACCCGATGATCGCCTCTGCCACCGTGTCGGGCTGCTCGAGGAGCACCGCGTGGGCAGCTCTGGGAATGTCAACGACTTCGACGCGCTCCGGCCATCTTGCCCTCAGCCTGTAGCCGTTTTCCGGTGGAGCAATCCTGTCATCAGCCCCCTGAACCACGAGGATCCGAGCGGATCCACCCGCGAGCCAAGCGTCGTCTTCTTCCGCGCGCATGGCTGCGAGCTGCGAACCGATCGCCTCGCTGGTTTGCCCCCTGTCGATGAAGTCAGGGGCGAGGTCGTGGCCAGGAGCAAAGAACGCCCTCCGAGCGGCGTCGAACCGGTCGGCATCAGGGAGCGACCTGTCAAGGAACGACTGCATCGCCGCCGCTGCTTCCGGGTCCGCCGGCACCTCACCGCCGGCACCCACCAGCACGAGCGAGGCGACCACTTCCGGCCGATGAGACCCCAGGTAGCGCGCTACACGGTTACCGAACCCGTTGCCGATGACGGTGGCCGGGCCCCCGAGGCGGCCGATGACTTCCGCGACGTCGTTGGCGAGGGTCGTCATCCGGAGGTTTTCGAGAGGTCCCACACTCTCGCCGGCCCCCCGAGGATTCATTGCTACAGGCTGGTAGCCTGCATCGGCCAACCGACTGGCCAGTTTCGCGAAACGTTTAATACCGCCGCCGAGCCCGGGCAACATGCAGACGAGATGACCTGCCGGGGCGTAGCGGTGCACTTCGATCGAGACGTCGTCGAAGTCGATCCGTAACGCTTCCACGCCCGTTAACCGTAGGCCGTGTCGCCAGGCTTTGAACTCCACACGTGTTGGTCCTCCGATTCGATCCGGGGTGAGGGGGAAGAACTCACCCCTGGATTGGTCGTTTCAATCTGACCCGGGACTGCCCGACTCGGCGAATCCTGAGTTGTTCTCGATGAACTGCTACGTGGTGATGAAACCAACACAGGGTGATCAAGTTTTCCGCGTCGGTCGTCCCGCCCTGGGACCAGGGTTGGACATGATGGGTCTCAAGCCGGTATCGGCTGGAGCATCCTTCGACGGTGCAGCCACCGTCTCGGGTGAGGATGTATCGGCGGAGCCTTGTCGGGATGATTCGAGTCTTGCGTCCCAGACCAAGCGGGGTCCCCTCTTCGCTGATACCGACGACCTCGACGATGGCGTTGCAGGCGATGGCGTCGAGGGCCTGACGGCCGATCCGGGGCCCCGTCAGGACTGCGACACCGGTCTGACCGTTGGATTCTGCGGCGGTGCGGGCGTCGACGGTGACGGTGAGCTCCACGGATCGTGGGTTGGTGCCCGGAGCGTCGGTGTATAAGGCGTCTTGACAGATGGCTACCAAGGCCATCACCCGCCGCTCTGCCACGGCCAGGCGGGGTTCGGTGCCGATGATCTCATCGGCGCGTTGGTCAACTGCTTTTTCCACCATGCGGGCGTCGACACCTGAGAGCTCGCCCCAGAAACGGGTGCTGGTCTCATCCCACGAGCTCTGGAAGTTCAGATAGCCGTTCTGGGAGACTTTCTGTTCCCGCTGAGGCGACAGCTTCCGATAGTGGGCCACCCGACGACGCAATTGGGCGATGTCGTATCCCTCATGATCCGACCGGTGTTCTTGGGGAAGCCGGGCAAGCTGTTCTGCCCGGTCAAAGCTCATATCCCCTGATGCGACCATGTCGGCCACCTCGGGTGCCTCGCTGAGGCGGGTTGCCGTCCAACAGAGACTCCGTGATGTTCGATGTGAGATGTCAGCCCGAGCCGCCATCCAGTCGACGATCGACCGATAGCCATCGGCATGATGTGACTGGCGGACCTGCTTCTCCCGGATCACCGCCATCTCCACGGCCCGGCACCGAGCAATCGTTTGTTCACTCTCAATGATCAACTCATCGAGCTGATCCTCAGACAGATTCCTCCATTCCATAAGGCAAACCTACAAGCCGGGTATGACAGAAATGCTCGCCGATGGCCGGCAATGCGCCTTTGTGAACAGGGCGAGGAATCAGCTGGAAAGGCTGTCCGACGACGGCCGGGGTCGTTGCGGTTTGGGTGTTCTTGGACCGGATTAGCCTTCCGGACCGATGGCGGACCTAGATAGCTTTTCGGTTCCGCGCGAATGGGTTTCGGACGAGGCTTGGGATCTCGTCAAGGTGGTGCGCGGTTGGGCCGATCGCGAGGTCATCCCGGTGCGACGTCAGATCGACGAGGACTGGGCGAAACATGAGTTGGCCCGGCCGCTTCTCGAGTCGTTGTGTGTGGATCTTGGCTACCAGCAGGCCTGCTGGCCGGAAGAGTACGGCGGTCTCGGAATCGACGCCGTGACCTCCTGTCTGCTTCTCGAGGAGATGGCGCGGGCCGACGCCGGTCTGGCGACCGCGGCAAGCTGCTCGATCTGGGCCATGTCCCCGATCTTCCCGCCGGCGGACAATCGATATCTGATGGAGTTGTTCACGCCGAAGTTCCTCGACCGAACCAGATGGTACGTGGGTTCGGTCGCCCTCACCGAACCACAATCCGGCTCAGACATCGAAAACATCGATGGCACCCATGGCAGGCATATCCGCACCCGTGCCACCCTCGATGGCGACGAGTGGGTGATCAACGGTCACAAACTGTGGCCGACCAATTCCGGCGGCGTAGGGGACCTCTTCTGCACGTTCTGCACCACGGATCCTGATGCCGGCGAGGATGGTGTGGCGATCATCTATGTTCCGGCGAACACCCCCGGGGTCACTCAAGGCGCTCCCTATCAGAAGGCAGGGATGTCCGGAGACGCCAACGGGGATATCTGGTACGACAACGTCCGGGTTCCTGTCGAATACAGGGCCCACGGTCCGGGGATAGACGCCGCACGCGCCCGGGCGATGATCTCCTCGGGAAACGTGGGCACCGCCGGGCAATGTATCGGCGTGATGAGAAACCTATATGAGCTGGTCAAAGCCTGGTGCGACACGAGAGTCGTCGCCGGCAAGCCCCTGAAGGAACACTCGATGACGGCCGCAGTTCTCGCCGACATCGTGACCTCGATCGAGGTGAGCCGGGCCGAGACCTACCTCAAGGCCCGAATGCTCGACCGGGCCGATCTCTACGGCGCAAGGACCACTCCTGAAATGCTGGCCAGGACCAGGGTGACCAAGCTCTTCGTATCAGACCAGATGACCAAGGTGGCGAACCAGGTGATGGATCTGATGGGAGCCTACGGCTATGCCAGGGAGGGAGACGTCGAGAAACACTGGCGTGACTCGAAGATCATGAGCCTCTGGATGGGGGGCAGAGCGCTGGCACAGCTCGATATCGCCCGTTGGTTCTTCGAGGCGACCGAATACTGAGCGGGTGGCACTTCTCCGATTGCCGATTCCCCGAAATCGCCCGTTAGCCTTGGGTCGCCAATGCGTATTGCGGTCCCCAAAGAAGCACCCGGAGAACGTCGCGTCGCACTGACCCCCCAGGCGGTCCTCAAACTCGTCGAACAGCGCCACCAGGTCGTGGTGGAGCCAAGGGCGGGGGAGGGCGCCGGGTTCCTCGACGATGACTATCGAAAGGCGGGAGCCGAGGTCAACGTCGACCCTTACACCAGCTCCGACGTGGTGCTGCTGGTGGGCCCACCGACCGCCGAGCAGGCGGAGCTGGTCGGGCGGGATGCCATCCTCGTCGGCTTCCTGGATCCATTCAGTTCAGAGGCCCTGGTCAAGGCGATGGCCAAAGGCCGCATCAGCTCGTTTGCCATGGAGGCCATACCGCGAACCACTCTCGCTCAGACCATGGATGCGCTCTCATCCCAGGCGACGGCAGCCGGGTATCAGGCGGTGCTGACCGCCGCCAATGCCACGCCCCGCTTCTTCCCAATGTTGATAACCGCAGCCGGGACGATTCCGCCGGTCAAGCTCCTCGTGCTGGGGGCGGGGGTAGCCGGTCTTCAGGCGATCGCCACCGCCAAGAGACTGGGGGCGATGGTC
>JBFHXF010000151.1:0-4252 GCA_041599115.1 Acidimicrobiia bacterium
ACGGGGACTGGAGATCAACGGCTCGAGGCTCTGGATTCTCCTGGACGCAAAGTTCACCAGCCTCCAGTTCCAGCCCGCCGAGCTGGCGAAACTCGGTCTGGTTGTGTACGTGGCGGCATACCTTGCCGACCACCAGCGCGCTCTGCGGGAGGCCCACCGTCAGATCGGGCCTCTGCGTTTACCCGAACCGCGTCAACTGGTCCCACTACTTCTCACCTGGGGTCTCAGTGTTTTCATCTTGATCTCACAGCGAGATCTGGGGGCTTCTCTGCTGTTACTCGTCGGATTCATCCTCTTGCTTTACGCGGCGACCGGAGCCTCCGGATACCTGGCTATCGGAGGCCTGCTCACCGCTTCTGCCGGCATCGCCTCCTATCTGGCCTTCGATCACGTCCATCGCCGGGTGATCGCATGGCTGGCGCCTCTGCAGCATTACCAGGCGGAGGGATACCAGATAGCCCAAGGGATATTCGCGCTGGGAACGGGAAGCCTCACCGGAGCTGGGCCCGGTCTCGGCAGACCCGATCTGATCCCCAACGCCTCCACCGACTTCATATTCGCCGCGGTTGGCGAAGAACTGGGGTTCGCCGGATCGGTGTCGATCATCGCGCTGTATGCGCTGGTCATCGCCGTCGGGCTTGGCGTCGCCTTCCGCAGCCGGGACATATTCCGCAAGTTGCTGGCGGCAGGGCTCACCTTTGTCTTCGCCGTGCAGACCTTCCTGATCCTTGGAGGCATCCTGAGACTGGTCCCCCTCACCGGGATAACCCTGCCCTTCATGTCATATGGCGGATCGGCCCTGGTGGGAAACATGGTGCTGATCTCCCTCCTGTTGCGCATCAGCCACGAGGAAGCCCTGTGAACGGGCCATTGCGGCGGCTGGCGGTCGTCATGTTCAGTGGGTTCTTCCTGCTCCTGGTCGCGGTGACCTGGTTTCAGGTGATTCACGCCGACGCGCTCAAAACAGATCCACTCAATCCCAGGCAGGCTCTGAGTGAAAGGGGAAAAGAGCGCGGATTGATCGTCACAATCGACGGTCAGATAGTGGCCGAATCCGCCGAGGCGCCCCAGTCGCGTTCTTTCGTTCGGGTTTATCCAGGCGGTGCGGCCTATGCCCACGTCGTGGGCTACAACTCCTTTGCGGTGGGCGATGCCAATCTCGAGGCCGCCTATGCGCCCCAACTTCGATCCAAGCGGGACCTGACCATCAGCGACTTGATCTCGGTGATCCTTGGCCGCGACCTGCGTCCTGAGAGCTTGGAGATCACCATCGACTCGGCACTGCAGCAGGCCGCCTACGAGGCCCTGGCAGGACAGAAGGGGGCTGTTGTGGCGCTCGATCCCACAACAGGCGCCGTCCTGGCATCGGTCTCGGTTCCATCGTTCAATCCGGAATCGCTTCAGACTTCAACGGCGGCAGAGACCTGGGACCAGCTGCTCGCCGATCCGGACAACCCACTCTCAGACCGTGCCACCAGGGAGATTTACGCGCCGGGATCGACGTTCAAGGTAGTCGTCACGGCCACGGCGCTCGATACCGGGCTCGCCGGGCCCGGGACCGAGTTTCCCGACCCCGAGCAGTTTCCTCTGCCCGGATCGAGCTCCACCATCTCCAATTTCAATGGGCGGGTGTGCGACGACGGCGTAGCCGTGACCCTGCTCCGAGCGTTCGTCCGCTCGTGTAACACCGTATTCGCCGATCTCTCCATCCGTCTCGGTGCCGACGAGATCGGGCTCACCGCCGAAGCAATGGGCTTCAACCGGGACATCCCCTACCCGTGGAAGATCCCTCAGGCGGTCTTCCCCACCGAAACCCTGGCTTCGGACGATGCAGCTTTGGCACAGAGCGGCATCGGGGAGCGTGACGTCAGGGCAACTCCACTCCACATGGCGATGGTCGCGGCTTCGGTGGCAAACGGAGGGATCACGCCTGCTCCTCACCTGGTCAACCGTATCTTCGATGCCGACGGCCAGACTCTCAGCTCGACCGAGCCGGTTTCGCTGGGGAGGGCGATGGCACCCGCAACTGCTTCGGTCCTCGCCCAGATGATGGAACGTGTCGTCACCGAGGGAACGGGCCGGCTCGCCGCCGTTCCCGGCTTCAGGGTTGCCGGGAAGACCGGGACGTCACAAGGTTCAGATGGTCTTCCGACTGCCTGGTTCATCGGTTTCGCGCCCGTGGACCACCCGACGATTGCCATCGCCGTCTTTATTGAAGGAGGCGGGAATCTGGGCGAATCGGCCACCGGAGGATCGGTGGCAGCGCCCATTGCCTCCCAGCTCATCGGACTTTGGCTGACGATTGACCGATGAGTTGTAGCGAGATCAGACATACAATCCGACGACCCCAATGGAAACCCCCTCAGCACTGACGGATCGCTACCACATAACGTCCCATCTGGCCCGGGGTGGGATGGCCGACGTCTACGAGGGCCAGGACACCCTTCTCAATCGGAAAGTGGCGATAAAGGTCCTCCACTCGCAGTACTCGTCAGATGAAGCCTTCGTCAAACGATTCAGGAGAGAGGCTCAGGCAGCGGCCAATCTGAGTCATCCCAACATCGTGGGGATCTACGACTGGGGACAGGCACAGGGGACCTACTTCATCGTCATGGAGCTGATCGACGGCCGGTCGCTGCGTGACGTTCTTCGCTCGGAGGGGGCTCTTCTCCCACGACGGGCCACCGAGATCGCGTCCGAGGTGACCGCGGCCCTCTCGGTGGCACATCAGGCTGGTTTGGTCCATCGCGACGTCAAGCCGGGGAACATCCTCCTCGCCAAGGACGGCACAGTGAAGGTGACCGACTTCGGCATCGCCCGAGCATGGGATGACAGTCAAGAACTGACCCGAACCGGGGCCGTCATCGGAACGGCCACCTACTTCTCCCCCGAACAGGCCCAGGGCGCTCCGGCTGACGGGAGATCCGACGTCTACTCCCTCGGAGTGGTGCTCTATGAGATGCTCACCGGTCGCCCTCCATTCATGGGCGACAGCCCGATGTCGGTGGCGTTTCAACACGTCTCGACCGAGGCGCCACACCCCTCCTCTTTCAATGCCGATGTCCCCGCGTCCCTCGACGCCCTGGTGGTAAAGGCCCTCAGAAAGGACCCGGCGGGTCGTTATCAGACCGCCGACGAAATGCGCGCGGATCTTCTGGCTGTCCTTCGTGGTGAGTCGGTTGGCATGCCGGCCACGGCGGCGGCTTCCGAGGGATCTAACGATTCCACCCGTCTGATGACTACGCCGGTTCCTCCGCCGACCGTCCCGCCCGACGAGGTGTATCGCGACCTCGAAGGTGAACCGCCCTCCCAGATCCCCTTCATCCTCACCGCTTTCGGCCTTCTGACAGCCCTGGCGATCCTGCTCTTCTTCCTTTTTCGGCTTGCCAACGGCACCGGTACCGGGACCGAGATGATCGAAGTGCCCAATGTCACCGGATTGACCCAGCAAGTGGCCAATGAACGTCTTCGCGCCGACGGTTTCGAGGTGGATTTCGAATTCGAGGCGAGTGACACCGTTGAGCCGGGAAATGTCATCAGGACCGAGCCCGGATTCGGTACGACCGCTCCCCAGGGGTCCACGATCAGACTCATCGTCTCCTCCGGGAGTGAGGAGTACCCGGTGCCGCCCTTGGTGGGCCAACCCATCGACATCGCCACCCAGCTGATAGAAGACAGCGGGCTCATACTGGGCAAGGTCGACAATCGCCCTGACGCGACTTTCCCGGAAGGAGTGGTAGTGAGCCAATCTCCGGCATCGGGGGTCAGGGTCGGGATCGGGACTCCGGTCAACCTGGTCGTATCAACCGGACCCGAGACCGTGCTCGTTCCCGAAGTGGTCGGCCAGACGGAAAGGGATGCGATAGCCCAACTCCAGAGAGTGGGGCTGCTCTTCACGTCGGACGAGGAATACTCGGAGACGGTTGCCAAAGGGCTGGTGATTCGCTCCGATCCTGCGCCGGGCTCCGAGGCCCAATCGGGTGACACGGTGTTGTTGGTGGTATCTCTGGGACCCGCCCCGGTAGAGGTGCCCAATCTGATCAACATGACTCCGGCCCAGGCCGAGGCGTTGTTGAACAGCCTCGGACTCGTGATGAGCGTTTCGGCAACCACCCAGCCTGTGGTCGATCCCGGTCAGGACGGGCTGGTTGTCAACCAATTGCCATCTGTCGGCGCCACCCTCTTCCCGGGGGACATCGTCCGGGTCACCCTGGGCGAGTTCACCCCGCCACCGACCACCACCACGATTCCT
>JBFHXF010000152.1:0-4240 GCA_041599115.1 Acidimicrobiia bacterium
AGCAATCGATCGACCTTAGGCAGCAGATTGCGGATGACTCCGAGCTTGTCGGTGACTTTGGCACCGCCCAGGATCACCGTGAAGGGACGCGCCGGATCATCGATCAGCCGGTGGAAGGCTTCGAGTTCGGCATTGAGGAGAAAACCTGCCACGGATCGAACTCGCTCGGCAACCCCGACCGTCGAAGCGTGAGCCCGGTGCACCGAGCCGAAGGCGTCCTGAACGAACAGATCATGACCATCTGCCAGGACTTCGACATAGCCCGGATCGTTGGCCGTTTCACCATCGTGAAACCGCGTGTTTTCCAAAACGGTGATGTCCGCGGGATGCTCCAGGGCAACCTCATAACGGGAGAGCTGATCCATCCGCCGTGCCACCGGAAGAAGCGAGAAGGCCGGATCGGGACCGGAGGGACGACCCAGGTGGGAACAAACTGTCACCTCGGCGCCAGCTTCCACGAGGTTTTCCAGCGTGGGCAGAGCCGCAACGATCCTGAAATCGTCGGCGACCTTGCCGTTCTCCAGCGGCACGTTGAGGTCCGACCGCACCAGGACGTTCACGCCGGTCACCTCGACGTCGGTGAGCTTCAGGTATTCGGCCAAGGTCTTTCAGTCCGAACTTGCGACCAGGGTTTCGAGAACCCGTCCGAGCTTGAGGGGGTCATGTGCGGGCCAGTCTGCCCGCTCGTCGGCCACATCCGCAAAGACGATCCTCCATCCGTGTCGCGATGCGTCCTCAGCCGTCACCGTGATCCTCTCGTGACCTGGCGGAACCTCGAGGTTCCCATCATGAACGATGACAATGCCGGGGCCGGTGACTCCTACGTGAGACGCCATCGCATTGATGTGATCGGCTCCGGTCATGCCCAGGGTCTCACCGTCCTGTGAGACCAGATTGAGAACGAACACCCGCTGAGCCCGCGCCCCCATAATGGCTTGGGCCAACATGTTCACCTTGAGTGCAGCAATCACGGATGTATAGAGACTGCCCGGCCCGATCACGATCTGATCTGCGGCGGCCACTGCCTCGAGCGCCCTTCGCCCGGCAACGACATCGGGAGGAGTGATGGCGAGGTCCGTTATGTGTCCCCGCCTTTGCGTGATCGCTGCCTGGCCGACGACCTTCACTCCGTCGACCGTGGCCACGAGTTGGATCGGCTCGGAAGCCACCGGGATGACCCGGCCGACCGTTCCCAGCATCCTCTCCGCAGTCGTCACCGCGGATTCGAAGTCGCCGTACAAGTCTGCCAGCCCTGCAAGGATCAGATTGCCCAAGGAATGTTCGGCAACATCACCACCACGGAAACGGTGAGCGAAGAGTTCGGACCAGAGCGACGGTTCCGGGGTCAAAGCAAGAAGACACCGTCTCACATCTCCCGGAGGCGGGAGACCCATTGCGGAGAGTCTGCCCGATGAGCCCCCGTCATCGCCAACGGCCACCAAGGCGGATATGTCTCCGGCGTAACACTGGATCGCCTCCAGAGCTGCCGCCTGCCCATGCCCGCCGCCCACCGCGGTGACCACCGGCCCCTGGGGATCCAGCAGCAGCGATTCAAGCGCGGTCTCGGTCTCCGGTTTCACCGATCGATGTCGCGATGCTGCACAACCGCTTTGACACCATGTGTTTCGAGGCGCTTGCCCAATTCCTCGGCGATCGTCACCGAACGATGATGCCCGCCGGTGCATCCGATTGCTATCGACAGATACGACTTCCCCTCAGCCTCGAATCTGGGAATGAGAAATTCGAGAAGTCCGTCGACCCTTTCGACGAACTCGATGGCGGCCGGATCCTCCAGGACATACCGCGCTACCGCGGTGTCCGTCCCCCGAAGCACCCGCAACTCGGGGATCCAGTGCGGATTGGGCAGAAATCGCACATCGAGGCTGATATCCGCGTCACGTGGATTGCCATGTTTGAAGCCGAACGAGCGAATGGAGACCCTCATGGGCCGTGCCATCTCCTCTTCGGAGAACTGGGCAGTCAGCCGATCGCGCAGTTCGTGGACGTTCAGCGAAGAGGTGTCGATCACGACGTCGGCATTCTCTCGTAGATCCTCCAGCAACGCCCGTTCGGCGAGAATGGACTCGCCGATGGTGCTCCTGGCCAGAGGGTGAGGGCGTTTGTTCTCCTCATACCGGCTGACGATGACATCATCGTCGGCATCGAGGAACACCACCCGGGTCATGACACCCTCGCGGGCGAGCTCGTCGGTCGCATCCATCAACTCCTCGGCCGGAAGTCCACCACGGGAGTCGACGACGACGGCGAGATGTTTGTGACGCTCCGGTATGTCATGTGACTGGGTGGCGAGGGCGATCAGTCTGGGTGGCAGGTTGTCGATGACCGTGTAACCGAGGTCTTCGAGGACCTTGGCCGCCGATGACCGGCCCGCCCCCGACATGCCGGTGACCACGAGAACGTGGGGATGATCTGGGGCGGCAATGTCCATCGGGATCCTCGGTCAGCTGTGCAACGAATCGTACAGGGCGTCGGCAACGCTCCCCGGGACCACCTGCGCCAGGTCGTCCCGGGTCGCCTCCCGGATCCTCTTCAGCGAGCCGAACCGCTGGATGAGGTCTTTCTTCCGTGTCGGTCCAATCCCCGGTACATCATCGAGGACGGAATCGACCATCGACTTCGACCTGATCTGGCGGTGATAGGTGATGGCAAATCGGTGAGCCTCATCGCGGATCTGTTGTAGGAGATAGAGGGCTTCGGCGTCACGGGGAATGAGGATCGGTTCGGGGTGGCCGGGCAGGTAGATCTCCTCCATCTTCTTCGCCAGACCGATCGCCGGAATATCGAGTTCGAGTTCGTCGAGAACCTTGACCGCCCTTCCCAGCTGGCCGGCGCCCCCGTCGATGAGAATCAACGACGGCGGGTAGGAGAATCTGCCCTGCTCGGCCGCAGGTTTTTTCCTCTCGGCCAGATATGCCTTGAACCGGCGGCGGATGGTCTCCTCCATCGAGGCGAAGTCATCCTGCCGGTCGACCGTCCTTATCTTGAACCGGCGATAGTCAGACCGCTTGGGGAGACCGTCTTCGAGGACGACCATCGATGCCACGGTGTTGGTTCCTTGGAGGGTCGAGATGTCATAGGCCTCTATGCGGAGTGGAGCCTGGGGAAGACCCAGCTCCTCCTGAATGGACCTCAGGGCCCGGGCCCGGGCGTTGTGGTCCTTCTGGCGGCTCATGCGATGACGGCCGAATGCCTCGGCTGCGTTGGCGGCGGCCGTTTCCATGAGTCGCCGTTTGGCGCCTCTTCTCGGCACCCGAAGGCTCACCCTGGTGCCCCTCATGTCACCCAGCCACTCCGCTATCAACTCACGCTCGCTGGGCTCAATCGAGACCAACACCTCTCGCGGGGGCGAATCTTCGCCGTAGAGCTGCCGTAGCACTCTCGCCATCAATTCTTCATCCGGTATCTCCTCGACCCGGTCAACGACGGTTCCCCGCCGGCCCACCACCCGGCCGTGTCGCACATAGAGGACCTGGAACGCCGACTCGAGCTCGTCGCCGTGAAAGGCGACCAGGTCGAACGATTCGGGCCGTTCGGTGACTACCTCCTGTCGCAACATCGCCCGGCGGACGTCGTCGATTCGGTTGCGATGGCGGGCGGCGAGTTCGAATTCCTGACGTTCCGAGGCGTGCCACATTTGTTGTTCGAGGTCCGTCAGCACTCCCTCGGTGTTTCCGCTCAGGAAGGTTGCCAGGCCTTCGACCATGTTGGCGTAGTCAGCAGGTGACACCTCGCCGATACACGGCCCGGAGCACTTCTCGATGTGAAAGAGAAGACAGGGGCGTCCCTGGGCCGCTTGACGGTTGAACAGGGAATCCGAACACGTTCTTATCGGGAAGGTCCGCAGCAATTGGTCGAGGGTCTTCCGAATCGCGTAGGTATGGGCGTAAGGGCCGAAGTATTCGTTTCCCTTGCGTTTTGCGCCACGCACCACCCGGGCCCTGGGCCATTCGTCTTTGCGAGTGATCGCCAGATAGGGGTATGACTTGTCGTCGACCAGCTTGATGTTGAAACGGGGTCGATGACGTTTGATCAGCGAGTACTCGAGCATGATCGCAGCGACGTCCGAGTCGGTGATGATCCACTCGACGGATCGGGCAGTGTCGACCATTGCCTGGGTCCGCGGGTGGAGCCCGGTGGTGAAGTAGGAGGACACCCGGCTGCGGAGTGACTTGGCCTTGCCCACGTAGACGACCTTGCCGTGCTTGTCGCGGAAGAGATA
>JBFHXF010000153.1:0-4201 GCA_041599115.1 Acidimicrobiia bacterium
ATCGAGCACGCCGCCGGCGGCTCAATCGCAATTGGAGATCGCATCGACGTGATCGCAGTGACCGAGGGGGTGGCCCGCTTCGTGGCTTCGAATCTCGAGGTGACCAATGTGGCCCAGGGCGACAAGGGCGCGCTGTCTTCCAGAAGTGGCTATTTCGTGGTTGTTGCGGTTGGGAGCAGCGAGGCGTTGGACCTTGCCCGGGCAATGGAAGAGGGATCGATAGAGATCGTCCGTTCTACCGGTGCAGCGCCGGCTGGAGAGGAAAGATGACGTTGGATCCCGAAATCGCACTGGCTGCCTCGGCGAGGAATTGGCCGGACCGGTTTCATCGATTTCTTCTGGATCACGGCGGAGGGCGGGTGCGCGCCCGTGTCATGGGAGCCGAGCAGGCGCTTGCTGCCGAGTTCGAGGTCCTGTTGATCGATGACGTCTGTTCCTTTCTGACCCCTCGACTGGTGCGTCGGATCAGGGAGCAGGGACGGGAGGTTATCGGTGTCTTCAGTCCGGGGGACGGGCCGGACGCGAAGCGTCGCCTTCTCGAGTGCGGCATATCGGACGTGGTCGAGGAGGACGCAGAGCCTGAGGAGTTCCTTCGCCTTATCGCGGCGACCGTCGCCCACCGGCTAATCCATGATTCACACCATCGCGTCGAGCCTCGAAGCGGATTTCGGATTGGCGTCCGCAGCGCCGCAACGGGTTCGGGATGCACGGAAGTGGCCCTGGCCCTTGCCGGCCATTTGGCCAAGAAGGGCGGGGCGGTTCTGATCGATCTCGATCAGTTTCATTCAGGTGTGGCGCAACGTATCGGGATTCCTCTGCATCCGAATCTGCGCACGGCAGTCGATCTGGCCCACCATGACCCCTCCCGCCTCGGTGAAGCCATACATCATGTGGAAGACCTCGAGGTGATCGGCGGTCTCGCCGTGCCGGCCCCGTCAGATCCAGTGCCGGCATCGGAGATTTCCGGGTTGCTCGAGGACCTGACGGAGAGCTCGCCGTTGGTGCTCGATCTGGGCGATTCGGCGGTGGCCTCCCAGATCACAAGCCGGGTGACGCTTCTGGTGGCCGAAGCCAGTCCAGTCGGGATCACGAGACTGATCCGGAGGGTTGAACGTGAGTTCTCCGCCGCTTCAGAAGATCTCCTCGTGGTGGTGAACCGGGTCCCGGGAGGTGGCAGATTCGCAGACGACGTCAGGGCCGAGTTGGCCAAGGCTCTCCCCGATGTCCCATGCGCTCTCCTCGCTGAAGACCGGCGAGTGGGCCGGGCGGCCTGGAACGGAACCCTCGTAATGGGGGGTCCTTTCGCTCGCCGGGTTCGCCGGATCGCTGATTTGATTGGAACGGGGGCCCGGGTTGACCGTTGACGCCTACAACGCCATCCGGCGTCGTGCCCTCGAGACAATTGACAACGCCGGAATCGACCCTTCGACCGACGGCGAACGTTTGATTCAACTGCTCGAGGAAGCAGTCGAGGAATATCAAAGGAAGGCGAGTCTCGGGCAGGGCAAGTCTCTCGCCAACCCCAAAGCCACTGTTGCCAGGCTGTTGCAGTCCGTTTCGGCGGATGGGCCTCTAGGCCAGCTGCTCGAGCGCACGGACATCGAGGAGATATTCATCGAGGGAGACCGGGTTTCCTTCCTGGAGGCGGGTGGCTGGCTCAGACCGCTCGATGTGCCCAGTACTGAGGAGGAGAACAGGCGTCTGGTCGAGCGTCTGGTGGCGGAGACCGATCGACGGCTCGACGCGTCTTCACCCCTGATGCAGGCCCGAGTACTCGACGGATCGGCCAGACTCACCGCAGTCATTCCGCCGGTGTCGGACCATCTCTCGGCGACAATTCGGCGCTATGCGTTGCGTCGGGAGTCGCTCGACTCCCTCGTCTCGCTCGATTCCATCACCCCGGCCGCCGCCGCTTTTCTCGATGCGGCAATGAAGACGTCGGCATCAATTGTCGTTAGCGGCCCGCCAGGATCCGGTAAGACCTCATTCCTTTCGGCCCTGATCATGGCGACACCCGCCGATCACTGCGTTCGAGCATGTGAGGAAGTGCGCGAACTCCACGTTCCGCTGGTGCACGGCTCCTATTACGAGGCTCGGCCCCCTTCGTTGGACGGTGGAGGTGAGATCAGCCTGCGGGATCTGGTGAAAATGACGCTGGCAATGCGGCCCGACCTCATCGTCATCGGAGAGGTGAGGGGTGCCGAGGCCTTTGAGTTGACCAGGGCGGTCAACGCCGGATGTGGGCTGGCCTGCACCATTCATGCCAATTCTGCGCCTGATGCCCTAGCTGCTCTGGTCAACGCCGCCCTCATGGCGGGGGAGAACGTGCCCGAGAGCGTGGTGCGGAAGGTGTTCGCCTCGTCAATCGATCTGATTGTTCACCTGGATCGGAAAACCGACCCGGTGTCCGGGAGCATCCATCGCCAAGCCGTCGACATTCGCGCCCTGGTGCCCTCGTTGCACGATGACTTTTCGACCGAGCAACTCTTTGGCAGAGAGCGCATCGGCGCACCGTTGGAGTGGACCGGCGCACTGCCGACCGGGCGGCTTGCGAATCGAATGAGTCGAATCGGACATGGGTCGGCCGGACTGGCGGATCTCATGAGCGGCAAAGGGGACGGCCGATGATCTGGGCGGCAGCTTTCTCCACATCCGTAGCCCTGGGGCTCATCCTGCTTGCTGTCACCCGCAGAATGGCGATGGCTGGGCGGCGAAGAAGATGGACGCGGCGTCACGGCTCGTGGCTGGGACAAACCGGTTTGGACGTGACCCCTCTGCGTTTCTGGGGCACGTCGGCGGGCGTCGCCGCCCTGACCTTTGCGTTCGTACTCGCACTCACCTCGCTGCCGCTGGTAGCACTGATGCCGGCGATCGTGGTCGCGACGCTGCCCAGGGCATATTTTGGCCGGAGGAGGACTCAGCGCCTCCTCGATGTACAAGCCGCCTGGCCCGACGGCATCCGTGACCTCATCTCATCGGTACGGTCCGGCGCATCACTGCCCGTCGCCGTGGAAAGTCTCGCAGTGTTCGGTCCCGCCCCATTGCGGGAAGCGTTTCAGGGATTCTCCATGTACGCGCGAAGTCTCGGTTTTGTGCCGGCTCTAGAGATGGTCAAGTCGGACCTGGGCGATCCCACATCAGATCGAGTCATCGAGGTTCTGATTCTCGGATACGAAAAGGGTGGCAGCGTCGTGCCCCAGATCCTCTCAGATCTCGCTGAGGCGACGACTCGAGACGTCTGGACCCTCGAGGAGATCCGTACCGAAGCGCTGGAGCAGAAGATCAATGCCAGGGTTGTCTTTGTCCTCCCCTGGTTGGTGTTGATTGCCATGACTGCCAGATCGGGGGCGTTTCGCGATTTCTATTCGACCCGGGCCGGCCTCATGGTGGTTGTCGTCGGCGGGGCCATGAGTCTGGTGGGAATGGTCGTTTCAACGAGATTGGGGTCTCAGCCGAACGAGCCGAGAGTGTTCGAATCCGTGAGGAAAGCCGGTTGAACGCGACACCCCTGTTCCTGGTTGCCCCGCTTTGCTCTGCTCTGGCTGTCGGTCTGCTCCTTTGGCGCTTGGCGCCCCCACCCCGGCCGCTTCGGTCGAGGCTGGTTCCCTATCTGACCCCCTCTCTGACGTCCTTGCGTGGCACGGGGCCCGGGGGAGCGGTCGCCACGGTATTCGGGCCCATAGTCAAAGCGGCCGCGGCCAGGCTCGGATCGATTCTCGACCACTCGGGCGACGAGGTGACGGCTGTCAAACTCAGGCAGGCCGGGTGGTATCGCGACAGCGATGAGGCCGCAATGGTGTCTTCATATCGCCTTGCCCAGCTCAAGACCGTCGTATTGGGTGTTGTTCTCGCAGCCTTTCTCGGGCAGGCATTTTCCCTTGCGGCCGCATCCCGGCTGGCGCTACTTGCCCTTGGTGCCGTCGTCGGGGCGACGCGTCAGCGTTCCCGAGTGGAAAAGGCCATCGAGCTGCGACGCGAGACCATGCGGATTGAGATTTACACCATCGACCAGTTGCTGGCCATGCGGGTTCGAGCAGGTGGAGGTGTGGTGCAGGCCGTGCAGACGACCGTGAACCGGGGCAGCGGCGAGGTGGTGTCGGAGCTGGCCGACGCACTTCGACTCCACCGGTCCGGCTGGAGTGGCGGCGACGCCTTTCGCCGTATCGCCGAGTTGACTCCCGATCCCTTCTGTGGCCGGACC
>JBFHXF010000154.1:0-4169 GCA_041599115.1 Acidimicrobiia bacterium
ATCAAATCCCGGTAGAGGAGGCCGAGGAAACGATGACCCAACGACGACAGGAAGCCCGAGGGGATCAGCCTCTGGTGAAGTCGGGCGATCGCCGGGGCATCCGAGCCCGACGCCGAGCGAACCACCGGATCGGCGACGCCCACCACCTGCCAGGCCAGGCCCTTGCGGCGGGCAGCCCGCTCATAGGTCTCGATCACGGTCTCCACAACCCGGGCCTCGTCGAACATGGCCTGGGCCCTTCGATGGGAGGCCTCTCCGAAACTACTGCGCATGGCCGGGTCTTCACCGAGTCGGACGATGGCCTCGGCCAGCCGGACACTGTCGGAAACCGGGACCAGGAACCCGTTCGTGCCCGACTCCACGACCTGGCGGCATCCTCTGATGTCTGACGCGATCACCGGGATTCCGCTGGCGGCTGCCTCCATAGCAGCCCGGGGAAAACCCTCCCGGTGGCTGGGAAGCACGAATATGTCAAAGGCGTGGTAGAGATCCGCCACGTCGCTTCTCATCCCGAGAAACCTGACACCGGCGGCGACACCCCGATCAAGCGTCTCCCGCGGCAGGGCGTCGGCCTTTTCCGGGTCGTCGGGACCGACCACGATGAAGGCGTAGCCGTCACCGATCACCTCCGCCGCCTCGATAAGTTCGGGGATGCCCTTCTCGGCGACCAGTCGCCCCACCATGCCGACGACCACCCGGTCATCGTCGACCCCAACTGCGGCTCGCGCCCGGCGTCGCGATTCTTCCGAAGCAGGGGTGAACCTCTCCAGGTCGACGCCGTTGCCGAGGAGGCGCATCCTCGACCTGGGAGCCATCCGGAACCGCCACATGAGATCGAAGTCTTCCGGATTCTGGATCAACTCGGCGTCGGAGAACCTCGAGGACAGCATCTCCAGGCCGTAGACCACCGCCCGCATCAGCAATGGCGAATCGGCAGTTGCGTAGAGCCCGTGCACCGTGTTGACCACAATCGGCACCCCTGCCAGTCGACCCAGGATTCGCCCGTAGACACCCGGCTTCGGATTGTGGGTGTGAAGGATGTCGATCTTCTCCCGTCTCAGAATCCTCCAAAACTGGACGGCGGCCCGCAGATCCGACAACGGGCTCACCCCACGGGTCGACGCCCCGAGGGGAATGTGACGGACCCCTTTTGCCTCCAAGTCGGGGACGAAACTCCCCGGGGCGCTGATCCCGATGACCTCGCCCAGTTGTTGAGCCGCGATCAGTTGTGGGAGAACCAGATACCAAAGGCTCATGTCGACCGTGGTCAGATGGGCGGTCTTCATGGCATCACGTCCATGAGAAGACGGGCGTAGTTGTCCACGACATCGTCGAGGGCAAAATGCTCCGCCACGTGGGCTCGGGCATTTTGACCCATCTGCTTCAGAGCCTCACGGTCCCCGTTGAGCCGCCGGAGCGCCCGGATCAGGCCTTGCTGGTCACCAACCACATAGCCACCAAGACCGTCGATCACTGCCTCCCGTACGCCGCCGATGTCGACGGTGACCGTCGGGATGCCGGCAGCGCCCGCTTCGAGGATGGCTCCCGGAAGACCTTCAGAGCGGGACGTCAGGATCAGCACGTGAGCCCATTGAAGATGGTTGGTCACGTCGGTCACCGATCCGGCGAACTCGACGCGATCGGTGATACCGAGACGCTCGGCTGCGATGGCCAGGTCCGATGCCAGGGGCCCGTCACCGACGAATCTCAAAATGGCGTCCTCAATGCTGGCTGCCGCATCTAGAGCGCGCATCGGGTCCTTTTCCCCCGAAAGACTTCCCATCATGATGATGTGCAGCGGCCCGTCGGGCGGCTGCGGCGTGAGACGAAACAGCGTCTCCGGGATTCCGGTGTATGTGGCATGCACCCGACCATCCAGCCGAGGCTCCAATTCGAGGAGTTGATCTCTCGTCCGATCGGACACCGCCAGCACCAGATGTGCCCGTCTCAGCATCATGCGATTCGCCCAGCGTGACAGTCGGGATCGGATCCAGTACTCCGGCTCGCCGATTCCGATGTAGACGAGTCTGCTGGTGGTCCCGGTGCCGGCCACGACCCCGTAGCGAAGCGTGGCCCCCCCGTTGGCGATCAACAAATCGGGTCTGAACCAACGAATTCGAGCCCGCAGCGACCGGGCCACACCCCAATCGAATCTCGTCATCTCGTCGGCGGACCGATCATCCAAGGCCTCGATGTCGACCCGCGGCCCTTCATTCGCCCGGCTCAGGCTCACCGCCTCGGCAACAAACCCCCTCGCGCAGAGACCATCCCGCAACCGCTCTGTGAAGACCTCTGCGCCCCGCCTTCGATCAGTGGAGACAGCAATGAGCACCCGGGGGGCGGGACGATCCGTCCGATCAGACGCCACCCGCCGTCTCCAACCCGGGAAAGCAGCGGGGGCCCGCGCCATCAGTGCCGTACGACGCCAGAAGGAGTCGTGAAGGGTGACTGCCGCCAGATTGACCGGATGGGGTCGGTGTCCGTCGAAACGCGCCAGGTCGACTCGCGGCAAGGACCGCTCGATGTAGGTGAGGGCCCCTGAGCGCGGTCGCAGGGCAGCGAGAAATTCAGGAGGGATGCCGGCGCCAACTGCATCAGCGCCTATCCATAGTCCCAAGTAGGTGGTAGAACGCAGACCCCACACTGCGGCAACCGATTCGACCGCAGACCAGTCGAGCCGGGGTCCGGCCAACTCGACGAAGTCCCTGAACAAGATCAGGCGAAACCTGTGATCCAGCACCGAATGTGCCGCGAGAAACGGAATCAGAAACGAATCGGGGATCTCCCATAGGGGGCCGAGAGGAGAGTCGGGCGTGGCTTTCGCCTCTTTCCAAGCAGCTTCGGTGGCACCCTCCGCCACCCCCATGAACTGCTTGTATGAGAAGAGATCCCAGTGAAGATCCAGGTTGAATCGGACTCCGCTGGCGTCCTCCAGGACGATGTCCCGCTTGTCGGCCTTGGGCCTCTTTGGGGGCAGACCCATCACAGCCTCATCGTCGGAAAGCAGGCCGAGGGCAGACTCGAGTTGTGAGGTTTCCACGAGCAGATCGAGATCGCTGAACCCCCGGTGTGAGGGGCTTCGATAGCGCAATGCCACCGCCGGGCCTTTGATCACAGCCACCCGTAACCCGGCGTCGGAGAAGCGCTCCAGTATTCGGTGAAGATGACGACTGAGAACCCCCGCCCTTGCCGTCTCGCGGGCATGAATGGCTCTGATCAGCGAGCTGTCGGTCTGCTCGGCGAGGATCCCGATCAGCCCGTGGCGCTGGGCAAGCTCGATGAGACCGGCGCCGAGTTTGATATCTGCAGAGAAGGCGCGACCGGCGGTGAGGTCGAGCAGGGC
This sequence comes from Acidimicrobiia bacterium, assembly GCA_041599115.1. Lineage (GTDB taxonomy): Bacteria > Actinomycetota > Acidimicrobiia > Spongiisociales > ZC4RG35 > JACZUI01. The sequence continues at coordinate 3,344 of JBFHXF010000154.1, forward strand.
ACGGCTCAGCGGATCTCCTCCACCCCAGGTTCGCTTGTTCGGTGACTGCTCCATCAGACCCATGCAAGACTAAGAGCGTGGTAAGCGACCGCAAGCGGGTGACCATAAGAAGCGCAAACCTCTCCTGGGCGCGGGCGATCAGACATGTCCTGCCCGAATTCGAGGTCACCATCGAAGATGCGGCCACGCCCGACACGATGGAAAGAGGGATTCGCATCTGGCGCTCCGAAATCGGGGAAGAGGACCTTCTGGGCCCCAGCATCGGTGGCACGACACTGGTGGTGGCACCGGCCAGTTATCTGATACCGGCGGTGGACGCCGGATGTCGCGGTTTCCTCCCCGAATCGGCGTCGCTGGATCAAGTCCGGAAGGCGGTCCTGGAGTTATCCGAGGGAGGGGCGGTGATACCACCCGACCTGCTGGGAACCTTGCTTCGACATCTGGTGGACCGCAGGAGGGCCGGGGCAGGGGCCAACGCCGCCCTGGCCGACCTGACCGACCGGGAGCGAGAGGTGTTTCACCTGGCAGCGCGAGGAGCCAGCAGGGACGAAATCGCCGAACGGCTCTACATCAGCCCGGCCACGGCGCGCACCCATTTGCAGAGGATCTATCGCAAACTGGGCGTCCACTCGCAGGCCCAGCTGGTGGGGCTGGCCATCGAGATCGGGGAGCTGGAGGCAAAGGAGAACTCGTGAGCACACATCCCAGACGTCGCGGCGAATTGGTGGAACGGGCCGATAGTGAGAACTGGGCGGTCTACGACGAGACCACCGATTCCCTCCATCTCCTCAATGACACCGCCCGCGCCCTCTGGGAGCTGTGCGAC
>JBFHXF010000155.1:0-4110 GCA_041599115.1 Acidimicrobiia bacterium
CTTGCGGCGCGGCGACGTGAGAAGACGACCATCCTCCTCAGGGGTCGCGGCGCCTCGGCCCTCCGACTTGGGCTGGCTCGATTTGGCGAGGGTCTCGTTCTCTTCATCCCAGCTTCCCTGGCTGGATTGATCGCGGCCCAGACACTGGTGGATGGGACGCCGCCTCCTTCGCCAATATGGCTGGCTATTGCCATCGCGGTAGTGCTGGCGCTCGTCTATGTCATCCTTGCTCTGCCTTCGGCCGCCGGGGATCTCGGTCGGCTCATGGCCGACCGACCTCTTCGGGGCAAGAGAGTCCGCCGCTTGGTCATTGAAGCCGCCATCTTCAGCGCGGCCGCCGGGTCGATTCTGCTCATCCGTCGCCGGGGACTCGAGGGAAGCTCGGCTGGATTCGACCCGCTTTTGGCTGCGGGCCCGCTTCTCGTCGCATTGGCGGCAGGCGTCCTGATGATGCGAGCCGTTCCATATGCGGCCAGACTGGCTTCGACCTTTGGGAGCCGAGCGAGAGGAGTAGTCGGTCTTGTCGGCTTCAGAAGCCTTGCGCGACGATCTCTTCCGGCCCAGCTGCCGCCATTGGTCTTGCTGGTCGGTGTGACCATTGCCGTCTTCGGAGCGGTCCTTGGCAGCACCGTCCGGTCGATGCAGGAAGAAGGATCATGGCACACGGTCGGCGCCAATTACCGAATCGAGCCCACCGTCGAGGGTTCGAGGATCTCTCCGCTCTTGAGTCTGGCTGATGTGCCTGGCATCGAGGCTACGGCGGACGGCGTCTTGTTGCGGGCGCAGGTCAGCGACCGGGGCTCCAACCGGGGAAGCATCCAGACTCTCGGCCTCGACCTGGCCGGCTATCAGACCGTGAACAGCAAGACGTTCGCCGATCCTCATCTTCCCAACTCCATGCTGCGCGAGCTCAAGCCGGAGGATGTGGGAACAGAGTCGAATCCGATTCCGGCGGTGGTCTCGCTCGACTGGCCGCTGGCAACCCCGATTGTGGGTCAGCGTTTGACGCTGGTGATCGACCACCTCGATGTGGTGGTGGTCGTTGAGGAGCTGCGCGGCGAGTTTCCCGGTCTCGAGGTCGGTCGGCCCTTTGTCATCCTGTCGCGGGAGGCTTTAGGTCTCGCCAACGAACGTATCGACGTAGACCCGAATCGACGTTATGTTCGTGCTTCCGATTCCCTCTCCGGTGAGCTCGACGCCAGTCTGAAGTCTCAACAGCGAGGGGCAATACTGGTTTCTCGTCCCTCGATACTCACTTCGATTCGCGCTAATCCGGTCGGTTCAACAGTCTTTCGGATAACCCAGATCTCCATCCTCGTTGCGGGAATCCTCTCGTCGGTAGCCGTTGTTGCTGGATTCACCCTCACTTCTCGCGAACGAAACCGCGATCTCGGATATCTCAGAGCCGTGGGACTGTCGAGAGGAAAGATGACTTGGGTCACATTCACCGAACAACTGCCGCCGGCCACCCTCGCCACCCTGGCCGGGGCACTCATGGGAATCGTGCTGATGCTCCTGATTGGCCCGGCGTTGGACCTGACCCCGCTCACAGGGACTGACATCGTCAGGGGACCATCGATCATCTGGGGTCCGATTGCAGCGGTCGCAGCGGGTCTGCTCGGCACAGTTGTGATCGCAAGCGCTATATACAGTTATCTCAACCGAGACATGGATCTTGCCGGGGTGCTCCGGCGTGGTGAGCGATGACCCACGACAAGCCAACCTACCGGGCCCTCGAAGAGGCCGCCGCCTCCAGGGAAAAGCCCGTCTTTGGCCGTGACGCCCTCGTCGTCTGCGACAACCTCGTCAAGATCTACAAAGTCGACGATCTCGAAGTGGTGGCACTGCAGGGCCTGGATCTGTTGGTCAACCAAGGTGAGTTCATCTCCATCGTCGGCGCGTCGGGAAGCGGGAAGTCGACACTGATGAACATCCTCGGCGGCCTTGACGTGCCTTCAGCCGGAGACGTGTCTGTAGCCGGCAACAACCTTCTCACCCTTTCCGAAACCGAGAGGACCGACTACCGGCGGAACGTAATCGGTTTCGTCTGGCAGCAGACCAGTCGAAATCTGGTGTCATACCTCTCGGCTTTGGAAAACGTGATGCTTCCCATGATGCTGGACGACCAGCCAAAGAAGGTGCGCCGCGACAGAGCATGGGAATTGCTCAAGGTGGTCGGTCTGACCAGCCGATCCGATCATCTCCCCGAGCAATTGTCAGGTGGCGAGCAGCAACGGGTGGCCATAGCAGTCGCCCTGGCGAATCGACCTCCCTTGCTGTTGGCCGACGAGCCGACCGGTGAACTTGACTCGGCGACCTCAGGAGAAGTCTTTGACGTCTTTCGACGGGTCAACGAACTGGAAAACGTGACGATCATCGTTGTGACCCACGATCCATTCATTGTCGGCCACGTGACAAGAACGGTCGCGATCCGTGACGGAAGGACCAGCACCGAGACGCTCCGATACGCCGAGATCAACGAGGAGGGCGGGCATTCGATGATTGCCGAGGAGTTTGTGATCCTGGACAGGGCGGGCCGTCTTCAGCTTCCCGAGCACTATGTGGAGGAGTTGGAGCTGGAAAGACGGGTCAGGATGACCCTCGATGAGGATCATGCCAACATCTGGCCGGACCGTGACCCGACAAGCAGCGAGTTGGGGTCGGAGGGCGAGGAGTCGAGATGAGCAAACCCCTTTCGCGTCAGCCGGCCACGACTCTCCGGGATGCCTCCGGACACATTGTGATGCTGGACACGGTGACCCGCGACTATTCGACGCCGACCCACACGGTGAGGGCCCTCAGAGGGGTGAGCCTGGAGATCGATCATGGTCAACTCGTTGCGCTGAGGGGGAGATCTGGCAGCGGCAAGACAACACTCCTGAACATGATCGGGGGCCTGGATCGTCCGACATCGGGGCGGGTGCACGTCACCGGGGTCGACATCACAGATCTGGGCGACGCCGACCTCGTCCGCATGCGTCGTGACAACATCGGGTACATATTCCAGACCTTTGGCCTCATCCCGATTCTCAGCGCCGCCGAAAACGTGGAGATTCCGCTCCGATTGCTGGGGGTGAGCAGGGAAGAGCGCAGCGAGCGGTCGCGCGTCCTGCTCGAATTGGTGGGGCTGAGTGATCGGGCCAAACACCGTCCCCACGAACTGTCGGGAGGCGAGCAACAGAGGGTGGCAATCGCGAGATCTCTGGCCAACCGCCCTTCGATCCTGATTGCTGACGAGCCAACCGGCCAACTCGATTCCCACACGGGGCGATCAATAATGAATCTGATCCTGGCTCTCGCCAGGAGCGAGGATGTGGCGGTCGTGGTTGCCACCCACGACACCACCCTGATCGATCTGGCTGACCGCGTTCTCGACCTCCTCGACGGGGAGATTGTCACCGACTCCGGCCAGCGAGCCAGAAACTAGGACCCTGCCACCAGACTGCGGATGTAGTCGGGAACCTCGACGCCGGGGGGCAGTCTCGGATCGGGCTGCGGCGGCCCGTAGGACAGAGAGATCGGAATGACACCGGCCCACACATCCAGATCGAGGTCTTCCTCCCCATCATCGGGCCAACCCTGGCTGACTTTTGCCGAAGCCTCCTCGATGGGAATTGCGATGATGATGGTCTGGCGATCCTCTACCGGCGTGGGTCGACGAGCATCGTCCCAACGTCCCGGGATTACATGTTCGGTCAAAGCCCGGAAGGCCACTTCCCTCTCCTTGATGTCGTCAACCACGCGGGTCCGGCCGAAGACCACCGCAGACCGGTAACGCATCGAATGTTCAAAGAGCGATCTGGCAGCAACCAGACCGTCAACGAGGGTGGCGGTCAGACAGACATCGACCCCCGCCGCCATCGAGCGCAGGTTTCCCGAGGCCTTGGAACCGTGGATGTAGATCGTGTCCCCGATCCGTGCATGGATGGTGGGGAGGACCACGGGCAGACCCTCCCGTAGGAAGGCGAAATGACAGATGAGCGCCTCGTCGATTATCTCGTTGACCACAGCGTGGTCGTGAGAGCCTTTCTCGACGAGACGCCGGAACACGGTTCGGTCGGACATTCCAGCGACGGTACTTGCGTGTGCAGGGAGGCGGGTGTCACCCGC
>JBFHXF010000156.1:0-4066 GCA_041599115.1 Acidimicrobiia bacterium
AGGGTGGCCTCCGACTGGGATGGGCAGGCTCCCGGATCTCTATGGCGGCCGGTGGAGGGCACTCTCGTCTTTGTCGACATCTCGGGGTTCACCAACCTCTCCGAGCGGCTGGCTCGCCGGGGGAGGATCGGAGCCGAAGAGCTCACGGTGGTGCTCAACCGGGTGTTCGGCCAGATGCTCGAGGTCGCCTTCGCCCGGGGTGGTTCCCTGATCAAGTTCGGCGGAGATGCCCTGCTGCTGCTGTTCGAGACCGAAGACCACGTGCTTCAGGCAGTGGCAGCCACCGTGGAGATGCGGGCTGCTCTCAGGGAGGCCTCCAAGGAGCCGACCTCCGTGGGGCGAATCCATTTGAAGATGTCGTCGGGGATCCACACCGGCTCGATCGACTTCTACCTAGTGGGTGATTCGCATCGTGAGCTCATCGTCACAGGACCGGTGGCGAGTACGACCACCGAGATGGAGGGAACGGCCGGCGCGGGTGAGATCGTGGTCAGCCAGGACGTCCGGGCTGTGCTGCCGGAGGGGTTCACCGGGGCATCGAAAGGCCACGGCTGGCTGTTGCGCAAACAGAAGGTGAACCACCCGCCGTGCGGCTTCGTCATCCGGAGCGGCGCCGATGAGCAAGAACTGTCATCCTTCGTGCCCAGGGCACTGCGCCGACAGCTTTCCTCAGGAATCTCCGACTCGGAGCATCGCATCGCCACCGTGGGCTTCGTCAAGTTCCAGGGCGTCGATCGGCTCCTGGCTGCCAGCGGACCCGACAGTGTCGGGCAGAGCCTCGACTCATTGGTGCGGGCGGTGCAAGAAGCGGTCGACGACGAAGACGTCAGCTTTCTCGGCACGGACATAGACGCCAACGGTGGAAAGATCATCCTGGTTGCCGGCGTGCCCACCAGCCGCCACGACGACGAGGGCCGTATGTTGCGGGCTGCGTCGAAGATCGTCGCCGACGACTACGGGCTCGAGGTGAAGGTCGGGGCGAACCGGGGGCATGTTTTCGCAGGCAACGTCGGCACCCAGTTCCGCCGCACCTACACGGTGATGGGCGACACGGTGAACCTGGCGGCTCGGTTGATGGCCGCCGCCCCCCACGGGGCCCTCTACGCCAGCCCGACCGTCCTCGACCGATCCCAGAGCCTGTTTCGCACCGAGGCCCTGGAGCCGTTCCTGGTCAAGGGGAAACAAGAGCCGGTTCAGGCCTACCGGGTGTGGGAGGAGACCGGTACCCGTCGTGGGGAGACCAAGCACGAACTGCCATTCCACGGTCGTGACGGCGAGCTGGAGATGATCGTCGGCATCGTCACCACCTGCGCCCAGACGGGGAAGGGTGGGATCATGACAATCTCGGGCGACACCGGGATAGGCAAGAGCCGGTTGATAGCCGAGGTGCTCGCCCGATGCCCCGGTCTGGCAACTCTGATGCTGCAGGCGGAGCCCAACGGCGCCAGCAACCCTTACTGGGCGTTCCGCGACCCGATGCGCGCCTTGCTGGGGATCGAGCGGAAGACCCAAGCTCAGATGGCGGTGTCGTTGCGCAGGGCGGTGAAGCGCCTCGCTCCCGGTTTGTCCTGGGCGGCTCCGCTGTTGGGCGATGTCATGCAGATCGAGGTCGCCGACACTCCCGAGACAGAGGCCATCGATCCCCAGTTCCGCCCCCAACGAACCTCCGACGCAGTGGTCGAGCTCCTCGAGGCCATCAATGACGGGCCGTTCGCCTTGCTTGCAGAAGACGGCCAGTGGATGGACGAGGCCTCTCTCGGGCTCCTGGAGAGGGTCGGTCAGGCGGCCGAGACGAGGCCATGGACCGTAATCGTCACCGCCCGCCAGGAGAGCGAGGAGTTCGACACGCTGGGCAGTGAGGTCCGGCTTCGTCCCCTCGACGCCGACGCCATGCGACGCATCGCAATCGAGGCCACGGCAGCCGCGCCGCTGCGCCCTCATCAGTTGGATGCGGTAGTCGAGCGAACCGGGGGGAACCCGCTGTTCCTCTCCGAGATCCTCAAGGTCATCCGCGAGACCGGCACTGCCGACCGGATCCCCGACTCGCTCGACGCGGTGGTGTCCACCCAGATCGACACACTGGCACCACTGACCCGCCAGCTTCTTCGCTACGCATCAGTCCTCGGGACCAGCTTCAGACAGGTCGTGTTCGAAGCCCTCCTCCAGCCGGACGAGATCGTTGTTGATGAGGCGACCGTCGGCGAGCTCGACCAATTCATCGACTCAGACAGTTCCGAGAGACTCCGCTTCCAGCATGCCGTGGTTCACGACGTCGCCTACCAGGGCCTCTCCTACCGGCGCCGCCGGGAGCTCCACGCCCGTGCCGGTGAGGTGATCGAACGGATGGCCGGTGACGATCCCGATGCGGTGGCCGCAGTGCTGGCGAACCATTTCTCGTTGTCCGGACATCACGAAAAGGTGTGGAGGTATGCCCGGATCGCAGCCGAAAAGGCGAGGCGGACCTACGCCAACACCGAGGCCGCCACCCACTATCGGAAGGCGATCGAGGCGTCACGGTTTTTCGACGGCACCGGTCCGGGGGACGTGGCCACCATCTGGGCCGAGCTGGGAGGGGTTCAGGATCTGAACGGTCAGTATGAGGACGCTCGCGAGTCCTACGGGCAGGCGCTGAGACTGGTGGGGGCCGACCCTCTGCGTTCGGCCGACCTCCATTTGCGCCGCGCCGAGGCCTGGTTCGGCTCGGGGAACCTGGTGCAGGCGAAGCGAAACCTCACACTGGGCAGAAAGGCGCTTTGGAACGCCGAAGACCCGGATCGAGTGCGTGCCCTGGCCCGTCTCTCTGCCTACGAGTCCAGTGTTCACGCCGCCAGTGGGGATGCGGTCAAAGCCCTGCAATCGGCCACTGCTGCCGTCGGCCTTGCCGGATCGGTCGGTGAGGAGGAGGCTCTGGCCCGCGCCTATGGGGTCCTCGACTGGGCGAACTTCGTCATGGGCCGCGACGAGCCCCGGCGTGGCGAGGACGCCATCGAGATCTTCGAGCGGCTCGGTTTGCTGGAGCGCAGTGTGGCCATCATCAACAACATGGGCATCATGGATTATCTGGAGGGGAGGTGGGGTAGCGCGATCGACTGGTATACGAGAAGCGTCGAAGCAGCTCAACTCTCCGGGAACGTGTTTCACGCCGCCCTGACCCGGGCCAACATCGCCGAGGTCATGATCGGACAGCGCCGGTACGCAGAGGCCCTGCCGCTTCTCGAACAGGCCGAGAGGACCTTTGTTGCCACCAAAGCGCCTGCTCTTCTTCCGTTTGTCCGTCTCCAAACGGCACGAGCCTCCATCGGCCTTGGCGAGGTTGCTGTCGGTATCGGCGTTTTGGAAGATCTTCTTGGAGACCAGACCGGGGGTTCTGAGACGGAATGGACGGCCGATGGCGGGATAGCACTGGCAGGAGCCCTCGTCGCCACGGATCGCCCGTCCGAAGCCCTGAAAGCGCTCGAGGAACTCGAGCAATCAGGGGTCGAGCCGGGCCCGGGCGGCGCCCGAGTTCGCGGGGCGGCCCTCCATCTGCTCGGCGACCCCGGCGCAGCCAAGGTCCTCGAGGGTGCCCTGGAGATGGCAATCGAGAGTGGGAACCTCTATGAAGAGGTCCTCATTCTCGAGACCAGGCTCGCCGCTTTCGACCGGTCCGTTGATGAGCCCGATTCTGCCGACATGAGTCGGATCGGTGAACTGCACCAACAGCTTGGCATCGTCACCTAGCAGCCGGCGCTGTGGGTTATTTGAACGCCCATGCCGGGTCGTCCCATCCGAGCACCTTCCATGTGATATCCCAGAGGGCCGGACCGGAGGCAGTCCCGGCGAGCACCGGGTCGACGTCGTAGAAACACCAGCCGCGAAGCGCTTGGCCGGGAAGTTGCGGATCCGTCGCGGTTCCGACACAGGACGGGACAGCCTGCCAGTTGCTGCCGCCGGCAGGGTCGTACTTGAGGATGACCTCGTCGAGTATGCCGTCGGTGATGACGACGTCTTCGATGGTCAGCTCTCCGTCGTACATACCGAGGGTGCCCGAGCTGTCAGGCTGGAAGAGGATCGTCTCAGTGGAGCC